>NZ_JBNDMO010000010.1:0-312101 GCF_050436625.1 Paraburkholderia sp. GAS334 | reverse complement strand
GACGGCAACGCTGTCTGGGCCTCGGGGCTCGTCTTGGGTTTGCGTGGCATACATGCTCCTTGAGCTACATGTTATGCCTTACACACAAAATTTATCACAGGCCCGCGGGTGCCGCCCCGCACCGGGCGGCACTCACAGACCGATACGAACACAAGGAAAGGTCAACAAAAAACCGCGCCACCCCGCCCGGATGCCCTTCACGAGAAGCAAAGAAGCCGGCCCCGGGCAAAACAGAATCCCTAATGAGGAATCATCCCCGTCAAAACATTCTGCTGCAGCCAGACAAGAATCCCGAGCACCACAGTCAGGAAAATTGAGTGCTTGAAGGTTTTGGCAAACACAACCCCTTCCTTCCCCTTAAGCTCGGTCGTAGCGACGCCAGTCGCGATATTCTGTGGCGAGATCATCTTGCCCATCACGCCGCCCGACGAATTGGTCGCGGCCATCAGCACCGGGCTCAGGTTCAACTGGTTCGCGGCCACCACCTGCAGGTTGCCGAACAGCGCGTTGCCGGACGTGTCGCTGCCCGACAAAAACACCGCCACCCAGCCCAGAAACGCCGACACCAGCGGAAAGAACGCACCCACCGAAGCCACACCCAGCCCCAGCGTGTAGTTCAACCCCGAGTAGTTCATCAGATACGCAAGACCGACGATCGTGGCCACGGTCAGAATCGCGATGCGCGTCTGCACCCATGTATCGACGATCGCGCTGCCGAACTCGCGCGCGGGCAGGCCAACCACGAACGACGTGATAATCGCGGCGACCAGAATCGCCGTGCCGGTCGCGAGCGGCTGGAAGTCCCACACGGCGCCATACGGCGTGTTGTACAGCGTGATGAAGACAGCCTTGTCGAGACCCGGCCACGGAATCTTGATGTCGCCGATCAAGAATACCTTCGCAATCGTCCAGATGATCACCACCGCCGCCACGATCAGCCACGGAACCCAGCCCTGCACGCCGCTCACCTTGCCGCGCGCCTCGCTCGCGCGGTCGACATTGATCGAGAACTGCGGATCGACAGCCGGCTTCCAGACACGCAGAAAGACAATCGTCACGATCAGCGAGACCAGTGACGACAGCACGTCTGTCAGGCTGTAGCTGATGTAGTTCGACGTCACGAATTGAGTGAGCGCGAAGCTTGCGCCTGAGACCAGCAACACCGGCCAGATCCGCAGCATGTTGCGAAAGCCCGCATACACGCCGATCACATAGAACGGCAGCAGCAGCGCGAAAAACGGCAACTGCCGGCCGACCATTTTGGCGAGCGCGTCGGTGGGCAGGTGCGTGACGGCGCCGAGCACGGTGATCGGCACACCGAGTGCACCGAACGCGACCGGCGCCGTGTTGAAGATCAGCGTGAACGTCAGGGCTTCAAGCGTCGGAAAGCCAAGCAGGATCAGCAGCGAACTCGTGATCGCGATCGGCGTCCCGAAACCGGAAATACCTTCGAGCAGCGCGCCGAATGAAAAGCCGATCACTACCAGCACGATGCGCCGGTCGTTCGGCAGGTTGTCGATCATCCACATGCGAAACGCGGCGAAGCGTCCCGACTTCACCGAGATGTTGTAGAGCAGGATCGCGGCGAACACGATCCACATCACCGGCCAGCACGCGAACACGGCGCCGGCTGCCACCGAGTCGAACGCGAGTTCCACCGGGAACTGCCAGCCAAAGATCGCGACCAGCAGGCCGATGATGAGTCCAGCCAGCGAAGCCTGCCACGCAGGCCTCCGCGCCCAGCCAAGGAGGACGAGCACGACGATGATCGGTAGCGCGGCGACAATGAACGAGGGCAACAGGGCGTTGCCGATGGGAGTCAGTAGCTGGTGGAACATCACGTCTCCTTCGTTGTTGTAGGAGTCGACGCGGATTTACTGCCTGCACGCCGCGCCGCTTGAGACAGGACGGACCGACGCGGCATTGCGCGTGAGCGCAACACCGGATCGCGTAATTAAACGGATAGTTCGTGGAGCAACCGCCAGCATAGAACCCAGAATGACGCCGTCAAGACGGGAAACTACCGGAGCCGCGATTTTTGTCTGCGGAAAACCACCGGGAAGTCCGGTAGCCTGCCTCGGCGCGTCGTCAGACTCGACTGCCACCCAGTGAACGCGCGAACGCCATGCTAGTGACCGCGGCCGCCACCGTGGTAGTAGCCGCCACCGCCGTGGTAATACCCTCCGCCGTGGTAGTAGCCGCCACCGCCGTGATAGTAGCCGCCGTGGTAACAACATCTACCGCCCCAGAATCCGAAGCCGATCGATACGGAAGGGCCCCACCATGCCGGGTAGCCGTAATAAGCCGGATACGCCGGATACGCCGGGTACGCAGGATACGCCGGGTAGTAGGCCGGTACTGCGTAGACCGGCGGCACCGGCGGCGGGACATAACCTGTCGACGCGGCGTTCTGCTGGACGGGCGGCACCGCTTGCGTGTACACGCCGTTCTGGTCGGGCTGTTGTCCGGCGGGCACTTCCTGCTGGGTCGCGGCGGTGGGGACGGCGGGATAGCCGTAGTACCCATACGGGTAATAGCCGTACGGGTAATAGCAGCCCGTCAGTGCCAGCAACAAGGCGGCACTGGCAAGGCGGAAGGTTGCGGAGACGGGCTTCATGACGCACTCCTTGACGGGCCACCACGCGCCACACGCTATCTGCGCGCGGCCGCACGACCACTGCGCCGCCTCGCATGGCGGCGCGATGCTTTGAGCTTACGCCGCCGTCGCGCGCGTCGGGTTAGAAAGCAGTTACCGCATATTTCAAGGCCGCGTCATTCACACGCGTCGATCCGTCAGTTACTTGCCGACCTGATTCCCGATCACGCCGCCTACCGCTGCGCCACCAAGCGTCGACAGCGCGCTGCCGCCGATCACCGCACCCGCTGCGCCACCGACACCTGCGCCGATCGCAGTGTCTCGCGTACGTGGGCTCATCCCGTCACAGGCCGACAGACTGGCGACGAGCGTCACAAGGACTGCAATCGCGCCCATTCGCTGAACCGTTTTCATGATGACGACTCCATCTTATTGGATGATGAAACGGGGAAGCATTCCGCGTTCCTGATGCTCTTCACGACTTCAGGATATCGCCCGAACCCGTCTTCAGTTGTGTGCGATTGTCAGGCGTCTGTCGGTTTCGTAATCAAATGTATCGTTGCCGGTCAGCCCAAAAAAAGAAGCCCGCCGAAGCGGGCTTCCTTACCTGCTGCCTGTGCGCCGCGGCGGGCGCAACCGGCAGTTATTGCCGTTGATAGATCTCGGCGCCTTTCTTCATGAACTCGATCGACTTCACTTCCATCCCTTTCTTCAGGGCTTCGTCGTCGCTGATGCCTTGCTGCGCTGCGTATTCGCGCACGTCCTGCGTAATCTTCATCGAGCAGAAGTGCGGTCCGCACATCGAGCAGAAATGCGCGACCTTCGCGGAATCCTTCGGCAGCGTTTCGTCGTGGAATTCGCGTGCCTTGTCCGGATCGAGGCCAAGGTTGAACTGGTCTTCCCAGCGGAACTCGAAGCGCGCCTTCGACAGCGCATTGTCACGTACCTGCGCGCCCGGGTGGCCCTTCGCCAGATCGGCGGCGTGCGCGGCGAGCTTGTACGTGATGATGCCGGTCTTCACGTCGTCCTTGTTCGGCAGCCCAAGGTGTTCCTTCGGCGTCACGTAGCAGAGCATTGCCGTGCCGAACCAGCCGATCATCGCCGCGCCGATGCCCGATGTGATGTGGTCGTAGCCAGGCGCGATGTCGGTCGTCAACGGTCCGAGCGTGTAGAAGGGTGCTTCGTCGCACCATTCCAGTTGCAGGTCCATGTTCTCCTTGATCAGCTGCATCGGCACGTGGCCCGGGCCTTCGATCATCGTCTGCACGTCGTGCTTCCACGCGATCTGCGTGAGTTCGCCGAGCGTCTTCAGTTCGCCGAGCTGGGCTTCGTCGTTGGCATCGTAGATCGAGCCGGGACGCAGTCCGTCGCCGAGCGAGAACGCGACGTCGTACGCCTTCATGATTTCGCAGATGTCTTCGAAATGCTCGTACAGGAAGCTTTCCTTGTGGTGAGCGAGGCACCACTTCGCCATGATCGAGCCGCCGCGCGACACGATGCCGGTCATGCGCTTCGCCGTCAGCGGCACGTATTGCAGACGCACGCCCGCGTGAATCGTGAAGTAATCGACGCCCTGCTCGGCCTGCTCAATGAGCGTGTCGCGGAAGATTTCCCACGTCAGGTCTTCCGCACGGCCGTTGACCTTCTCCAGCGCCTGATAGATCGGCACCGTGCCGATCGGCACCGGGCTGTTGCGGATGATCCACTCGCGCGTTTCGTGAATGTGCTTGCCGGTCGACAGATCCATCACCGTGTCACCGCCCCAGCGGATCGCCCACGTCATCTTGTCGACTTCCTCGCCGATCGAAGACGTGACCGCCGAGTTGCCGATGTTCGCGTTCACCTTCACAAGGAAGTTGCGGCCGATGATCATCGGTTCGCTTTCCGGGTGATTGATGTTGTTCGGGATGATCGCGCGGCCACGCGCGACTTCCTCGCGCACAAACTCCGGCGTGATCGCCTTCAGTGCGTCCGGACCGAACGCGCTTGCGCCGAACGCCTGGCCCGGATGCTGACGGCCCATCATCGCGGCGAGCTTTTCGCCGTTCGGGCCGCTGGTGCGCAGGCTTTCCAGATACTCGGCGCGGCGCTGGTTCTCGCGGATCGCGATGTATTCCATCTCCGGCGTGATGATGCCCTTACGTGCGTAGTGCATCTGCGACACGTTCTTGCCGGCAATCGCGCGACGCGGCGTGCGATGCAGTCCCTGGAAGCGCAGCTCGGCGGTGGCGGCATCGGCGGCGCGTTCGCGGCCGTAGTCGCTCGTGAGACCCGGGAGCGCTTCCGTATCGCCGCGTGCTTCGATCCAGCGCTGGCGCAGCGCGGGCAGACCCGCGCGGATATCGATCTGCGCGTCCGGGTCGGTGTACGGGCCCGACGTGTCGTAGACATAGACCGGCGGATTCTTTTCGCCACCGAAGCTGTCCGGCGTGTCGGATTGCGTGATTTCGCGCATCGGTACACGGATATCCGGCTGCGAGCCGGTCACGTAGACCTTGCGGGAATTCGGCAGCGGCGCGACAGCAGCGGCATCGACGTGAGCGTCGGCAGAAAGAAACTTCGGATTGGCGTTCATGCGAATCTCCTGTGTCGACCAGAGTGGGTGCAGAGCGCTTACCCTGGTTCTATGCAAAGCAATGTGAGGAAGCCAGGCAGGAGACGAGACGGAAGGAGTCGGATTTCGGTGTGGCGTGAAGCAGGTGAGGCGGCGAAATCCGTACGCTTCCCTGCGCTGGCATTATCCAGATCAGGTTCAAAGGGTATTTCTCACCCGCGAAGCACACCGACCATCGTTCGATGCGCCACGCAGGACCCCCGCGTTAGCAGCGCACACGATACACCGGGTTTCAGGCGCCTGGCAACCCGTCGCGAAAAAAAACGGTTCATTGAGCAGCGTCGGGCTGTCAGCGTCGAATCGTCTGATGCTTCGGGTTTCAGGCTGTCTTCAGAACCTGACGGGCGGTTGATCGCATCGCGCCGGCGCGTGGGATGCGCGGTAAACTTTTCGTAAGAAATCTGGCGCCAGACCGCCAGGTCCCCAGGCGATGCGCTAGCATTGAGGAAGAGATCCGCCCGATCCTCGTTTGGCCACCGTCTGATCTTCCATGGCCCGCTGTGGCCCGACCTCACGCGGCGTGAGTGGCGTGGCTGCCTCGCAGGCAGGTTCGTAGAAGCCCGTTCCGGCGCCGCGCATGCCGCTTTTTCGCCCGGACGGCCGCGCCTTTCCCCTCGCTCGCACATCGAAAAAAAATTCAGGCGCGCTGTCATAACCGCGAACGTGCCGCGACAAACGTGCAGATTTCCAGATGGAGCCTGCCATGCAAACGCAATCACACCGGTCATCGACGCCACGCGAACCGGTACGACACACGCGCACCGTTCGCGGTTTCGCGCTGGCCGTCGCGCTGGCGACGAGCGGTGTCGCGCAGGCGGCCACGTCGATGTGCACCGCGCACAGCCCGGCCCATCGCGTCGCACTCGTCGAGTTGTATAGCAGCGAAGGCTGCAACAGCTGCCCGCCGGCCGACCGCTGGCTCGGCCAGTGGAAGGGCAGTGGCGTGCCGGACAGCGTCGTGCCGCTCGCACTGCACGTCGATTACTGGAACAGCCTCGGCTGGATGGACCGCTTTTCGCAACATCGCTTTACCGAGCGGCAGCAAAGCCTGGCCGACCGCGCAGGCGGCCATACGATCTACACGCCCGAAGTGTTCGTCTCGGGACGCGAACTGCGTAGCTGGTCGCAGCGCGACAGTTTCGAGGGCCGTGTCCAGAAGGTCACAGCCGAGCCCGCGCAGGCCGACGTCGCAATCGAACTCGCGCCGCGTGGATCCGGCACGGCAGACGCGCTCGACGTCAACGCCCGATTCACGGCGCGCGCTGCAGGTAGCGAGAAGTTGAACGCCTACGTGGCAGTTTACGAAAACGATCTGACCTCGCAGGTGCGAGCGGGCGAAAACAATGGCGCGACGCTGCATCACGAGCGGGTCGTGCGGCAATGGATCGGACCGGTGCCGCTCGTCGCCGGCAACGCGCGGATTCATCAGGATGTCGCGTTGAGCGCATTTGATAGCAATGCCAAAGCTGGCGCGTCGACGTCCACATCCGCGGAGCAGTTCGGTGTCGTCGCCTTCGTTGAGAATGCAACGACCGGCGATGTGCTGCAGGTGGCCGATCTCGCCGCCTGCCGCTGAGCCGTCGAACAACGCGTCGCTGAACAACTGAATGGCTGAATAGCTGGATAGCGGAACCCAAGGAGCGTTCGATGAACACGTCCCGTCTTCACGTCAACACCGCGCCGCCGCCGGCACCCGCGGCTGGCGCGATTCATCCGGTCTGGGTGCGCATCACCCACTGGCTCAACGCGCTTGCGGCAATCATCATGATGCTGTCGGGCTGGCGCATCTATGATGCATCGCCGATTTTCAAGGGCTTCATGTTCCCGCCGTCGCTGACGCTTGGCGGCTGGCTCGGCGGCGCGCTGCAATGGCATTTCGCCGCGATGTGGCTGCTGGTGTTCAACGGCCTGCTGTACCTCGCGCTCAACCTCGTGAGCGGACGTTTCTGGCGCAAGTTTTTGCCGCTCTCACCACGCGCGATCCTGAGCGATTTCGTCGCCGCGCTGACGGGCAAGCTCTCGCACGCGGATCTGCGTCAGTACAACGCCGTGCAGAAATTTGCGTACCTGTTTGTGATTTGCGACCTGATCCTGCTCGTGCTGTCGGGGCTCGCAATCTGGAAGTCGGTGCAGTTCCCGTTGCTGCGCGAAGTGATGGGCGGCTATGACACGGCACGCATCGTCCACTTCACCGCGATGTCGTTGATGGCGGCGTTTATCGTCGTGCACGTCGTGATGGTCGCGCTGGTGCCGCGCTCGCTGCTCGCGATGTTGCGCGGCCGTTAGGAGAATTCCATGACCACGAAACCAGAACGCAAACCCGCGATGAATCTCGACCGCGAGTCGATCCTGATCGACGCCCGCCGCGAACTCGCGATGCCGTCACGGCGGCTCTTCGGCAAACGTCTGCTGACACTCGGCGGCCTTACGATGCTCACCGGCTGTTCGCTCACGGACAACGATTCCGTGAACACGTTCCTCACCGCGGTCTCGCGACTGAACGACCGCGCCCAGGCCTTCATCTTCGATCCGAACCAGCTGGCCCCGACCTACACCGAAGCGCAGCTCACGCGGCCGTTTCCGTTCAACGCGTTCTACGGCATCGACGAGGTGCCCGAAGTCGACGCCTCCGACTACAAGCTCCAGCTGAGCGGCCTCATCACCGGCAAGAGGACGTGGACGCTGCCTGAACTCTACGCACTGCCGCACGCCGAGCAGATCACGCGACACATCTGCGTGGAAGGCTGGAGCGCGATCGGCCGCTGGGGCGGCACGCCGTTCGGCGATTTCCTGCGACGCGTGGGCGCGGACACGTCCGCGAAATATGTCGGCTTCAAATGCGCGGACGACTACTTCGAAAGCATCGACATGCCCACGGCGCTCCATCCGCAGACGCTGCTCACGTTCGAATACGACGGCGAGCGCCTGCCGCCGAAATACGGTTTCCCGATGAAGCTGCGTATGCCGACCAAGCTTGGCTACAAGAATCCGAAGCACATCGTGGAGATGTTCGTCACGAATACGTACCCTGGCGGCTACTGGGTCAATCAGGGCTACAACTGGTTCGGAGGCTCCTGACGCGCGCGGGTCAAATATGCCGAAAGCATGACCCCGGACGGCAGAAGCTTCGGAAATACCCGGCACAGGCCGGTTCATCGTTAGATAACAAAACGGAGTGATCCCATGAAAAAACCCGCAATCGCAGCAATCGCGGCATTGGCAGTGATGTTCCTCGCTGGCGGCACACCGGCATTCGCGCAGGAAGCAAGCGGCGCGATGTCCAACGGCGCAATGTCGCACGACTCGATGTCCAAGGATTCCATGTCGAAAGACTCGATGTCCAAGGATTCCATGTCGAAAGACAAAATGAGCCACAGCAAGATGAAGAAGGACAGCGGCTCGACGGGCATGAAGCATGAAGCCTCGGGCGCGATGGCCAACTGATTGGCACCTCTGGGTTCTGCGTTAGCCGCAGGTATCTGCGGTATCGATGTGAGAAAGGCCGGGTTCACGTGAGCCCGGCCTTTTCATTTGCCGTATCGATAATTTACGATTGCTTTCAATGAGAACGGCTTGCGGTATTGCATAATGCTGCCGATGCGCGCGTAACCCGCGCGAAATCGCCTCATTTTCCGCAAGCAAACGTTTTTCGTTGTTCTACTGCCATGCCGTCCTGTTTCGCCCACCTGGCCGCACCCACCGTGCGGCGCACGTCACTACGCCTCGTTCTTCCGGGTCTGCGTGCGGCACCCTCAACGGTGCGGGCGGGTTGAGCGCATGTCGTTCCAGTTTCCTGACGCTTTCCCGTTTCGCGCACCCCATTCACCTCAAGGACGGATCGCGCTCGCGCTGACCGTCGTCTATATCGTGTGGGGCTCGACCTACCTGGCTGTGCACGTCGCGCTCGGGTCGTTTCCGCCGCTGTTGCTGTCGGGCCTCCGGAACCTGTTCGCGGGCATTGGCCTCTTTGTCTTCGCGGTCCGACGTCAGCCCGTCCGGCCGACCGCTGCGGAAGTCCGCCATGCCGGGCTGGTGGGCACGATGCTCGTCGGCCTGTCGAGCGGGATGCTGGCCTTCGGGATGCGCACCGTCGGCACCGGCACGGCCGCCGTCATGGTGGCCACGGTGCCCCTGTTCGCGACGGTTATTGCCGCCATAGCGGGCCGCAAGATCGGCCATGGCGAGTGGTTCGCGATCGGCCTTGGCCTTGTCGGTATCGCGATACTCAGCCACGGCGACTCAACGCCAGGTTCCGCGGGCGGCAGTCTCGCGATTCTGTGCGGCGCGCTTTTCTGGGCGGGCGGCGCGCATCTGGCCGGCCGGTTGAAACTGCCATCCGACCTGTTTCTGTCGACTTCGTTGCAGATCGGCCTCGGCGGCGCGATGTCGACGATCGTCGCGTGGGCGTCGGGTGAGCGGATGCTCGACGTGCACTTCCTGCCGGTGGTCGCGTTTCTGTACCTGATGCTGGTCGGCACGATGGCCGCGTACGTCGCGTACGGCTATCTGATCCGTCACACGAGCCCGATCATCGCGAGCAGTTGCATGTATGTGAATCCGGTTGTCGCGGTCGCGCTCGGTGCGCTGCTGCTCGGCGAGCCCGTAACGCGTTCGACCGTGATTGCGACCGTGGTGATTCTCGCGAGCGTCGGCCTGTCGTTCTGGTTCGATTCCCGGCGGCGTGCGGCTGTTTGAACCAGCCTGTGGGTTCGCAGGCTGCAATGGCGCGAAGTCGGCGGCGGATGTTCGTTAGCGGATGTGTAACAACCAGAAACTAAAGCCGCGCGGCGAGTTCCGCGCCTTCTCGAATCGCGCGCTTAGCATCGAGTTCGGTGGCGAGCGCTGCACCGCCGATCACGTGATAGCGCGGGCCATCGGCGGCCGGCGCAGCGGGGTACAGATCGCGCATCGATTCCTGCCCCGCGCAAACGACGATTGTCTCGACCTCCAGCCACTGTTCCTCGCCGTTGCGCGCGATGCGGATGCCGCGCGGGCCGATCTCCAGATACGACACGCCATCGAGCATCCGCACGCCGTTGCGGATCAGCGTTGCGCGATGCACCCAGCCAGACGTCTTGCCGAGACCCGCGCCGGGTTTGCCCGTCTTGCGCTGCAGCAACCAGATGTCGCGCGGCGGTGTTGTGGCTTCCACTGGCTTCAAACCGCCGCGTCCGCTTACCTCAAGATCGACGCCCCATTCGTCGAGCCACGCGTCGCGTGTCTGCGGCAGCGGTTCGCCGGTACGATGCAGCAGAAACTCACTGACGTCGAAGCCGATACCGCCCGCGCCGATCACCGCGACGCTGTGGCCTACCGGCGCGCCGCGCAATACATCGACGTACGAGAGCACATTCGCGCCATCGATGCCCGGAATAGCGGGCCGACGTGGCGCGATACCCGTCGCGAGAATCACGTCGTCATAGCGCGATGCCGAGAGCAACGGTGCATCGACACGAGTATCCAGCCGCACGTCAACCTGATGCCGTTCGAGCTGGCTCTGGAAATAGCGGATTGTCTCGGCGAATTCTTCCTTGCCGGGAATGCGCATGGCCAGATTGAACTGGCCGCCGATGGTTGCGCCCGCATCGAACAGCGTCACGCGATGACCACGCGAAGCGGCGACCGTCGCCGCCGACAGACCTGACGGACCCGCGCCGATCACCGCCACCGAACGCGCTCGCTCAGCGGCCGCGAGCGGCCGGTAGACGAGTTCGGTTTCGCGTCCCGCGCGCGGATTCACAAGACATGTCGCGCGCCGGTTCTGGAACGTGTGATCGAGGCACCCCTGATTGCACGCGATGCAGGTGTTGATTTCGTGCGTGCGACCTTCGGCCGTCTTCACGACGAATTCGGGATCGGCGAGCAGCGGCCGCGCCATCGAAACCAGATCACCTGCGCCTTCGGCGAGCAGACTTTCTGCCACTTCAGGCGTATTGATCCGGTTCGACACGATGACCGGCACACGCACCGCTGCTTTCAGACGTGCGCTCAAAGGCGCGAATGCCGCGCGCGGCACCGAAGTCACGATGGTCGGCACACGCGCTTCGTGCCAGCCGATGCCGGTATTGAACATCGATACGCCTGCGGCTTCGAGCGCCTCTGCGACCTGCACGGTTTCCTCCCACGTATTGCCGCCTTCGACCAGATCGATCAGCGACAACCGGTACACCACGATGAACTGTTCACCACAGGCTTCGCGCACGCGCTCGACGATCTCGCGTGCTAACCGCATGCGGTTCTCGATGCTGCCGCCGTAGCGGTCCGTGCGCTGGTTGGTGCGAGGGCAGAGGAACTGGTTGAGCAGATAGCCTTCGCTGCCCATGATCTCGATGCCGTCATAGCCCGCGCGCTGCGCGAGCCGCGCGCAACGAGCATACGCGCGGACCGTTCCTGCAATGCCCGCTTCGGTGAGTGCGCGTGGCTTGAACTTCGAAATCGGCGATTTCAAGGCCGATGCCGACACAACGAACGGCTGATAACCGTAGCGCCCCGCATGCAGGATCTGCAGCGCGATCTTGCCGCCTTCCACATGGACTGCTTCAGTCAGTTTGCGGTGATTGTGCAGATCAAAGACCGAGTTGAGCGTGCCGCCGAACGGCAACAGCCAGCCTTCGCGATTCGGTGAGATGCCTCCGGTAATGATGAGACCGACGCCGCCCTTTGCCCGCTCACGAAAGTACGCGGCCAGCTTTGTGTAGTTCCAGAAGCGATCCTCCATACCGGTATGCATGGAGCCCATCACGACGCGATTACGCAGCGTTGTGAAGCCGAGGTCGAGCGGGGCGAGCAGATGGCGGTAAGACATGCAGGGTCGCTTGTAAAGTCGGGATGCCGACGAACGATACACGGTGCGGCGTGTGCAGTGCCGCAAAACTGTCGAAGAAAAATTCTACGCCCGCGAAAACATTGAATCGCGAGTGTTTCGTTGCGTTGTCCACTTGTTCACGGGCTGCGGCACAGCGATTGCTCGATGGGGTCGTCGGAACGACGCGGACGCTCGTCGCGCAAGGTGGCAACACGACCACGCCCGCAATCGAGCTGAACGACAGTCTCACCGGTCTGTAGGTCTGTAAGTGTCCGGAACAGGAATAACGCAGGCGGCATGGCAGGGGGAGGGGACGACGGCGATCCACGAAAGTGGATCGCCGTTTTGCTTTGGGCGCTCCCGAAGGAGTGCGCCTGCAGCGGGATCATTTGGCCTTTTCGGCTGAGTTCGAAATGGCGTTGCCGCCCTTGGAGATGTCTTCGCCCGCGCCCGCAACGGTATTGCAGCCGGTGGCCAGCATCGCGGAACCTGCGAGCAGAAGCAAAGCGATCAGTCGAGTCATGAGTGTTCCCCTTATGAAGTGGCATCGACAAACGCGTCGTGTGGTTCGACGCGCGCTATCTATCGTCCGACCGGGCGATAAAGCAAGCCGATCCGGTCTGATTGCATGTTAAAAAAAGGGGCGGGCCGACGCTGTCGGTGCGCTTGCCATTTTCCTGTAGGCGCAATCCGGTGTTCGCGTCAGCGGAGTCCTACGTGGAGATGCCAGGTGTCGAAGCGTCGGGTGTCGAGGCGGGCGGCGGTGCGTCGGCGGCAGGCGTGAGCGTGATGGCCGTTGGCATCGTGACGCGGATGTCAGTGCCGCCGGCCGTGCCGCGCCGGATATCGAAGTGCCCACCGCGCGCGGCGACCCGCTGGCGCATGCCAAGCAGGCCGTGCGTATGCGTACGCTTCAGATCGGCCGGCGTGATGCCGATGCCGTTGTCGGCGATATGCAAAGCCACCTGGTCCGCTAAAACCGTCAGGCCGATCGACACGCGCGACGCGTTCGCGTATTTCGCCGCATTCGTCAGCGATTCCTGCGCGACGCGAAAGAGCGCGATCTCGATCTGTTCATCGAGCTTGATATCGTCATCGGGCAACTGCTGGTCGAGCACCCAGCCGTTGCGCTGCGCGGCTTCGCCGGCGAGCGTGCGCAGCGCGGTGACGAGCCCGAAATTGGCCAGCACCGTCGGCCGCATGTCTTCGATGATGCGGCGTTTGAGCGCAATACCCTGATCCAGATTGGCGAGCGCGCGTGTGAGCTTTTCGGAGATCGCAGGCTCGCTGTCCTTCAGCTTGCGGTTCGCCCACGCGACATCCATCTTGCTCGCCGTGAGGATCGCACCCAGTTCGTCGTGCAGTTCGCGCGCGAGCTGGGTTTTCTCGTTTTCGCTGACGGCCTGCAAATGCCAGCCGAGTGCTTCGAGCTGACGTGTGCGCTCGATCACGAGCTGGTCGAGTTCTTCCTGCTGCGTGACCAGTTGACGCTGGACGCGCGCCTGCCGTTCGAACTGGATGCCCAGATTGCGGAACAGCAGGATGAACAGCACGATATTCAGCGCCGACAGGCCGCCCGCGATGAACGTCGAGATGCGCTGGTCGGCGCGGCTTGCATCGAGCGCGTGCTGCGCGCGGCGCTCTTCGTTGTCGCGCAGCAAGGCGAGGGTGCTTTCGACCAGTGCCGCATCGACCGGGCGTGCTTCTGCGGTGACCGGGCAGTGCGACAGATCGGCATCGGGCGCCGCATGTTGCAGCGCATCGCGGCCCGCGCCCATGCGCGCCTCGATTAGCAGCGCGATCTGGCTGAAGCTCGACTGCTCCGCGCTATCGGCCTCGCGACGGAAGTACGTGTCGAGTTGCTGTGAGGTCTGACGAATGTGCGCGGCGGTCGTGCAGTAGCCGCTCGACCATAACTCCCGCTTCGTCAGCAGGAACGTGCTTTCGTCGGCGGTGAGCTGCGCAAGCTGCGCGGCGAGCGCGCCTAGCTGCACGGTCGCGCTTTTCGCTTCGAGCGCGGTTTCGTATTCGCCCGCGATGCGCTGACGTCCCGTTTCGAGAATCACCAGCCCGCCGACCGTGATGACGATCGCTACCGTCATCGCAATCGCCCAGCTGCGGTTGCGTATCCAGTCGTTGAGTCTCGCCGCTGTGTCCAAGGTCGCTCCTGAATTGACGCATCAGTGTAGCGGTTGCCACGCGTCGCGCCTTCTCCCCATGCAGCTGCAACGCGCATGCGGAGGAGAGGAGCGCGCAAGTAAAGCTCCCGTAATCGCGTGTAAGCGGATTCTCACACGAAAAACGGCGTGCACCGGAGTGTCAACGCCGACGCGCATCTCTACGATGAGAATCAGTCCAGGCTTAAACCGGAGGAGACCGTTCTACAGCCCGCTTTTCTAACAAGGACCAGCAGTCACAGGGAGAATCGCCATGCTTCACTATGCACTCGTATTTTTCGTCATAGCGATCATCGCCGCCGTGTTCGGTTTTACCGGCATTGCGGCTGGCGCAGCCGAAATCGCCAAGATTCTGTTCTATATTTTTCTGGTCGTCTTCGTCGTCACGCTGTTGCTCGGCGTGTTTCGAACGTAGCAGCGACATTGGCCTATAACACACGCGTGAGCCGGCTTTACGGCTCGCGCGCGGTTGCCATCAGATCAATACAAGGAGTTGCTAAATGTCGAAATCCTCTAGCGGGCACAGCGCGACGCAGGGCTCTTTTGTGATGGATGTAAAGAAAATCCGAGAACAGGCGCGCCAGCATATGTCCGAAGGCTCGGTCACGCAAAGTTATGCGGCGGATCGCGAAACGGTGCTGAAGCTGCTGAACGATTCGCTTGCCACGGAAATCATCTGCGTGCTGCGGTACAAGCGCCACTACTTCATGGCGAAAGGGATCAATTCGGAAGGCGTTGCCGCCGAATTTCTCGAGCACGCCAACGAAGAGCAGGGTCATGCCGATACACTCGCCGCACGCATCGTACAGCTGGGTGGCGAACCGGATTTTGAGCCCAATGGCCTGGCCGCCCGTGCGCATTCGGAGTACAAAGTGGGTAAGGACCTCACGGACATGATCCGCGAGAACCTGATCGCCGAGCGCATCGCCATCGATTCGTATCGCGAGATCATCAATTACATCGGCGACAAGGACGTGACGACACGCCGTATATTCGAGGAAATTCTCGCCGTCGAGGAAGAGCATGCGGACGATATGGCGGACCTGCTCGAAGGCAGGCAATGAGTGTGGGCGTGTGAGACGGTGAACGCGCGTGAGTGATGTTCCGACGTGCGTTCGCGGTTTTATGCCACTACACCAGGTGTTCTGGACAGGCCACCCCAGCACGGATGGGAACCGATGATTCGAGTCTTGATAGCGGACGATCACGCAATCGTACGAGGCGGATTCAGACAGTTTGTCGCCGATGAGCCGGACATGTGTGTCGCGGCGGAAGCATCCACCGGCGATGAAGCGATCAGTCACGTCCGCGAGCAGGCCTTCGACGTGGTGTTGCTCGACATCGCGATGCCCGACAAGAACGGCATCGATACGCTGCGCGTCATCAAGCAGGTGCGCCCGGAGCAGGGCGTGCTGATTCTCTCCGGCTATCCGGAGAGCCAGTACGCGATCAATCTGCTGCGCGCGGGCGCCAACGGTTATCTGAATAAGGACTGCGAGCCCGAAGAGATTGTCCGGGCGATCCGCGCGGTGGCGCGTGGACATCGTTATTTATCGGAGACGGTGGCCGATACGCTCGCCAACAAGCTCGACAGGCCGACCGCGGGCCAGCCGCACGAGCAGCTGTCGGAACGGGAATTCCAGATTTTCTGCAAGCTTGCGGCAGGGCAGATCCCCACCGATATTGCCGAAGAACTGCATCTCTCGGTCAAGACGGTCAGCACCTATCGCGCGCGCGTGCTGGAGAAAATGCATCTCGCGAACAACGCGGATCTGACGTATTACGCGATCAAGAACGGCCTGATCGAGTAAGACACGCAATGGCAACGAGTCCAATGAGCCGCGAAACCGAACCCCTTTCCGACGAACCCCGCAACGCGCCGCTACGCGTGCTGCTGATCGAGGATTCGGCACTGATCCGGCGCAGTCTGGTCGAAGCAATCGATGCCTCTGGGACGCTTCAGGTGGCCGCGTACGCCGATACCGCCGACGAGGCCATCGCACTACTTACCGACGAGCAGTTCGACGCCGTGATCGTCGATCTGCAGCTCAAGCACGGCTCAGGCGTACCAGTGCTGGCCTATCTGCAACGCGAAGGGTTGATCTACACCACCTTCGCCGCTGTGCTGACGAACCACGCCTTGCCTGCCTATCGCGCGCGCTGCGAGCAATACGGCGTGCGGCACTTCTACGACAAGTCGTTCGAGTTCGATCGTGTGATCGACGCGCTGCACGACTATGCGCAGACGCGGGGCACCGGGCCCGCCTGATTTTCGTCTGGCAATCACCGGTCTCGCATGTGCGGAGCGGCTTCAGGAAGCTGTCACCGCGGCCGGACGTCCACGCGCATGATTCCATGCCGCGAGCGCCGCGCACAGTAACCCTGCAACGGATACGCCAATCCATCCGAACGCGTGCCAGGCGACAGCGCCCACCGCCGACCCCGCAGCACCGCCGATGAAATAGCACACCATGTAGACGGTATTCACGCGACTGCGTGCTTCCGGCTTCAACGCGTAGATGCGCGACTGGTTCGAAATCTGCGCAGCCTGCACGCCGACATCGAGCACGATCACGCCGACAACCAGCCCGGCGATGCTCGCACCCGATACGGCGAAAATCACAAACGATACCGCGACCAGTCCGATCGCGAGCGAGATGATCGAGCGGGGCCCGCGCCGGTCGGAGAATCTGCCGGCAAGCGGCGCGGCCAACGCGCCCGCCGCGCCGACGATGCCGAAGAGTCCGGCCGCCTGCGGTCCCAGATGAAATGGCGGCCCCGCGAGCAGCAGCGATAGCACTGACCAGAAGATGCTGAACGCGGCAAAGAGGGCCGCGCCGGTAAGCGATGCTTCGCGCAGTCCGCGATGCTCGACGGTCAGATGCCACATCGACACAAGCAGCTTGCCGTAGCCAAGCGTCGATGTGGGTTTGCTGTGCGGCAGACGCATCACGATCACAACCGCGAGCCCGAGCAGCGCAACGATCGAAGCGAAGAACACCGCGCGCCAACCGAGGTATTCGGCGATAAAGCCGGCGGCCGTCCGTGCGAGCAGGATGCCGAGCAGGAGGCCGCTCATCACGGTGCCGACGGCGTGTCCACGAGCGGACGGCGGCGCGAGTTCCGCGGCGAACGGCACGGCCTGCTGCGCGATCGTTGCGAGCACACCGATCGCGAGACTCGCGACGATCAGCACCACGAGGGTCGGTGCGGTGGCGGCCACGAGCAGCGAGACGCACATGCCAGCGGTCTGCAGCAGGATCAGGAGACGCCGGTCGAAACGGTCGCCGAGCGGCGCGAGCAGCAGCATCCCGACCGCGTAGCCGAGCTGCGTGACGGCCGGCACCGCGCCGATCCACGACGCGCTGTGCGGAAACGATTGACGGAAATCGTCGAGCAGCGGCTGGTTGTAGTAAATGTTGGCCACCGCGACGCCGGCGATCGTCGCGAGCAGCAACAGCAGGCTGCGCAGCGAAGCAGGGGACGGGGCGGTGGCGCCTGGATCAGGTGTGGACATGGGAGTACGCAGCGGCGAACGGTATGAGCGCAGACAGCACATCATTCCGCGGATCGGACAGGGTCGGGCAGCGGGTCGGACAGCGAATCAGAACCGCGCCCCTGAGCGTGCCGATCATACCGGAGCGCGCCATACCTTGCTGGGCGCGCTTTCGCACCGGGGGGCGCACGGCCTCCCCTGTACGATCAGTCGATCAACGCGCCCTCCGGCTCATAGAACGGATACGGACCATCGGCGGCATCGACGTACGCGTGATGCGTGACGATGCCAGTGGCCGGTTCGTAGCGATGCAGCGCGAAAGCGGGCGGTTCCATCATGAAGGCGGACGGCGCATCGTCACGCAGGTCGAGCGCGACCTGATGCGCGGGCGCGGGCACAGCCGATGCAATCGTGCCGCCGAAGCGCACGAACATCGGGCGATGTACGTGGCCGCAGATCACGCGTTCGACATTCGGATGTCGCGCGATCAGCGCCGCGAGACGCGCGGAGGCGGGCGGATCGAGGCGCACGCGGTCCATGTGACCGATGCCGCACTCGAACGGCGGATGATGCAGCGCGACGATCACCGGCTTGCCGTGTGCGGCGTCGAGTTGCGCGGCGAGCCATGTGAGACGCGCGTCGCATAGCTGCCCGGCGCTCTGGCCCGGTTGAAGCGAATCGAGCGCGATCACACGCACCGGACCGACGTCGAGCGCGTATTGCACGAAGTCGCCGCCTTCAAAGAGTTCTGCCCGTTCGGGAAACACCTCGCGCACTTCATCGCGCCCGTCGTGGTTGCCGAGCATCAGGTAATAGGGAATGTCGAGCGTGGCGAGTAGCGACTTCAGATGGCGATACTGCCCGACCGTGCCCTGATCGACGAGATCGCCCGTCATGAGCACCGCATCCGGGCGTGGGACCAGCGCGTTGAGCCGCGCGATGCAACGCGTGAGCGCGGCCGCCGTGTCGACGCGGCGGTAAGCGAGCACGCCCGGGTTCTTGATGTGCAGGTCGCTGATCTGGGCGATGAGCATGGGAAATGTCCTTGCGTGTTGGGTCAGACGATTGAACACTAGTATCGCATCGTCACGGCAGAGCGATCAGCGCATCCTGCGCGATCGACAGCCCGACGGGCGTACCGCGTGCCAGTTCGACGCGTCCGGCGACATCGACGATGAGCGCATCCGGCGCGGCGCCGCGAATCGTGAGCCGCGTACGTTCGCCGAGGAACGACGCGCCTGCGATCGTGCCGCGTAGCTGTGCGTGCGCAGGATCGGCGAGGTACGCATCTTCGGGGCGGAAAAACAGTTCGCGCATGCCGGCGTCATACGGGCGTGAGGTTGGCACGGCGCCGCCAGTCGTCGTCAGCGTGCCGTCGCGCCATTCTCCTGCAAGCCGGTTGATCGTGCCGACGAACCCGGCGACCGCCTTGTTAGCGGGCCGGTAGTAGATGTCGCGCGGCGTGCCGATCTGTTCGATGCGCCCCGCGCTCATCACGACGATGCGATCACCGAGTTCCATCGCTTCGGCCTGATCATGCGTCACGTAGACCGTCGTCACGCCGAGATCGCGCAGCAGCGTGTTCATCTCGCTGCGCAATGCGTCGCGCAGACGCGCGTCAAGAGCAGTGAGCGGTTCGTCGAGCAGCAGGACGCGCGGCTGCAACGCGAGCGCGCGGGCCAGTGCGACGCGCTGGCGCTGGCCGCCTGAGAGCTGGTCGATGGGTTTGTCGGCGTGATCGGTGAGACGCATCATCGCGAGCAGTTCGTCGACGCGATCGCGCAATGTCCGGGCCGCGACGCGCCGGATTTTCAGGCCGTAGCCGATATTGCCGCGCACGTTCAGGTTCGGAAACAGCGCGTAGCTCTGGAACACCATGCCGACGTGGCGTCGTTCGATGGGCAGCGCGGTCACGTCCTCGTCGCCGAACAGGACGCGGCCGCCGGCGTCCGGCGTTTCGAGGCCGGCGATCATGCGCAGCGTCGTGGTCTTGCCGCAGCCGGACGGCCCGAGCAGCACGAGCGTTTCACCCGCTTCGATCGA
Source organism: Paraburkholderia sp. GAS334 (assembly GCF_050436625.1). NCBI lineage: Bacteria > Pseudomonadati > Pseudomonadota > Betaproteobacteria > Burkholderiales > Burkholderiaceae > Paraburkholderia > Paraburkholderia sp. GAS334. The sequence continues at coordinate 292,370 of NZ_JBNDMO010000010.1, read as the reverse complement.
GAGATCGAGCGGTTCGAGTACGCGTGTATCGCGAAACGTCTTTGAGCAACGGCTCAACGTGATGGGAACGGAGGCGAGTTTCATGGCGTGTCGTCCGGGCGAATCGGTGTAGCAGGCGGGGAGGGCAGGTGTTGTGCGCGGCGTTTCGATGCCGTACGACGTTGCCCCGTGGCATCGACGCCGAGCCATTGCATGGCGATGAGAAGCGGCATCGTCATCAGGAAGAACAGGATGGTGTACGCACTGCCGATTTCGATGCGCAGCGACGCATACGTGTCAGCGAGCCCGACGGGCAGCGTTTTCGTGTCGGGCGTATGCAGCATCCACGTGAGGTTGAATTCGCCGATTGACAGCGTGAGCACCGCGAGCGCGCCCGCGACGATGCCAGGCTTCGCATTCGGCAATACGATCGTGATGAAGCGCTGAAAGAACGTCGCACCAAGGCTCGCCGCGCCTTCTTCAAGCGTGCGCAGATCGGAGCCCGCGCATACGGCGGAGACCGCGCGCACCATGAACGGCAGCGTAAACACGACATGCCCGACGACGATAAACGCGACGCTCATGCGAAACATCGTCCATCCGCCGTACACGACGAGCAGCGCGAGCGCGGAAGCGAGACCTGGCAACGCAACGGGCAGCACGAGAAATTCTTCGATGACACGCGACAGACGCGTCTTGCTGCGCGCAAGCGCATAGCCTGCAGGGACGCCGGTCAACAGCGTGATCGCCAGCGTCGCCGCAGCGACTTCGAGCGACAGAAACACCGACGCGTGATATTGCGTCCACACTTCGGCGAGCCAGCGTAGCGTCAGACCGCTCGCGACGCCCTGAAAATAGTTGACCGTCAATCCCGCGACAATCGACATCACGACGGGCACGATCAGGAACGCGCACAGCAGCAGCGTGACGAGCCATTGCCCGATGGCGAGCCATGTGCGCATGGAAGGAAGCTTTGAAACGCGCCTTTGAGCGGGCGTAGGGTCTGTAGCGGCGTTCTGCGTGATGGAGTTCATGACGTGCCGATCCTCCTGCATCACGCGGTAGCGGCGACAGCCGCGCCGGTCGCACTGCGCGCCAGCGCCAGCACCAGCCACGTCACGACGCCGAGCACGATCGACAGACCCGCCGCCGTCACCATGTTCGCATTGAGCGTGAACTCGGTGTAGATGGTCATCGGCAGCACGTCGATGTCGGTGGCGAGCGTGAAGGCGGTACCGAACGCGCCCATCGCGGTCGCGAAACACACCGCGCCCGCAGCGATCAAGCCTGGCGACAGCGCAGGAAAAACGACATCGCGCATGATCTGCCAGGGCGATGCGCCGAGCGAACGCGCGGCTTCTTCGAGCGAAGCGTCGAGCTTCGTCGCGGATGCCATCACCGTCACGATCACGCGCGGAATCGAGAAATACAGGTAGCCGAGAAAGAGCCCGCTCATCGAGTAGGCAAAGACCCAGCGGTCGCCAGTGAGCTTCATCGAGAGCGCGCCGATCAGACCTTGCCGTCCCGCTAGCATGATCACCATGAAGCCGATGACCACGCCCGGGAACGCAAGCGGGAACGTCAGCAGCGCAAGCAGCGTGCGCTTGCCGGCGAATTCACGACGCGCGAGCAGCAGACCCGAAATCACCGACAGCACGAGCGTGGTCAGCGTGACTGCAGCGGACAGTGTGACCGTCGCGCCGAGGCTGCGCATATAGCGGCCGTTGATAAGGAGCATGCGGTACGTTTCGAACGCGTGGCCATCGGCGCTGACCTGCAGCAGCGCAACGATCGGCAGCAGCCAGAACGCGATGAAGACCGCGAGCGCGGGCGCGAGCAGCGCGATGCGCCAGCGCAGCGGGAAAGTGATGTCGTGCATGACGGGTTCTGGAAGCGCGTGAACAGGGATGCAATGCGACCCGGGCGTGCATGCGTCTATGCCGCGCGGGTCGCACCTTCACTTAATGCATGATCTGCAGATAGCGTTCGCCGAAGCTGGGCTGCTTTTCGGCCATCTTCGCGAAGTCGACCGGCTGCGCGCGAGCGTAGTCGCTTGCCGGCAGGAATTTCGAAGCCGCCTCGGCGCTCATCGCGCCTGCACGCACCGGGCGCAGATACGCATTCGCCCACAGCTTCTGGCCTTCGTCGGACAGCACGAAATCAAGTACCTTCTTGCCATTTGCGTCGTGCGGCGCGCCCTTTACGAGGCTCATCACATACGGTACCGAGATCGTGCCTTCCTTCGGGATCACGAATTCGACGTTCGCGTGATCCTTGTACTTCGCGCGATACGCGTCGAAGTCATAGTCCAGCAGGATTGGAATCTCGCCGGACAGTACGCGCGCATAGGCTGTCTGCTTCGGCACGATCGGCGCGTTCGCCTTCAGCTTGCGAAACCAGTCGAGGCCCGGCTCGAAGTTATCGAGCGTGCCGCCGAGCGCCTGGTTGACCGCGACCGCGCCGGCATAGCCGACGAAGGCGCTCGACGGATCCAGGTAGCCGATCATGCCCTTGTACTCAGGCTTCAGCAGATCGGCCCACGAACGCGGCACCGGCTTGCCTTCGAGCGCGTCCTTGTTGACGAAGAAGCCGAGTGTGCCCGAATGGATCGTGAACCAGTAGCCCTGCGGATCCTTCAGGTTCGCGGGGATGTCGTCCCAGTGCGCCGGTTTGTATGGCTGGATCACGCCCTTGTCCTTCGCCTGGAAGGCCGACGAGACGCCCAGATACACGACATCGGCGACCGGGCTTTTCTGTTCGGCCATCAATTGCGCGATCGACTGGCCCGAGTTCTTGTTGTCGTACGGCACGCGAATGCCGGTCTTTTGCTGGATCGCTGCGATCTGGCTCGCCCAGTCGGCCCATTCGGGCGGGCAGTTGTAGCAGATCGCGGTTTCTTCGGCGTGAGCAATGGGCGCGGCGAACAGGGCGGCCGATGCGACCAGCGTAATACCCGCCACGCTGGCCAACCGGCGCAGCAGTGAATCGATAAGGAAGGGACGACGGATCACAACAGGTCTCCTTTCAAGGGAAAAGTAAAGGCGCATGGATGAAGCGTGGGTTGTGTGCTGGATTTCATCGGCCGGCCTGCGGCAGCGCACGTGCGGGGGTGACGTCGCTTGCGTTTGCGATGGCGGCGATGGTCGCGCCGTCGCGCAAGGTGTGCGGCAGGGTCAACGACAGCGACGCACCGCTTTCGTACGTGCCTTCGATGCGGCCTGTGAGTCTTCGCCAGGCCGCGCAGCCGATCTCGCGATTCGGCGCGCAGATGCTTGCCAGCGGCGGCGATAGCAGTTCGCCGACCGCGAGCCCGTCGAAACCGAGAATCGACATATCGCGCGGCATGTCGACCTGCGCGCGGCGCAGGCCGCGCATCACGACCATCGCGAGCAGGTCGTTACTGCAGAAGAGGGCAGTGGGGCGCGTCGGACCATTCGTCAGATGCGCGAGCACCGAAGGCGCCAGTTCGTCGGCGTTGAAATCGATTTCGAGCGCGGGAGCCGGCTGAAGGCCGGCCTGCTGCATCGCCTGCGTGTAGCCGACATGGCGCAGCCGCGCACGGTCCGACGCCGCGAGCGTGCCGGCAAGCATCAGGATGCGGCGGTGTCCGTGGGCGATCAGCATGCGCACGCCGTCGAACGCGGCGAGCCGGTTGTCGACCGATACTGACGGACGGCGCACCGTATCGTTGTGCATCAGCACGTAGAGCGAACCGTCGCGGTCGAGTTCGTCGAGGGCGGGGTGCGTATCGGCGTCGGCGACGGTCAGGATCAGGCCTTCGACACGTTGCGTGCGCAACGTTTCGATCGCGTGGCGTTCGCGGTCGGCGTCGTATTGCGTCGTCATCAGCATCAGGCGGTAGCCTTGCGCCGACGCGAGTTCGTCGATGCCCTGCAGGCATTCGGCGAAGACCGGATTCGCGAGCGTCGGCAGGACGACGCCGATGAGGCGTGATCGCTCGCCGCGCAGCTGGCGGCCGAGCGGGCTTGGACGGAAGTGGAGCGCGTCGATGGATTGACGCACCTTGTCGAGCGTGACGGGATTGACGGTGTGCGGCGCATTGATCGCGCGCGAGACCGTTGCAATCGAGAAGCCCGCGTGCGCCGCGACATCCTTGATCGTAGGAATCATTTTCCGCCCCGTGTTGTAAACGTTTTCGTCGAGCGGATTATCTGGAAGGTTTGTGACCTTGCGATGACGCTATGGGTACGCTGGGGCGGCGTTTGGGGGCTTGCAGTCTGGCCGGGGCGGTGACCGGTAATGGTAGAATCGCGTCCGCGCTGCCGGGGTGATGAAATTGGTAAACATAGCGGACTTAAAATCCGCCGCTTAACAGCTTGCCGGTTCAAGTCCGGTCCCCGGCACCAGGCATTCTTCCGACAGATTCCGACGGCGTCTAAAAACCCGCGACAGCACGAGGCTTCGCGGGTTTTTTATTTCCAGAGCTGAAGGCCGGCGCACAGATCCTCCAGATCGATGCGCTCACCGGTTCATTCGACGAGGTCTGCGCAGATGTCTCGTTGAATGGTCCATGGCGAACGTGGATTGAACGCGGCGATGAGAAAATCGGTCATGACCCGCACCTTTGCCGGTGGTGCACGATCCGGCGAGCGAACCAGGTGTATGCCTCCGAGGTCCGCAGTGCGGACGTCGAGCGTGACCTGCTCCAGTTCACCTCTCCGGATGGCGTCGGCAACGATGAATTCGGGCTCGTAGAGAACCCCGAGGCCGGCGATGGCAGCCGCGACGAGGGCATCGCCGTTGTTGGTCCGCAAGGTTCCCTTTACGGCGACGCGCCTGTCGCCGTCCTTGCCGAACCGCCATTCGTCGGGCCGCGAGATGCTGGAGAAAGAGACGCTCAGGCAATTGTGAGCGGACAGATCGGGCCAGAGCGCTGGACGTCCGTGCTGCGCCCAGTAGCCGGGAGCAGCGCAGACGATCATGGCGCTTTCGGCCAGCCTGCGGGAGACGAGGCGGTTGTCCTTCAGGCGCCCCACCCGGATCGTCAGATCCCAGCCTTCCTCCATGAGATCGACGACGCGATCGTTCAATCCGAGATCAACGGTGACCCCAGGGTGTTGCTTGCTGAAGGCCGGGATGAGTGGTGCCACGTAGCGAACACCGAACGAAAGGGGGGAATTCAGCCGGAGCAGCCCACTCGCATCGATCCGCTGTGACGCGATCAGGGCCTCCGCTTCCTCCAGATCAGGGAGGAGCCGGTTGCACGTTTCCAGATATTGCTGGCCCGCTTCGGTGAGCGTGAGCTTGCGGGTGCTGCGATGAAACAGGCGCACGCCCAGGCGCTGCTCCATTGCATCCAGGTGCTTTGTCGCCATCGCCGGAGACAGGCCGAGCTGCCTGGCGGCGGCAGACAGGCTTCCCGCTGTGGCGGCACGGGAGAACACCTGCATTCCCGTAATACGATCGAGCATTGCGATTTCCTGCTCTGGTTAAAAACTGAATCGCCTGGTCGACAGATTATCAGTTCAGAGGTGGAACCGTACATTAGCCTCATTCAGTTGATTGGCCGCATATGCGGCAAGAATGGGCAATGAAAACTTCGACATATGGTGAACGGGGATTTTCCAATCGCACTTCGCCGCGCAGTCTGCGAGGCGGTGTGGTGAAGGCTTATCAAATCCAGGCCGGCGCTGGCATTGCCGGACTTGAACGTGTCGAACGCCAGAGCCAGGACCCCGGTGCCAGCGAAATCAGGGTGCGCGTTGACGCTGCCGCACTGAACCACCGTGATCTCAGTTTCGCGCGGGGCCAGTTCTATAGCCCGCCCAGCTATCCGATCATCCCGCTCGTCGACGGATACGGCGAAGTCATCGCCGTCGGGGAAGCGGTCACTCGTTTCAAGGCAGGCGATCGCGTCATCACAAGCTACTACCCCCGATGGATCGACGGTGCGCTCTCCCCCAGCAAGACAGCCGTGTCCTTCGGCGCCCAGTTCGACGGCACACTCGCCGAAGAGAACGTGGCCAGTGAGGAGGCTTTCGTGCTGGCCCCACGCAGTCTCGACGCCATTACAGCGGCAATGTTGCCTTGCGCAGGCGTGACGGCATGGAATGCGTTGTTCGTCGCCGGCGCAGTCAAACCTGGCGGCAGCGTGCTTCTGCTGGGAACCGGCGGTGTCTCGCTTTGGGCGCTACAGCTTGCCAGGGCCGCGGGCGTCTTCACGATCGTGACCTCATCTCAAGACGAAAAACTTGAACGTGCACGCTCGCTGGGCGCGAGTGCGACCATCAACTATCGGACTACGCCCGAATGGCAGGACGAAGTCTTGCGGCTCACGGAGGGTGCCGGGGTCGACGTCGTGGTCGAGGTCGGTGGCGAGGGCACGTTGGCGCGCTCCCTGAAGTCCGTCGGTCCCGGTGGGACGATTGTCGTGATCGGCCGGGTCAGCGGCGGGGGTGGCGTCTCGATCGAGCCCGGCGCGCTCATCGGCGGGGCAAAGCGCCTGGTCGGCATTACGGCCGGTAGCCGCGCGATGCTCGAACAGCTCGTCCGTTTCGTCGACGTCAACAAAATCCAACCTGCTGTCGACAAAGTCTTCCCGTTCGGTGAGGCTCCGTCCGCCTATGAGTATCTCGCGGGCGGGCGGCATTTCGGCAAGGTGGTGATAGACATGCGCGCATAACGACGTTCGTCTTCCGTTCCGGTAACAGGGGTTTTCCACGCGTAGTTTGGCTGCGATCGCTAGTGAAGCGATCAGCAAAGGAGTCGTGTATGAGATGGGTGTCAGCGTTGCTGGCGATGGGATTTGCGATTGCTGTTAGCCCGGCACTTGCGGTGGAGCCCATTCGGATCGGTGTCACAACCATCTTGAGCGGCCCAAATGCCGATCGCGGACAGAGCGAGCAGTACGGTATCGAACTGGCATTAGAGCGCATCAACGCGTCCGGCGGCGTACTCGGCAGACCGGTCGAGGCGTTCTACGCTGATAACGCCGCCGATCCGGCAACAGGTGCTGCGGTGGCGAAGCGACTCATTGAGCAGCAGCATGTTTCTGTGCTGCTGGGCGCGCTGGCGACACCTGTCACGCGTGCCGTGATGCCGGTAGCGAATGCGGCGAAGGTGCCGTTTGTGATCGACATTTCGGCCGGCCAGGAATTCGTCGACGCTGCCGGGTCCGGTGGTTACGACTACGTTTTCAAAACCAGCCCATCCGATGGCGATGTTGCGACTGCGATGGTGCAGTGGCTGAAGGCCCGGGACGTCAAGCGAATTGTCATCCTGGCGGATGACAATGACTTCAACCGCGCCAACGCAGTGGCTATGGAAAAGGCTGCGACGGCCGCGCGTATCCAGACGTTGGCCAGCGAGACCATTGCGAAGGGAACCACGGACCTTGCTCCTTCCCTGGAGCGATTGAAGGCGCTGCAGCCTGATCGCATCGTTACGCTTCTTGGCGTGTCCAGCGGAGCGTTTTTCCGTGCTTATGAGCAAACCGGCGGAGAGACGCCTATAGCTGGTCGCGTTGATTTCATGGCGGCGATGGCGAATTTGTCGCCCCAGTTTGTGGCGGCTGGCGGGCTCGATCGGGCCGCAGGGATTTCAGTATTTACACCCTTGGCTTCCGGGTCTGGCGTGCAGGCGTTCACGGCTTCTTATCGAGAGAAATACGGGCTCGCTCCCACCCAGCGATCGATCTTCGCGTTTGAGGCGACGGAACTTGTGATCGACGCGATCCGCCGCGCGAAGTCGGATGATCCCGTCGCGGTGCGGCAGGCACTGCGATCGACACAGATGCCATCTATGCTTGGCGGGACCTTTGCGATGGACGATCACAATCATTCCCACGTCATGATGCAGATCGTTGGTATGCGCGGCGGCAAGCTCGCAGTTCTCGAGCAGGTCGGGAAGTAGTCTGCCTGGACCGTGTGCTGCACAGGTTTGCGCGTCACCTACACGGGCTATGCAGACGGTTTTTTACCGGGTAGCCAGTTCCGGATGCTGCGGCGAAGGCTGATTGCGTGTCGCGTCTTCCAGGCTGACAATCGATTGAGCAATGGCTTCCGTTGTTGCGAGCGTGTTGATCGCGCCTGTGCGCAAAGCGCCGAGGACGGCGGTTGTCTTCGTATTTTCGCTGGCTACCGCAATCACGTTCGGAATGCGCTTCAGGTCTTCCAGGCTAAGACCAATGACCCTGTCGCGAACGGGAGTGACAACTGGACGGCCGGCAATATCGATGAAGTGGTAGCCCATCAGGTCTCCGACTGCTCCGCACTTGCGGAGCTCCGCGATCTCGTCCGGCGAAAACCAGCCGGTGCGGACCATGTTGCTATCTTCATTGATGTCGCCGACCCCAACGAGCGCGATGTGTGCTCTACGTGCCTTGTCAAGCGTGGGTTTGACCGCGTCGTTGTGAAGCAGACCCTCACGGACGTTGGGGTCGCCCACCAGCGCCGGCGCGTAAAGCGTCTCGCTGCCACCGCCAAAGCGGGCAGCAAGCCGGCGGCTGATGTGGTCGGCATTCATGACCTCGCCGCCCCGGTAGAACCCGCCGATGGCGCAGACGAAGGTCGGAGAGCGCTGCGTTGACGAGATCGCATGCTCCGAGATCGCGTTGATATTGCGACCGATACCCACGGCAACGATCATGTCATTCGCGAGAATGCGATCCAGATGACTGGCGACCAGGCCGGCAAGCAGTTCGCGCTGCTTGTCCTGGTCCTTGTGATTGATGGACACGATCGCCTTTTCGATCCCGAACCGATCGATCAACTCACGTTCGAGGTCCCGCGTATCACGTGGATGGTGCCTTACGCGAATTTCAACGATGCCTTCTTCCTGCGCACGCTTCAGAAGACGGCCTATCTTGGCTCGAGAAAGCGAGAACTGCTTCGACAGATCTTCCTGCGTCAGTCCGTCGACATAGTAAAGCGTCGCCAGACGAGTCAGTTCGTCGGTGGTCATATGATTTGTCTCATTCCCATTCGGCTGGATATAACGTGGCCTGCCGCTGAGCCGGTGGGCTATTGACTGATGACCTGGTCAGCCAGTTCATGCAGTCTTGTTGTTGCGGGGTAACAGGTGGCCATCCTCATATTCCTTGATGCGGTTCACCTTCGGGACGGAGCGACCGCCATCGAAGCTCGCACCAAGCCATGTGTCGACAATTGCTTTCGCGAGTTCAGGGCCGACAACGCGAGCGCCAATTGTAATGATTTGCGCGTCATTGCTCCTGCTCGCGCGCTCTGCCGAGTAAGTGTCGTGGCATTGCGCAGCGCGAATGCCGTGCACCTTGTTAGCGGCGATTGCCATGCCAATCCCTGTTCCGCACATCAGAACAGCACGATCAAACTCCCCTTGCGCAACCTTTTCGGCCACTGCGAACGCGATGTTCGGGTATTGAACCGGTTCCGCCCCGTGTGTTCCGAAATCGGTGACGTCCAGTCCCTTGCCGGTCAAATGTTGCTTGATCAGTTCCTTCAGGTCAAATGCGGCTTCATCGCATCCGATTGCCAGCTTCATATTTAACTCCAGTTATCCGGGATTGCTCAATGCACGATTGAACAAATGTCCATAGTTGATCAAATTCTCATTCGTGCGCGTGTGAATGTCAAGGCCGCAGGTATGCGTTTTTTCTACGACCGATCCGGACGCAATCGGCTGTCATCGCCACGCTGCAGCAGATCTGGTAGTGGGGCTTTATTAGGGGTAAACCACGTGTTCGCAGTAATTGACAGGTGTGAAACGCGAATCTACGATGTCATCCAACTGCTCAAATGTTCAACAACGAGCAAATGTTAGGAGACAAAGTGGACGACCTTCTTGTGGAAGCCAGTGGAGTACAGAAGGCATTCAATGGCGTTCGGGCGCTCGAGGATGGCCGTCTGAGCCTGCGGCGCGGGAGTGTTCACGCGCTGTGCGGCGGGAATGGCGCCGGCAAATCGACCTTCCTCGGCGTCGTCATGGGCATCACCCAGCGCGATGCTGGAGAAATCCTCTTCAAGGGGCGAAGCGTCAATTTCCAGACGCCGGCCGAAGCGCTCGACAATCGCATCGCGATCATTACCCAGGAGCTTTCGCCGATTCCCGGCATGACCGTCGCCGAGAACCTGTATCTCGGTCGCGAGCCCCGCAGGGCGGGTGTGCTGGTCAGATTTGCGGCGCTCGCGAGGCAGGCGCAGGAACTGCTGGACCGGCTTGCTTTTCCGGTCGACGCGCGGGCGCGAATGTCATCGCTGAGCCTCGCGCAGATCCAGCTAGTCGAGATCGCCAGGGCATTCAGTCGCGACTGCGACGTGATGATCATGGACGAGCCGACTTCAGCGATCGGCGAGCGCGAGACCGAGGTGCTGTTCAACGCGATCCGCAACCTGACGGCGCAGGGGACCGGAATCATCTACGTGAGCCACCGGCTCTCGGAAATATTCCAGATTGCCGACGACTACACGGTCTTTCGCGACGGACGGTATGTCGACAGCGGGCGTATCGCCGACATCGACCGCGCCTGCCTGGTGAGCACGATCGTTGGCCGCAAGCTTCAATCGGCCGGCAAGATTCGCAGGCCTGTGGGCGCGCCCGTACTGGAGTCGACAGGCCTTTCGCGGGCGTCGGAATTCCGCAATATCTCGCTCACCGTTCACCAGGGAGAAATTCTTGGCATATACGGACTGATGGGCGCGGGCCGCAGTGAATACCTCAACTGCATGTATGGGCTGACCCGTCCCGATAGCGGTGAAGTCAGGCTCAAGGGCCGCGCATTGCCGGCTGGACATCCCCGCAAGGCCATCCAGGCAGGGCTGTCGCTCGTAACGGAGGACCGCAAGGAGACGGGCCTCGTGCTGTCCGCGTCCGTGCGGGACAACATCTCGTTCTCCGCGTACAAACGCCTGTCGCGCCTGTCTCTGATCAACCGTCGAAAGGTGAAGACCCTCGTCGATACGATGGTCGATCGCATGCGGATCAAGACGAGTTCAGTGTCGCTTCCGGTCTCGTCGATGAGCGGGGGAAACCAGCAGAAGGTTGTACTCGCGCGTTGTCTTTCCACCGAGCCCACGTGCCTGCTGTGCGACGAACCGACCCGGGGCATTGATGAAGGTGCCAAGCGCGAGGTCTACAAGCTGCTCGACGACTTCGTATCGAAAGGGGGCGCCGCCATGGTGGTGTCTTCCGAGGCACAGGAAATTCTGGATGTCAGCGACCGCATCGCCATTTTCAAGTCGGGGCAGTTGGTCACCGTGATCGACGGCCATACCACCACTCAGGAAGATCTTCTGCACCTCGCATCATGAATACTCATACCACTTCCCTGAAAGCCCCGGCGAGCCAAAGCCGTTCCACCCATATGCGCGATATCTACCGGCGCTACGGCATCGTCGCAGTGCTCATCGTCCTGTGCATCGTGCTGTCTTTTGCGAACCAGTACTTTCTGACGCTTGGCAACATCGCGGACATCCTGCGGCAGACCTCGATCAACGGCATCCTGGCCGTGGGGATGACTTATGTCGTTCTCACCGCGGGCATTGACCTGTCGGTCGGGTCCACGCTCGCTCTCGCCGGCATCATCAGCGCCAGTCTCGTGACCGGTCCGCATCCGCACGGCGCGGCATTCGGACTGATGGCAGGGCTTGCCACAGGCGCTGCGGTTGGCGCAATCAACGGCTTGCTCGTTGCCCGTCTCTCGATTCCTCCGTTTGTTGCAACGCTCGGCATGCTGAGCGCGGCGCGGGGACTGACCTATATCTATAACGATGGCATGCCGGTGACCGACCTGCCAGACGCATACCTGACCATCGGCACGGGTGCGATTGCCGGGATACCGGTGCCGATCATCGTTTTCGCGCTCGTCGTCGTGCTGTTCTGGTTTGTCCTGCGCTATACGACTTACGGCCGCTACGTTTATGCAGTGGGCGGCAACGCAAGGAGCGCCAAAACGAGCGGTATCTCGACCGGAAAGATCATGTTTTCCGTCTACGTGATCGGCGGGCTGCTCGCCGGTCTCGCCGGAATTATCCTCGCCGCGCGCACGACATCGGCTTTGCCGCAGGCCGGCATGTCATATGAACTCGATGCGATTGCGGCCGTCGTGATTGGTGGAACGAGCCTTTCGGGCGGCACGGGGTCGCTCGGCGGAACCGTTGTTGGCGCGCTGCTGATCGGTGTCATCAATAACGGACTGAATCTGCTGGGCGTGTCGTCGTATTACCAGCAAGTTGTGAAGGGCGTCATCATCGTCGGTGCCGTCCTGCTCGATGCTTCGCGCAAGAAGCAATAACCTCAACCCCAAAAGAAACAATCTGCAAATATTCAGGAGACTTCGATGATTTCGTGGAAAAAAACCGTGCTGGCCTGCGCAGTGATGGGCCTCACCTGTACCGTGGCGCAGGCCAAGCCCATCCGTATTGGCGCGGCGGTGTATGGCCTCAAGGGCGAGTTCATGCAGATGTGGACCAACGCGCTTAAGGCACAGCCCGCGGTCAAGGACGGCACGGTGCAGCTCACGGTATTCGACGGCAACTACGACGCGCTCACCCAGAGCAACCAGTTCGACACGATGATCACGCAGAAATACGACGCGATCATTTTCGTGCCGATCGACAAGGCGGCGGGCGCCGCCGCCGTGGCGAAAGCCGCCGCGGCACACATTCCGGTTATCGGATCGAATACCCTGGTGTCCGGCGACAAGCTCACGTCCTATGTTGGTAGCAACGACGTGATCGCGGGACAGATGGAAGCGGAGGCGATCGTCAAGGCAATCGGCGGCAAGGGAAATGTGGTGATCCTCGAGGGTCCGATCGGTCAGTCCGCGCAGATCGATCGTTCGAAGGGCATCCAGGACGTGCTGTCGAAGACGCCGACCGTCAAGGTGCTCGAGCATAAGACGGCGAACTGGTCGCGTGCCGAGTCGCTGGCGCTGGTCGAAAACTGGCTGACCGCGCATCCGGGGCAGATCACCGGCATCATTGCGGAGAACGATGACATGGCGCTCGGCGCTATCCAGGCCCTGAAATCGAAGGGCCTCGATCCGAAGAAGGTCCCGGTCGCCGGTATTGACGGAATTGTCGACGGTATCGCGGCAGTCAAGCGCGGCGAAATGACAACCTTCTTCCAGGACTCGCAGGCGCAGGCGCAAGGCGCGCTAGACGTCGCGCTGCGTACGGTCGTCGGTTCGACTTACAAGCCGCGCTCGGACGTCTGGGCGGGATACGGCGCGAAGATGCCCTGGGACGACGGTACTGCGAAGTCCTACGCGGTGCCCTGGACGCAGGTCACGCCGGCAAATGCCCAGGAGATTCTCAACAAGATTCCCAAGAGTAATTAATCAAGGAGTGGAGCGATGTCGGTTAATTCAACGACCCCTTTCGATATCACGGACCGCATCGCGGTCGTGACCGGTGCGGCAAGCGGTATCGGGTTTGCCGTTGCCGCGTGCCTTGCCGCCGCGGGTGCGCGCGTCGCACTGCTCGATATCAACCCGGCCGTCGAGGCCGTCGCCCGGACGCTGCCAGGTGGCCCCGGCCGGCACGTGGGTATCGCAGCGGATATCACCGCCGCCGGGGCATCGGATAACCTGGTGCGGCGCGTGACCGAAGCGTTAGGCCCTGTCGACATCCTGGTCAACAATGCCGGCGTCGCTCTGCTTGATAACGCGGAAACACTGTCCGAAGAAGCCTGGGACCGGACGATGACGATCAACCTCAAAGCGCCGTTCCTCCTTGCGCAGGCCGTCGGCAAGCAGATGATGGGCCGTGGCGGTGTTGGCCGGATCGTGAATCTGGCTTCCCAGGCGAGTGTTGTCGCACTGGAGCGTCATGTGGCGTACTGCGCGAGTAAGGCGGCAATCGTCGGTATGACAAAAGTGCTCGCGCTCGAATGGGCAAAGCACGGCATTACGGTCAACGCCGTTTCGCCCACGGTCGTCGACACCGAACTGGGCAGGAAAGCCTGGGCGGGTGCGGTGGGCGAAGCGATGAAGGCTAAAATTCCTGCAGGGCGATTCGCACGCCCCGACGAAATCGCCGCGTTGATCCTGTATCTGGTCAGCGACGCGGCGGCCATGGTCAACGGCGAGAACATCGTGATTGATGGCGGCTACACCGCCCAGTAACACTACTCAAGATGTAAAGGAACGGTATGAATCGCGTCATTAACAACCCTGATCTCGTTGTCGAGGACATGCTCCGCGGCATCCTCGCGGCACACCCGGAGCTGCGCGCCGCACCGGAGAATCCTCGCGTTGTATCGCATGCGCACGCTCGCCAGAAGAACCGCGTGGGTATTGTGACCGGCGGGGGATCAGGACACGAACCGGCTTTCATCGGCTATGTCGGGCGCAACCTGGTGGACGCCGTGGCCATCGGCGAAATCTTCTCGTCGCCGACTGCGAAATCATTCTTTGACGCTTTCAAGGCGGCCGATAGTGGCGCAGGCGTAGCGTGTCTTTACGGCAATTACGCCGGCGACAATATGAACGTGAAGATGGCGATGAAGCTGGCCGAGCGCGAAGGCATTCGCGTGCGCACGGTTGTCGCAAACGACGATGCCGCATCGGCGCCGAAAGACGAGATCGAAAAGCGGCGCGGCGTTGCCGGTGAAATCGTGATGTGGAAGGTCGGCGGCGCGCGGGCGGCCCAGGGTGCCACGCTCGATGAAGTGATCGCCGCGGCCCGCAAGGCCGTGGACTCGACCCGCTCGATCGGTATCGGCCTGTCCGCCTGTACGATCCCGGCGGTCGGCAAGGCCAACTTCGTCATCAAGGATGGCGAAATGGAAGTCGGCATCGGTCATCATGGAGAGCCCGGTATCCTGGTCCAGCCTACTGTTCCCGCGCGAGACATGGCGAGACTGATGCTCGACAGGCTGCTGCCGGATCTGCCGTTCGCCAGAGGCGACAAGGTATCGGTACTGTTGTCCGGTCTTGGCGCGACGCCGGTGATGGAGCAATACATTCTGTATGGCGAGGTCGCCGACTATCTGCGCGAAGCGGGAATCGACATCCAGTTCTCGTTCGTCGGCAATCTGTTCACCTCCCTGGAGATGATGGGGGTAACGCTGACCTTGACGAAGCTCGACGATGAACTGAGCGCCTGCCTCGCTTATCCATGTCAAAGCATCGGACTCAATGTGGGAGACGCACGATGACTGAAACCGTTAAATTGGCCGACGCTGGCGGAGTCGTCGTCGATCTCGTTCGCATCATCAATGCGAATCGCCAGTATCTGAGCGAAGTCGACGGCGCAATCGGCGATGGCGATCATGGCATCAACATGAGCAAGGGCTTCACCCAGTGTGGTGAACATCTTGCCGCACACGGAGCGGTACCGTCGCTCCCGGTGGCCCTGGGTGATCTGTCCTCGGCGCTCATGGAAGGGATTGGTGGTTCGATGGGGCCGCTCTACGGGACTTTCTTTCTCGGCATGAGTGACACGCTTGCGGACCACGCCGAGCTCGACAAGTCCCTTTTCTATCGGGCGCTCGTTGCCGGTATCGCCTCCGTAGAGGAGATCGGCGATGCGAAGGTCGGCGACAAGACACTGATCGACACGCTGGTTCCTGCGCGTACGGCGTATGAGGCGGCGCTGGAAGAGGGTAAGAGCTTCCGGGAATGCATTGGTGCGATGGTGATTGCCGCTGAAGCCGGGATGAATTCGACGCGCGACCTGCGCGCCCGTATCGGACGGGCAGCCCGGCTGGGCGACCGTTCGATTGGCGTGCTGGACGCTGGTGCGTGTTCCTGCTTCCTGATCCTGCGCAGCATGGGCGAATCGATCACGCATCTGCTGGACAGCACGGCGGTGCCCGCTGCCTGACGTCGTAACCGTACCCGAAGACCAGATGCCGGAGCCTCGTCGAGAAAAACGCGCGGGGCTCCAATATATTAATTTAGGTATACGAAATAATGGTGATTCATGCCTCATGCTAATCCGACCCGGACCGAACTTGCCAACGCAGTGCGGTTTCTGGCTATCGACGCCGTCCAGGCCGCGAATTCCGGACATCCCGGTATGCCGATGGGAATGGCGGATATTGCCGAAGTACTGTGGCGCAAGTATTTGAAGCATGATCCGGCGGCGCCGGATTGGGTTAACCGGGATCGCTTTGTGCTGTCAAACGGTCATGGTTCGATGCTGCTCTATGCGGTGCTGCATCTGAGCGGTTACGACCTGTCGATCGATGATCTGAAGCGATTCCGGAAATGGCAGTCGGTCACACCCGGGCACCCCGAACGGGGCTTGACGCCAGGTGTCGAGACGACCACCGGCCCGTTAGGGCAGGGTCTTGCCAATGCCGTCGGCATGGCGATGGCTGAACGGTTGCTGGCGACCGAATTCAACGAGCCGGGATTCGATATCGTCGATCACCACACCTATGTGTTTCTCGGCGACGGCTGCCTCATGGAGGGCGTCTCGCATGAAGCATGCTCGCTCGCCGGCACATGGCATCTCGGCAAACTCATCGCGCTTTATGACGACAATGGCATTTCGATAGATGGCCATGTCGATGGCTGGTTCACCGACCAGACCGCGATGCGGTTCCGCGCATATGGCTGGCATGTCGTCGAAGGTGTGGACGGACATGATCCGCTGTCGATCGAGCAGGCGATCGAGGCAGCGCATGCGGAGCGTGACCGGCCGACCTTGATCTGCTGCAGGACGGTGATCGGACATGGCTCGCCCAATCGGGCCGGCACTCACGACGTGCATGGCGCCCCGCTCGGCGCCGACGAAATCGCGGCCACGCGAGCGCATCTTGGCTGGAATCACGCGTCATTCGAGATTCCCGAACCCGTTCGCAGCGCATGGGATGCGCGAGCAGCGGGCCGTGAACGCAACTTGGCCTGGCGCACGCTGCTCGAAGCTTATCGCACCCGCTTTCCGGAAAAGGCCGATTACTTCGAATCCCGTATGCACGGCAGTCGCCGCGAGCGATCCGCCGAAGTGATCGAACGCCTGCTGGAGGGCGGTGACTGGTTCGAGCAGAAGATGGCGACCCGCAAGGCGTCGCAGAAATGCCTTGACCTGCTGGTGGGTCGACTGCCTGAACTTCTGGGCGGCTCGGCAGACCTGGCGCCGTCGAATCTCACCATGGTGCCGGCTTCCCGTGCGGTCGTACCCAACAGCACGAATGGACGTGGAAACTACATCCACTACGGCGTTCGTGAATTCGGCATGGTCGCGATCATGAACGGTGCTGCCCTCCATGGCGGTTTTCTTCCGTATGGCGGAACCTTCCTGGTGTTTTCCGACTACGCGAAGAATGCGCTTCGCATGGCGGCGCTGATGCACCTGCAATGTGTCTATGTCTTCACCCACGATTCGATTGGTCTCGGCGAGGATGGGCCCACCCATCAACCGGTCGAGCATGCGGCGATGCTGCGCCAGATTCCGGGGATGAACGTATGGCGACCGGCGGACACGGTCGAAACGGCATTTGCATGGGCGGCAGCACTGGAGACCACTGACGCGCCGACCGCGCTGCTGCTTTCGCGCCAGAATCTGCCGCCGCTTTCCCGCAGCGCCCAGGCGAAGGCACAAATCCGGCAAGGCGGTTATGTGCTGTCGGAGGCTGTCGGCGGCAAGCCGGAGATCGTTCTGATCGCGACAGGTTCCGAAGTGGAGCTGGCGCTGAAGGCGCAGACTGCGCTCGCCGATCAGGGCATTGCCGCACGGGTCGTTTCGATGCCGTCGACCACGACCTTCGATAACCAACCGCTTGCGTACCAGGTCTCCGTTCTGCCGCCAAAGATCCGGCGCGTGGCAGTTGAAGCGGCAGCTGGCGATTTCTGGCGGAAGTACGTCGGCTTGAGCGGCGCGGTGGTCGGATTGTCGCACTTTGGCGAGTCGGCTCCAGCCGAGACGTTGTACGAAGCGTTCGGTATTACGGTGGACGCGATCGTGGACGCAGTGAGCCGCACGCTCGAGCTGGAACAGGGGATCGTTGATTAGCCGCGTCGCGCGCGATAGTGCCAGAACGGCCGACGCCAGAACGATGTCGTGATCGTTCACGAGATCAATTTAACGACGTTCGCCGCACGGCGACATTACTTCCTGGAAACGACATGGCGCTGATTTCATTGCGGCAGTTGCTGGACCATGCGGCGGAGCACGCGTATGGCGTGCCGGCATTCAACGTCAATAACCTCGAGCAGGTTCAGGCGATCATGCAGGCGGCCGCTGACTGCGATAGTCCGGTCATCATGCAGGCTTCCGCCGGCGCGCGGAAATACGCAGGCGAAGCGTTTCTGAGGCACCTCGTCGTTGCGGCGATCGAGACTTATCCTGACATCCCGGTCGTGATGCATCAGGACCATGGGGCGTCGCCGGCTGTTTGCCTGGCCGCGATCCGCAGCGGATTCAGCAGCGTGATGATGGACGGTTCACTCATGCCGGATATGAAAACCGTTGCGACCTACGACTACAACGTCGAGGTGACGCGGACCGTGGTGGAGATGGCGCATGCCGTCGGGGTGTCAGTCGAGGGTGAGCTCGGATGTCTCGGTTCGCTCGAATCGGGCATGGCGGGTGAGGAGGACGGCTCCGGTGCCGAAGGCGTGCTGACCCACGACATGCTGCTGACCGACCCCGAGCAGGCCGCCGATTTCGTGCAGCGTACCGGGGTCGACGCGTTGGCCATTGCGATTGGTACGTCGCACGGCGCCTATAAATTTTCCCGCAAACCGTCGGGCGATATTCTCGCGATCGACAGGATCAGGGAGATTCATCGCCGCCTGCCCAATACCCATCTGGTCATGCACGGATCGAGTTCGGTGCCGCAGGAATGGCTTGAGATCATCCGCGAGTTCGGCGGCGAAATCCGGGAAACGTACGGTGTTCCGGTGGAAGAGATTTGCGAGGGCATTCGTCATGGCGTACGCAAGGTCAACATCGATACGGATATCCGCCTCGCGATGACCGGAGCAATACGGCGCTCACTCGCACAGCGTCCTTCTGAGTTCGACGTTCGCCGATTCCTCACGGAGGCACTTGGCGTGGCCCGTGACCTGTGCCGTTCCCGCTTCGAGGCATTTGGCAGTGCCGGACAGGCGCACAAGATCAAGCCGGTTGCGCTGTCGGCGATGGCAGGGCGCTATGACCACGTGCATCACGGGTAATGGATTGCGCTGGCACGAACGTGCGATGCGTTCAGCGGACTCAGGAATCTCGTTGGGATCAGATCAATGAAAGCACAGTTATTGGTGATCTTTGGCGGCACGGGAGACCTTGCCATGCGCAAGCTTCTTCCCGCGCTGTATCAGAACCACCGGGAGGGAACGCTCCCGGACGGCATGCGCATCGTTGGCGTCGGCCGGGAGGGGTTGGAACGAGGCGGCTACCTCGCAAAGGTACAGGATGCCTTGCGTGAATTCCTGTCCGCCACCGACTTCGACGACGCACATTGGACCACCTTCTCGTCGCGCCTTGAATTCGTTCAGATGGATGCGCTGGTGTCAGCGGACTACGCACGGCTCGCTGCAACATTGCGATGGCAGGACAGCCGGGCGCAGATCTTCTACCTTGCCACGCCTTCGGAACTGTTCGTTCCGATATGCGCCGAGCTGAAC
Source organism: Paraburkholderia sp. GAS334 (assembly GCF_050436625.1). Classification (NCBI taxonomy): domain Bacteria; kingdom Pseudomonadati; phylum Pseudomonadota; class Betaproteobacteria; order Burkholderiales; family Burkholderiaceae; genus Paraburkholderia; species Paraburkholderia sp. GAS334. The sequence goes on along the minus strand of NZ_JBNDMO010000010.1, from coordinate 272,875 downwards.
CGGGCAGAGCTTGTTTCTGCCACATCGAAGGTCGTTCTCGAAAAGCCGCTAGGCCATGATTTGCCCTCCGCGCAACAGATCAACCGGGAGGTCGGCGCGATATTTCGCGAGCACCAGATCTACCGGATCGACCACTATCTGGGCAAGGAGACCGTACAGAACCTGTTTGCGCTGCGGTTCGGCAATGGCATGTTCGAACGTCTCTGGAACCGCGACGGGATTCGCGATGTCCAGATCACGATTGCCGAGCAGGTGGGCGTCGAGGGGCGCGGCGCGTTTTACGAGCGCACCGGCGCAATGCGGGACATGGTCCAGAATCATCTGCTGCAGCTACTGTGCATACTCGCAATGGAGCCGCCGCTGAGTCTCGAAGCGGACGCGGTGCGCGACGAGAAGCTCAAGGTTCTTCGCTCGCTCAAGCCGCTCAGCGCGGCCGATGTGGCGCAGCAGACCGTGCGTGGTCAGTACACAGCCGGCGAGATGCATGGTGCTCCGGTTGCCGGCTATCTGGACGAGCCGGACATTGGTGCCGATAGCCGGACGGAGACATTCGTCGCGCTGAAAGTGGAGCTGAATAACTGGCGCTGGGCAGGCGTGCCCTTTTACCTGCACACCGGCAAGCGCCTGCAGAGCCGCGTCGCCGAGATCGTCGTCAATTTCAGGGATGTGCCGCATTCGGTGTTCGGCTCGTCCACGACGGCCAGTCACGGTAACCGTCTCGTGATCCGGCTGCAGCCGGACGAAAGCCTGAAACTCTATCTGATGACCAAGGCGCCGGGTGATGAGATGACGGTCAGGCCGGTGAGTCTGAATCTCGAATTTTCTTCGGCATTCTCGACGAGACGAAGGGATGCCTACGAGCGGCTCCTGCTCGATGTGATCCGGGGCAGACTCACACTTTTCATGCGAGGCGACGAACTCGACGCAGCATGGCAATGGGTCGACCCGGTGATCGACGCCTGGCGCGAGCAGGATCCTCCCGCGCCCTATGCCGCAGGAGGCGCCGGCCCCGATGCAGCCCTCGCGCTAGTCGGGCAAGGTAGCGTCGCGCCATGCGACGCGTGAGATTCCATCGCTGTTGTCCCCAACCCCGTTGATTCCACCGATCACGAGTAGTTCCTGCCAGGCGGACCGAACATGACCCACATAGCTAGCACTGAGCACATCACGCTGTCCTCGTTTTTCGCGAACGCAGCACGTGATGAGCGAGCCCCGGCGGCGCTCGTCACGCTCATCGAAGCCGTTGCCGATGCGTGCTCGTCCATCGCAACGGCTGTCGAGCGAGGCGTCTTCGACGGCGCATCTGGAAATGCCCATTCGGAGAACGTTCATGGAGAGGCACAAAAGAAGCTCGACGTCGTGTCGAACGACATCATGATCGACGCGGTCGGGTCGGCTAGCTGTCTTCGCGGACTGGCGTCGGAAGAGCTCGAGTCGGTTCAGGTGACCGGGCATGGGCAATCCGCGGATACCTCCGGTTATCTGCTCCTTTTTGATCCGCTCGACGGCTCCTCCAATCTTGAGATCAACGGCATTGTCGGAAGTATCTTTTCCGTGCTTGCTGCTCCGGCGTCTGGCGCCGTAATCGACGAGCGCCATTTTCTGCAACCGGGCGTGAAGCAGGTCTGCGCGGGGTATGCGATCTATGGTGCGACGACGATGTTCGTGCTGACCACGGGGCACGGCGTCGACGGGTTCACGTTCGACAGGCAATCGGCATCATTCGTCCTGACCCATCCACAGATCCAGATCCCGGAAAATACCCGCGAGTTTGCGATCAACATGTCCAACGAGCGCTACTGGGAAGCGCCTGTGCGCCGCTATGTCCGTGAGTGTGTCGCGGGCGCGTCGGGGCCTCGACAGACGAATTTCAACATGCGATGGATTGCATCCATGGTCGCGGAGGTGCATCGAATCCTGATGCGTGGGGGCGTTTTCCTCTATCCGCGGGACAACAAGAATCCCCAGCTTGCCGGACGGCTGCGGCTGACCTATGAGGCCAATCCGATGTCGTTCATCGTCGAACAGGCCGGCGGGTTGAGCACGACGGGCGAGACCCCGATCATGGAAGTCCAGCCGGACCATGTCCATCAGCGCGTTCCCGTCATCCTCGGGTCAAGGCTTGAAGTGGAGCGCCTGCTTCGATACCACGACGAGGTCGCGGCCGCTTGATCGCCGTGAAAATATCCTTGCAACCCGTTCGACCAGTGGGGTGTCGAGCTCGGCGTTGATTGCCAGGGCGCGTGCCAGACTGTGCCAATAGGACCGCTCCGTGGCGGTGTCGCATCCTGCTGGATGCCTGGCTGCCAGATGCGGCGACTGCTCGCAAGCGGTCGCCGTCTGCTTCTTCCTTCAAGCTTCTAACGCTGCGCGAGGTGGATTCCCGCGAGCATGCAACGCACGGATCCTCCGGCCATTTCGATCGTGGGCACGCGCAACGGCAGCAGCTGCGCCGAGCGCTCGATGAGCGCTTTTTGTTGCGCTGTCAGCGAGGACACAGCCCGTTCGGACAGCGCAAGGACACGGCCATCCTTTCCCGACAGCTCCAGTGCATTGCCCGCAAAATTGCCGATCTGCGAACCGTCCAGCGCGATGACAGCGCGGCCGCTTTCCAGCAGGCGTTTTCGTACCTCGTCGCGTCGACGCTCGTTCTGGATCAGATCGAGACCGACAAGCGCAAATTCGGTCGCGACGCTCATCATCACGTTGGTGTGATACACCGCACGACCGGCCGGATCGGCCGTGTCGAAGCACAGCGGCTCGAAATTGAAATGCGTGCAGAACCGTTCGAGCGCCACTGGGTCCGCGCGGCGCGAGCGCGCCGTGTACGCGATGCGCGCGATGTGATCCAGCACCATGGCGCCCGTGCCTTCCAGAAACACATCGTCGTGTTCCAGGCCCGAATAGTCGATGACGTCCTGCACGCGGTACCCGGTCTTCAACATTTCGATCACGTCGGTCCTGCGTTCGCGTCGCCGGTTGATCGAATGCATCGGATAGACCGCGACGTGTCCGCCTGGATGTGTTGAGAACCAGTTGTTCGGGAACACCGAATCAGGCGTCTGGTGCTCGCCGTAATCGTCGAATACGTGAACGCGTACGCCTGCCGCCTCCAGCGCTGCCGCAGCGGCGCTGACTTCGTCGCGCGCGGCCGCCGCAAGCGATGCCCCTTCGGCGTGGCTGCGGATCTCGCCGGAACGCTGGAATGCGTTGTCGGTGGCTGTTTCCGGGTTGGGGTGGAAGCAATGCGGCCGGATCATGACTACGGCGGCCGGCGCCTGAATCGACAGGAGGCTCATGAAATTTCTGATGGATGGCAGGAGTACGGGGCTGGAACGGGCGTGGGGCTGTTGTGCCTATCGGGAGAACGCTAACGCGTCGGCACGTGCTGGCGCGGTAGCGGCCGTAGCCAGTTCGCCGAAGAGATCCTTCGGATCGGCGGCCGGCGGAATCAGTGCAACGTCGATGCCGACGTCGTGCTCCTGCGCGAGCGCGTGCAGATAGCGAAGCGCGGAATAGTCCTCGAGCGCAAAACCGACCGAGTCGAATACGGTGACCTGAGCGGCGCTCTCCCTGCCGGCCGTTTCGCCGCGCAGCACTCGCCACAGTTCGACGACGGGCGAGTCGGCGGGCAACTGCTGGATGTCGCCCTCGATGCGGGTTTGCGGCTCGTACTCGACGATCACGCGGCTCATCCGCAGCACGTCCGCGTGCAGTTCGGTCTTGCCGGGGCAGTCGCCGCCCACGGCGTTCAGATGCATGCCGGGCTCGATCATGTCGGGCGTGACGATCGTCGCGCAGGTTTTGTCGGCCGTGACCGTCGTGACGATATCGGCGCCTCGCACCGCCTCAGCGGTCGACGATGCGCGAACGATCCGCAGCGCCGGCCATGCGGACAGGTTGCGGATCAGCTTGTCGGTTGCGCGCGCATCGACATCGAACACGCGAATCTCATCGATGCCGAGCAGCGTGTGAAACGCGATTGCCTGGAATTCGCTTTGTGCGCCGTTGCCGATCAGCGCCATGCGTCGCGAGTCGGGGCGAGCAAGGGTGCTTGCGACGAGCGCCGAGGTTGCAGCGGTGCGCAGGGCGGTGGTCAACGTGAGTTCGGAGAGGAACAGCGGATAGCCGGTATCGACCGATGCGAGCGCGCCGAACGCCATCACCGTGTGAATGCCCCGCTCCGCGTTGATGGGATGCCCGTTGACGTATTTGAAGGCGAACAGCTTCGAGTCGGCAACAGGCATCAATTCGATCACGCCTACCTGGGAATGACAGGCGACGCGCGGGGACTTGTCGAAATCGCTCCATCGAAGATAGTCCGCGCGAATGGTGTCGGCGAGTTCGCTCAGGAATCGCGGCACACCGATATCGGCGACGAGTCGACAGGTGGCGGGTACGTCGAGAAAGCGGGTCATGGTCATGCCTCCGTTGTTGATGTGGGCTCCAGCTCGGGAGCGATAACGGAATTATTCCGTCGGACCTCGCCAACAAAAAGATGACAAACCTCGCAAATTTTCCGGTGCAAGTGTCAAAATGCTAAGGCTAAATGGCGTTTTGTACATAGCGGGCGCGGACGTTGCGCTGAGCGACGCGGAAAAACGCAAAACGCCGTGACCGGCAACACAAAATGGCAACAGGAAATGATCAATCTCGATGACATCGACAGGCAGCTCATCGCGCTGTTGCGCGACAACGCGCGCATGTCGGTCGTGACGCTCGCGAAGCACTTGCGCGTTGCGCGTGCGACGGTGCAGAACCGGCTGACGCGCCTTGAGGAAAGCGGGGTGATCGTGGGCTACACGGTGCGGCTGAAACCGGCGGCGGAGGCGCACCGGATTCGCGCGCTGATGTCGATCGCCGTCGAAGGCAACCGCGCGGCCGACGTGCTGAAGGTGCTACGCGGGCATCCGAATGTCGCGACGATCCACAGCACCAACGGGCGCTGGGATCTCGTCGCGGAACTGCGGGCGGATTCGCTGGAGAACTTCGATCGCGTGCTGGGTGCGATCCGGTTGATTGACGGCATCGCGAGCACCGAGACGAGCATCTTTCTTTCGACGCACAAGATGTGAGCCGGCAGTCTTCGCTTCGGCGACTTGACCGATGCGCGTTCGCACGCGCATCGATGCCTTCACGGTCCGCGTGTTCGATACGACGGGTCGGGTCCTGTCTGATCAGGTGGTGACCGATGATTCAAGTTCGGTCCCGCCCCCGCCTTTACCGGCCAACCCACCTCACGAGCTTCGTCCGATGCCAGTAGCAACCACCACCACTCGCACCGCGCATTTTCCCCTCCGCAGCGTCGCGCAGATGATCGCGTCGATGTTCTGCTTCGCCATCGTGGACGCGCTGGCGAAGGCCATCACGGCCCACTACCCGGCGAACGAGATCACCTTCTTCCGCATGCTGTTCGGCCTCGCGCCGGCGCTCATCCTTGCATTGCGCGCGCGATCGCCGCGCAACCTGCTGCGTTCGCGTCACTGGCGCGTACATATCGAGCGTGCGGTCGTGTTGATGGCGGCGCTTGGCCTCTTCTTCGCGGGCCTGCGTTATGTACCGTTGAGCGAGGCGGTTGCGCTTGCCTACACCGAGAAGTTGTTCGTCATCGTGCTCGCGCCGCTCGTGCTCAACGAAAAATGGCGTGGTCGCGATGCGCTTGCCGCGGTGATCGGCTTCGCCGGCATTCTGCTGGTCGTGCGGCCGACAGGCGTGGCGTCTGGTCTCCTCGGCCCGGCGCTTCTGCTGGCAAGCGCGGTGTTTGGCGCGATCTCTATCATCCAGATCAAGCGTGTCGGCGCAACGGATGAGCCGGGCCTGATCGTGCTGTATTCGACGTTGATCGGCACGCTGGTGACGGGCGCTTCGCTCTTCTTCGCGTGGCAGACACCGACGCCCGTTCACCTCGGCATTCTCCTGCTGCTCGGCGTCGCCGCAGGCACCGGGCAACTGCTGATGACCTCGGCGTTCCGTCACGCCGACACCGGCACGCTCGCACCGTACAGCTACACGAGCATCGTGTGGGCGACGCTTTTCGGTTATGTCGTGTGGGGCGAGTCGGTGAGCATGCTGTCGCTGGCCGGGATCGTGCTGATCGTCGGTAGTTCGATCGCGATTGCGATCCGGCGCAAGGAACCTGAAGCGCTCAACGTCTGACCGGCCGCACGACGCACCGGTAGCGCGTCACATGCCATTCACGGCTCCGCACAGACAAAACTGCTCGCGCGGTTCACATTTCCCTTGCCGCTATAACGCGGAAACATCGGATACCGGCATAGCGGACGGGAGCGGCCATTGGTCGCCGCGGCGATATCGATGGCGGTCAGCGTCTCCGGAGAAATATCGTGCGTGACCCAGTTGTCGAGCGCGCCGAGCAGATCCGTCGACGGAATGAATACGCCGCTGCCGTGCTGGAATCCCGGCACCATGTAGAGCCGCATGAATGAATCGACCCTGTCGATACCAAAGCGGTCCACGAGCGCTTCGTAATACGCAATCGTCTGGTTCGGGCTGATGACTTCGTCGGCGAGCCCGTGCAACGTGATCAGCTTGCCGCCGCGCGCGATGTAGCGGGAGAGGTCGGTGCTCATCGCGCCGATGGTCTGTGAAAGCGCGACCACCTGGCGCTGGTAATTGCCGGGATGCTGCACGTCGAACTTCAGCGAATCGAACGCCGGGTCGCGCGTGATGAAGTACCTCACGTAGCCGTCGCCCTGTGAGAACAGATAGCCGTTGGCGATGATCGCCGGAGACGGTCCATGCCTGTCATCGTGCGCAAGGCCGAGCGTGCCGGTGAACTGCGTGCCCTGAAACACGTTGTAGCCGCGATAGCGGTTCACATTCCACGCGAGCGAATACGGCAGCGAGAGTCCGTCGCGCAGCACCGACAGCGTCGCCAGTTGCGCAGTGGAAAGACAGTCGTCGTTCGCGATGTACGCATCGCTCACGGGGCAACGCAGCGATTCGATGATCTCGGCCTCGTGCCGGCGACATGCGGTAACGTCACTCACGATGCCGTCCGCTGCGCCATCGAGCCTGTCGCACACTTCAAGCGTGCGCTGGTAGACGCGCTGGAGTAACGGAGGCGGCACGAAGCCGCCCGGTGTCGCGTATTCAGTCTGGCCGACTTTCACCCCAAGCAGACGCACGCCGGAAAAATTCAGCGCGGGCGAGTTGGCGATGACGCCGTCGTAGTCGTCCGGGAAGCGCTGCATGACGGTGTAGCCTTCACGTCCACCCGTCGAGCCGCCGGCAAAGTACATGCGCTCTGGCCGCCGTCCGTACGCGTGCTCGATCAGTGCGAGCGCGACGTCGTGGGTCTTCTTCAGATGCGCGTAGCCGAAATTGACGACGGCTTCGTCGACGAGGCCGAACACCGCCAGCGCCGAATTGCCGACGTGGCCGGAGTCGTCGCCGAAGGTGGCGTAGCCCTGCGCCAGCGGCGCGCGATTCGGCGAGAAAGGCATCACCCCCGTGCCGCTGACCACGACGCCGTTATACCCACCGCCGCCCACCTGCAACGCGCGGCCGTTCCAGTGGCGCGGCAGATTCAGATCGAAGCGGATATCCGGCGTGCCGACCTTCAGCGCCTTGATGCTGCCCGTGATCCGGCAATACTCGCCGTCCTGGTTGTTACGGGCGGTCGCCGCGATCATCTCCGCGGTGTCGATCTGCGCGCCGCGCGTCGGCAATCCGATGACTTCGGCAGGCACCGTCAGGCCGGCGAGTTGCGTGCACTGCACAGCGAGGTTCGGCCCGGTCGGGGCTGCCGTTGCGTCGACAGTGGTCAGCAGAAGTGTGGAGCACACGAACACGAGGACGATCGCGCGCGCGGCGCGGGGTAGAGCGATCCGCGCGCTCATCCGCAGCCGGCACTGTTGACGGCTGCGCGCGACTGCTGTCCCTTCCAGTCGTTCCAGCCGCGCGCGATGACGAGCACGGCCGTGATCGCGACAAGATCGCCGGCGAGCGCGACCATCGTGCCCTCCAGGCCGTGAAGGCCACGCGGCGTCGCGGTGTCGACGATCATCGACACCAGCGTGCCCGTCACGAAACATACGAGCCCAGTGCGTCCGACCGTGACCACGGCCGGCAGCCGCCGCGCGAGGCGCGCGATGCTGCCGGTGTGCACGAAACGCGCGGCAAGCCACGCAATGACAAGAAAGTTGATCACACGATCCATCGAAAGATTCTGTTTGAGATGACCCGGCAAGGCCTGCGTCAGCACGAACAGCCTGACGACGGCGAATGCGAGCACGGCGGCCACCGCAATCCGCGTGAGCCAGCGCGCAGCACGCGATATATGGAAGCGGTCGCCCACCGGCTGCACGCGGCACAGGATACCGAGTACGAACATCAGTTGCCATGCAAACGGATTGAAAGCCCAATCGCCGACGTCGTCAATGCTGAAAAGCGAGGCTAGCGGCCGCGCTAAAGCCCAGATCGCGAGGCTCAGCGTCATTGCGGAAAGCGCCGAGCGTCGCGCGAGCGGCACGGCGAACGGCACGCACAGCGCGAAGATCACGTACATCGGCAGGACGCTCGACAGATACGGCTGACGCCTGAGCAGTGCGATATCGAGCGACTCACGCAGCGGTTCGCTGGAAAAGAGCGGCCAGCCAGTCAGATCGATCATCGGCCGGTTCAGATGCAGGAGCGCGAGCGCGGCGCCTGACACGAGCGTCAGCACGGCGGTCAGCAGATACGCGCGATAGATTTCCCAGCAGCGTCTGAGAAAGCGCTTCTGTGCGGCACCGGGTCCGCGGTGTTCGAGCACGGCCGTATAGGCAGCCGCCGATGCATAGCCGCCCAGAAACACAAACACTTCCGCCGAGTCGCATAGTGCGTACGTGTGCAGCATCAGATGCGACAGCACGCTGCCGGGAATATGGTCCAGCACGATGACGATCAGCACGATCCCGCGGAAGAAATCCACTTCGATCGAGCGTCCCTGATGCGAATTCATCGACGTTCCCGCGCGCGTTTTAGCTCTCTGTAGGAGAGACATAAAAGAGGATCGTTCCGCGTAAGCACGAGGCGTGTCAATGGAAATCGCGTGACGATTGTGCGTTGGCAGCTAACTGAAATCAGCCTGTTGGCGCGTGGTAATCCATCGTCGCGTAGCGAGGCGAATCGACTCCGTCTTGACTTCAGTGATCAGGCGCGTGGCAGGCGCGGCCTTCTGCTGCGAGAATGGAAGAAGGTGCACGGCGCCGACGGAAAGCAGGTTCCATCAAACCATCCCACGAACAGGGTCCAGTCATGAAAGCAACGCGTCGCAGCTTTCTCATTCTTAGCGCCAGCGTGGCGTCATCGCTGGCGTTATCCCGTGTGGCTTCCGCCGACGAAGCGAAACTCAGCGAAGACGACCCCGCCGCGCAGAAGCTCGGCTACCGGCTGGATGCGTCGAAGGTCGACAAGTCGAAGTTTCCGGCCTGGGCTGCCGGGCAGACCTGCAGCAACTGCTCGCTGTATCAGGGCGGCGCCAGCGACCCGTACGGAGGCTGCGCGCTGTTCGGTGTGAAGCAGGTCGCGGCGCGCGGCTGGTGTACGTCCTGGACGAATGCGTAGGCGGGCCGCGGCGGCGCCGGAGCGGGCCGCGAGTGCGATAATGCCGGTTTGCCGCCTGGTATGTCGCAACCCGCTTTACGGAGAATATCTTGAGCCGCCTGGACAACCCTTTGCACGATCAGGAAGCCGGCCGCGCCGACTCGACGCAGGACACTACCCGCATCGACGACACCCGCATCGGCGCCGTCCGTCCCCTGATTTCCCCGGCGCTGCTGCAGGACGAGCTGCCGGTTCCGCCGGACGTCCAGACGCTCGTCGAGGAAAGCCGCTCGGCAATCGCGGACATCCTGCACGGTCGCGACGACCGTCTGGTGGCTGTCGTCGGCCCCTGTTCGATCCACGACCACCAGCAGGCGATGGATTACGCGCATCGTCTGAAAGCCGCCGCCGATGCGCTGAAGGACGATCTGCTGATCGTGATGCGCGTCTACTTCGAAAAGCCGCGCACGACGGTCGGCTGGAAGGGCTATATCAACGATCCCCAGCTCGACGGCAGCTTCCGCATCAACGAAGGGCTGCGCCGTGCGCGTGAACTGCTGCTGGACATCAGCAGCCTCGGCCTGCCGACCGCGACTGAGTTTCTCGATCTGCTGAGCCCGCAGTACATCGCGGATCTGATCGCGTGGGGCGCGATCGGCGCGCGCACGACGGAAAGCCAGAGCCATCGCCAGCTGGCGTCGGGTCTCAGCTGCCCGATCGGCTTCAAGAACGGCACCGATGGCGGCGTGCAGATCGCCGCGGACGCGATCGTCGCGGCGCGCGCGAGTCACGCCTTCATGGGCATGACCAAGATGGGCATGGCGGCGATCTTCGAAACCCGCGGCAACGACGATGCGCACGTGATCCTGCGCGGCGGCAAGAAAGGGCCGAACTACGACAGCGCGGGCGTCGAGGCGAGCTGTGCGGCGCTGCGCGAACTGGGGCTGCGTGAGCAGGTGATGGTCGACTGCTCGCACGCGAATTCGGGCAAATCGCACCTGCGGCAGATGGACGTGGCGGAGGACCTGGCCGGGCAACTGTCGGCGGGCGATCGCCGCATCATCGGCGTGATGATCGAGAGCCACCTCGAGGAAGGGCGCCAGGACCTGAAGCCGGGTGTGCCGCTGCGCTACGGCGTGTCGATCACGGATGCGTGCCTTTCGTGGGCGCAGACCGCGCCGGTGCTCGACAGGCTGGCCGCAGCTGTCCGGGCGCGTCGCGCCGGCTGAATCCGGGGCTGGCCGTACCACGGATTGCAGCCGCGGCAACGCCGGGTGATGTCGGGCTGATGCCGGAATAATGCCGGAATAATGCCGGCCAGCCCGTCGCCGGCGCCGGCGGAATACGCCCGAAACCCCTCGCCAGGCGCCGCCGGAACGCTGACGAACGCCCGCCAGATCAGGCCCGCGCCCCGCCGAAGCCCGCCCACCGGGCTTCTGTCGATTGTTCGAATCCACCGACAAGTGACTTCGCGTTCTGCCCATTTATCCGTGGACGCGTCCCTCCTAAAATTGCTTCCATCGGAACATTGGATGCAGTGCCCCACCGAAACAGTCGGGCGAAGGAGTGGACATGAGAGACCTTATCGAACGCCAGCTATATCACCCGGCCGTGGTGTTGCCGATGGTGTCGCTCATGCAATTGATGGTGTCGCTCGATTTCAACCTGAGCCAGGTTGGTTTCGTCGTTGCGACAAAGGGCGCGAAGGCGGCACTCGACCGCTCGCGCGAACTGATCTGCCACGTCTACTGCGACGCCTGAACCCACCCTGAGCCTCGTCTGAACCACGCCTGAACCCTCAGTCCGCCGGAGGCCCGCGAAACCGCACAGCAAAAGAGTCACGTGTAAGATGGCACGACCCCATACCGGCTCCCCGGAGGTCTGCCATGCCCCAGCATTTCGACGCAATCGTGATCGGCACTGGACAGGGCGGCTCGCCGCTGGCGGTCCGCCTCGGTGAAAACGGCCGCAAGACGGCCGTTATCGAACGGGCGACGTTCGGGGGCACGTGCGTGAACGTCGGCTGTACGCCGACCAAAGCGTACGTGGCATCCGCGCGGGCCGCACATGTAGCGCGCCACGCGGCCGCCTGGGGCGTCCAGATCACGGGCGACATCACCGTCGATCTCGCACGCGTGAAGGCGCGTAAGGACGAAATCATCGGGCAATCCAGACGCGGCGTCGAAAAGTGGCTGCGCGGCGCCACAAACGTCAGCGTCTTCAACGGCCACGCGCGCTTCGCGGGTGCGCACTCGGTGCGCATCGAAGCGCGCGACGGCCAGCCGGCCCAGGACCTCGAGGCCGACGAAATCTTCATTAACACGGGCACTCGCCCGGTCATCCCGACGCTTCCCGGCATCGAGGACATCCGCTACTTCACGAATTCGACGCTGCTCGATCTGACGACGTTGCCGGAGCATCTGGTGGTCGTCGGCGCGAGCTATATCGCGCTGGAGTTCGCGCAGGTGTTCCGCCGCTTCGGTAGCCGGGTGACCGTGATCGTGCGTGGCGAGCGCGTGCTGACCCGCGAGGACGCGGACTTTGCGAAAAGCCTGCAGGACGTGTTCGTGCGTGAAGGCATCGAATTCCGCTTTGGCGCCAATCCCGCGCGACTTGAAGCACTGGGCGGCCGCGGCGACGGCACGGCGGTGCGCGTTCATCTTGCGGGCGATGCGCCGCCGCTCGACGCCTCGCATCTGCTGTTCGCGACCGGTCGTCGTCCGAACACCGACGATCTGGGTCTCGACGCTGCGGGTATTGAAGTCGATAAACACGGCTTGATCCCCGTCGATGGCGAGCTGCGTACGAAGGTGCCCGGCGTGTGGGCCATTGGCGATGTCAACGGACGCGGCGCGTTCACGCACACGTCGTACGACGATTTTCAGGTCGTCGCGGCCAATCTGTTCGAGGCGGAGCGCACGGGCGAGCGTCGCAGCGTCGACGGCCGCACCATGGTGTATGCGGTGTTCGTCGATCCGCCGCTTGCGCGCGTGGGGATGTCGGAGGCTGAAGTGCGCCAGTCGGGACGCAAGGCGTTGATCGCGACGATGCCGATGTCGCGTGTTGGACGCGCGCGAGAGAAAGGCGAGACGGCCGGCTTCATGAAGACGCTCGTCGATGCCGACACGAAGCAGATTCTCGGTGCGACCATCCTCGGCGTGGACGGCGACGAAGCGATCCATACCATCATCGACACCATCAAGGCCGGCGCGCCCTACACCACGTTGATGCGCGCGATGCACATTCACCCGACCATCAGCGAACTGATTCCGACGCTGCTTGAAGGGCTCAAACCGATGGTTTGACTTCGGTCCGTCAAACGAGGCACGCGATGAAACCCGAGACCGGCAATCTCTTCGACCTGGCGGGACCACACGGTCCCGATGAGCAGTTCGATACGCTGGTCGATCGCAAAGGGGTGCGTGTCGAGCGGATCGTGTCGACGGGACAGGCGAGTCCTGCTGACTTCTGGTACGACAGTCCGCACGAGGAATGGGTCGTCCTGCTCGCGGGCGCAGCGGCGCTGGAATTCGCAGAGGGATGCGAAGGCGGGTCTGAAGGCGCGGTTGAAGGCGCTGCGCAGCTGCATACGATGCGGCCCGGCGATTATGTGCAGATTCCCGCGCATTGCCGGCATCGCGTGGCATGGACGCATGCGAGTGAGCCGACGTTCTGGCTCGCGGTGCATTACGAAAGCAGTGGGCCTGCTACGTCGTAATGAACCCGTTTCAAAGGCTCGGGTGGCGGCCAGTAAATATCGGCTTAAGACAGTCGACATTCTGGTTGAACCCGGTCGCCGCAAAAGGGCAGGTAGCTAGCAAGACATGCTTGTCGACGCTGTGCTCAATCTGCTAAAGCGCGTTGCTCACGAAGAGATGCAGTTTGTGCGGACCTTCGAACGTGCAGTACATTCCGGGTACCGGCTCGAAGTTTACCGACACGGCGATCTGGAACACCGGCGGCCTGGTGGTGCATTACAAGCCAACGACGCAGGTGGATCTCGCTGCGGGCTATAGTTATACGCGCGCGACGACCTCGAACGGCATCCATAGCGCCGCGCAATATCAACAGTTCAACCTGTCCCTGTACCATGCGCTGTCGAAGCGTACGGGACTGTATGCGCTCGAGGCGTATCAGCGTGCGAACGGGCAGACGCTGGGCACCTCGGGAAAGGGGAATATCATCAATGCAACGGCGAGCGTGGGCGATGGCTACCAGTCGGCGCCTTCGTCGTCGCGTAGCCAGTTCGCGGGTGGCGTTGGTATCATCACCCGCTTCCACGCTGTTGCGTATCGCCGTCTCCGGCGATGTGCGACAGCATCGATATTTGAAGTTCTGACATAGACAGTTCAAGGAGTCCCGCAATGATCAGCGGAAAAACGACGCTTATTGCACACCTCGGCTTTCCGACCGAAGCGTTCAAGGCGCCCATGATCTACAACCCGTGGTTCGAGAAAAAAGGCATCGATGCCGTTGTGATGCCGATGGGCGTGATGCCCGATGACTATGTGTCATTTCTGCCGCTGCTGTTTCGAATGAGCAATATCCGCGGCGCTCTCGTCACGATGCCGCACAAGGTCACGACCGTCGCACTCGTCGACGATCTGACGCCGACGGCCAGCATCGCGGGCGCATGTAATGCGATTCTCAAACGCGAAGACGGCACGCTGCTTGGCGACCAGTTCGATGGTGCGGGCTTCGTGCGCGGCGTCGAGCGTAAGGGCCGTGTGTTGAAGGGTGCGCGTGTGCTGGTACTCGGTAGCGGCGGCGTGGGTTCGGCGATTGCAGCTTCGCTTGCGGGTGCGGGCGTTGCGGAGATGGCGCTGTTCGATACCGCTGAGGCGTCGGTGGAGGCGCTAGCAGGTCGTCTGCGCAAGCACTATCCGCAGCTCGTCGTGACTACCGGTTCAAAAGATCCGGCCGGCTTCGATGTGATCGTCAATGCGACACCGCTTGGCATGAAGGATGGCGATCCGCTTCCGTTCGACATCGACCGTATTGCGCCTGCGACGTTCGTCGGCGAGGTCGTGATGAAGTCGGAATACACGCCACTGCTGCGCGCGGCGAAAGACAAGGGTTGTCCGGTGCAGGTGGGCACCGACATGCTGTTTGAAATGATTCCGGCCTATCTGGAGTTCTTCGGATTCGGAACGGCGACGCCCGACGAGTTGCGCGCGGTTTCGCAGATCAGGCAGTAGGGATCAGGACAAACCCGTACTTTGGGCGAAAAGTGAAAGTCAGAAAGCATTGAGAAGGGTTTGCACGCCTAGAATTTCCGCGCAAGGCGCTCATGAGACGCCATCCCGTTCGCGGGACATAACAGACACCTCGCGGAGACATCACCATGAACCAGGTCATCGGCCGCGCCGGCTGTACTGACGGCGTTGCCGTTGCAGCGTCCGCTGCGCCTTCTCGTTCAGGCGCGCGCTAATGGTCAAAAAGGAGGAACGACGTACCGTGTTTCCGGGAAGCCTGCGTGGCCGCCTCTTGTGGTGGCTCCTGCTGCCCCTGGCGGCGTTCGTCTCGGTTTCCGGCCTGATTTCGTTTCGCGACGCGATGGCCACGGCCGACCTCGTCCAGGACAACGCACTCGCTTCGTCGATGCGGATTATCGGGGAAGACATCGACTGGGATAACGGCAACGTCGTCGTGCAGATTCCGCCGGCGGCGCTCGAGCTCTTTGAATCCCCCGAGCAGGACAGCGTGTTCTACCGCGTCGAGGCGAGCGGGCATCGTCTGCTCGCGGGCGGTGCCGAACTGCCGCTGCCGCACGGGTCTGTTGCCGCGCCCAGGCTTTATTCGACGCGCCTCGAGGACGGCCGTGTGGTGCGTGCCGCGGCCTATGTGCGTCAGCTGTACGACTCGGGACGCACCGAGGAAGTCATCGTCGTGGTCGCGAAGACGGAGGCCTCGCGCGATGCGATGGTGTGGCAGCTACTGCGTCCGCAGCTCTTCGGCGAGGTACTGACGCTGCTGCTCGCCATGGTTTTCGTCTATCTTGGCCTGACGTTCGAACTGCGGCCACTCATGAAGGTGAAGGACGACGTCGCCGATCGCAACCCGTCACAGCTGCAACCGCTGCGTGTGGCGCGGCTTCACGTCGAGTTGCGTCCGATCGTCGATGCCATCAATCAGTGCATTGCGCGCATGAGTCAGCAGACCGCGGCCCAGCGGCAGTTCATCTCCGACGCTGCGCATCAGTTGCGCACACCGCTTACGCTGCTCGATGCGCAGATCCAGTTTGCGCGACAACGTGAAAACCGCGACGCCAGACTGGCCGAAGCACTGACCGGCATGCACAAGAGCAGTCGCAGGATGACGACGCTGACCAACAAGCTGCTGCTGCTCGCGCAGGCGGAGTCGGCCGCGCCTTCCCATACGGAGGAATGCGTCGATCTGGTTGCATTGATCGCGAATGTGCTCGAAGAACTGATCGCGTTCGCACAGGCGCGCGAGATCGATCTGGGCGCGGAACTCGATGAAGGTCTGTATGTGACGGGCGACGAAGCGCTGACTGCCGCGCTCCTCACCAATCTGGTCGACAACGCGCTGCGTTATACGCAGACAGGCGGTCGCGTGACCGTGCAGGCGCATCGCTCGCACGACAGGGTGATCGTGCGCGTGATCGACAATGGACCCGGTATCAGGAACGAAGCGAAGGCTCGCGTGTTCGAGCGCTTCTATCGCGCGTCGAGCAACGCCGACGGCACGGGTCTCGGTCTGCCGATCGTGCGTGAGATTGCGCAGCGGCAGGGCGGCACCGTCACGCTCGAAACGGGAGAACACGGAATCGGTCTGGTCGCGACGGTGGAGATGCGTGTCTGGCAGGCTGCCGCCAGGCCAGCGACAACGAGGGAAGAAACATGAAACTGCTGCTTGTCGAAGATGACGCCGATCTCGCGCGCTGGGTCATCAATCTGATGCAGGTTGAGAATTTCGCACTGGACTGGGCCCAGGATGGCGAGCGCGCGGAAACGCTGCTCGGTCTGCAGCGCTACGACGCGGTACTGCTTGATCTGCGTCTGCCGGGCATCGGCGGCAAGGATGTGCTTGCGCGCCTGCGCCGCAAACGCGACAACGTGCCGGTGCTGATGCTGACCGCCAATGGCTCGACCGACGACAAGGTAGCGTGCTTCTCGGCAGGCGCCGATGACTACGTCGTCAAGCCATTCGATGCCCGCGAGCTGGTCGCGCGCATCAAGGCGCTGATCCGGCGGCAGGCAGCCGGTGACAAGGGACAGTCCCTCGATTGCGGCGATCTCCACTATCTCTTCGACACCCGCGAATTCGTGCTGCATGACGAGCCCTTGCCATTGCGTCGTCGCGAGCATGCGATTCTTGAGGCACTGATCCTGAAGCAGGGCAAGACGGTTTCGAAGGCGGTGCTGATGGATAGTGTCTTCAATCTCGACGACGAGCCGAGCGCCGATGCGATCGACATCTATATTCACCGTCTGCGCAAACATCTTGCGAACTCGAACGCAAAGATCATGACCTTGCGTGGCCTTGGATACATCCTTCGCGAAGAAGAACCGCGCGAAGCATTCGCAGGAGCCACTGTCGCGATGTCCAGTTAGTGTTTTCACCCGCGTTTCTTCCGGTCAACTGTTCGGTGCCGGGAGTTGCCATTCATCGCACCGTCTAAGGGTTTGTTAAGGATTCGCTCCTTATCCTGTCTACATGCATCGTCTGGATTCGCCGGACGATCGTGTTCAAGGAGAACCCGCATGAAAGGCCTTATCTCATCGCTTGTCGTTGCAGGTGCGCTGATTGTTCCTGCCGTGTCGTTCGCCCAAACCGGCAATAACGACCCCATCACCCGTGATTCTGTCCGCGCCCAGGTTGTGCAGGCGGAGCAGCAGGGCGTCCTGCATCAATCGAAGACGCACTATCCGCAGTACGACACACCCGCGCACGCTATGGCTTCCGGTGTCGCGTCGACGGGCAATGTCGCGAGCAATGTCGATTACGGCCCCGCGACTTATGGATCAACGCAATCGGGTCAACCGGCAACCTTGCCGCACTACGCTGTCAGCCATTCAATCTATTCGGGTCATTGAGTAATCCGCTTGATGCTGAAAAGGGGCGCCAGACTGGCGCCCCTTTTCAGTTTGCAGACACGGAATGCGTCGCCGATCCAGTCGCCGATCCAGTCGCGGACCCAGCGCGGGTCCGCTTGCGTTGTGCTGAATCAGGTGGTTTCCGACGGTTCGCTGCGCTCCGGGTTGCGTTGCTTCATCAGCAGTTGCAGCAGCACCGGCAGCAACAAAAGCACGAGCGGCAACTGCACGATGAGCCCGGAGATGATCGCGATGGCAAGCGGCTGCTGCATCGCGGAGCCCTGGCCCAGTGCGAATGCAAGCGGCAGGAGCGCAAGAATCGCCGCGATCGTCGTCATCGTGATAGGCCGCAGACGGTTGCGCCCAGCCTGAATCAGCGCCTTTTCGAACGGCACGCCTTCATCGCGCACCAGCGCCTGCAATTCCGACACGTAGAAGATCGCCACTTCGGTCACGATCCCGATGATCATCGTCATGCCCATCATCGCGGAGATGTTGAGTTCGATGCCCGTCACCCACAGGCCGACAAAGACTGCGCCCGTCGCAAGCAGCGGCATCGCCATGACAGCAATCGCCACGCGAAACCGTTCGTACAGGAACAGCAGCAGGCCGAACACAAGTGCGATCGCCGCGCCGAATACGATGAGCAGGCCCTTGAACGCAATCTGCTGCTGCTGATAGAGACCGCCGAGTTCGTAATACACGCCTGTGGGCAGCAGGTTCGGATCAGCGAGTGCTTTCTGCACATCGGCGATGGTGGAGCCGAGATCGCGACCGTCGATGCGCGCCGTCACCGCGACCATCCGCTTCAGGTTGTCGCGGCTGATTTCCGGCTGGCCGGTCACGGCCACGCGGTCGGCCACGCGTTTGAGCGCGAACAGATGGCCGTCGGGCGCGCGGATCTGCAACTGGCCGAGCTGCGTGTCGGTGAGCGTGAGCGCGCCGGCAACCCGCACGCGCACGCCGACCGTCTTCGGCCCGCTCTGGAACTGCGTCGCAACGGTGCCTTCGACCATGTCCGACACAGCCTGCGCGATCGACTGCGGATCCATGCCTTCCGCAGCCGCGGCATCGGGGCGGATATGCAGTTCGAGCGCGTCGCCGGCCGGGTTGATGCCGTCGTTCACGTCGACGACGCCCTGGATCTTGCCGATGCTCGCCGCCACTTTCTTCGCAGTAGTGTCGAGCGTCTCCTGATCGTCGGAATAGATCTTGATCTGCACCGGCTGCGGCACAGCAGTCAGGTCGCCGATCAGATCTTCCATCAGCTGCGCGAGTTCGATGTTGACACCCGGTACCTGCGTCTCGATCTTCGAGCGGACCTCTTCCATCACGGTTTCGATCGGCTCCCGGTTGGCCGATTTGAGGCGCACGAAAAAGTCGCCGCGATTCGGTTCCTGCAGATCGCCGCCAAGACCCGTCCCCGTGCGACGCGAGTACGTCGCGATGTTCGGATTCGCACGAATGATCGTCTCGACCTGCCGCATCAGACGATCGGTCTCGGTAATCGATGTACCGGGTTCGGTGTGATAGTCGAGCACGAAACCGCCTTCGTCCATCGTCGGCATGAAGCCGCTGCCGACGCGCGTAAAAGCGAACGCAGCGACCACAACGAGCGGCACCAGTCCGACCAGCACCAGCAGCGGCCGCGAAGTGACGTGCTCGATCAGCCAGGCATAACGACGGTTCATCCACAGTGCGAAGCGCGTCTCGCGATGTTCTTCCGCGTCTTTGGGCTTCAGCCAGCGGTCGCACAGAATCGGCACGGCGAGCCACGTAACGAGGAACGAGATGAAGAGCGCGCTTGCCATCGTGACCGACAGCGCCTTGAAAAACGCACCCGTGACACCCGACAGAAAGGCGAGCGGCACGAAGATGATCAGCGTGGCCGCCGACGATCCCGCCAGCGGTCGCGTGAATTCGAGCGCCGCCGACATCACGCGGCCATGAAACTTGTGTGCGCCAGCTTCACGCATGCGTCTGACGATGTGCTCGATCATCACGATCGCATCGTCGATCACGAGGCCGACGGCGGCGGCCATCCCGCCGAGCGTCATGATGTTGAAGCCCATGTCGAACACGTCGAGCAGCAGGATCGTCGCTGCCATCACGACAGGCACCAGCGCGACGGCAATCGCGGTGATTTTCCAGTTGCGCAGGAACACGAACAGCGTGAAGGCCGCGAGCACGACGCCGATCATGATCGCGTCGCGCACGCTGGTTGCCGACGCGATCACGAGTTCGCTCTGGTCGTACCAGTTCGAGAGGTGAACGCCTGGCGGCATCTGATGCTGGAAGGCCGCGAGTCTCGCGCGGATCGCCCTGGCCATCGCAACGCTGTTCGCGCCGGGCTGCTGGAAAATGTTGATGAGGACAGCGTCCTGTCCGTCAGCGGTGACGCGCATCCATTGCGGCACCACGCCCTGGCGTACGTTCGCGATATCACCCAGGCGAACCTGTGACGTACCGTTCGCCGATACGACGACGTTCTTCAATTCGTCGATATGCGTGACCGTGGTATTGGCAATCACCAGGTACAGCTTGTCATGGTCTTCGATGCGACCGGTTGCCATCAGTACGTTGCTCGCGCCGATCGCCTTCGATACATCAGAAAGCGAAAGCTTCCAGGCCGCGAGCCGCGCCGGGTCGATCGCAACTTCGAACTCGTCCTGCGCACCGCCGGTGATATCGACACGCGCCACGCCTTCAACGGACGACAGCAACGGACGCATCTGGAACTGCGCGAGATCGTGCAGTGCCGAGAGCGACTGCTGGTTCGAAGTCAGGCTGTAGGCGAGCACCGGAAAGACGGTCGGGTCCATCCGGCGCACCTGCATCGACGTGCCCTGCGGCAACGTGGCAAGGATCTCGCTGATCGCGGACTGCGCCTGCAACGTGGCTTGCGCCATGTCCGTGCCCCAGTCGAAATTGATCGAGATCTCGGCCGAGCCGCGGCTCGTCTTCGATTCAACATCACGCACATTCGGCACGCGGCGCAATGCTTCTTCGACGGGCATCGTGACGAGTGTCGTCATCTGTTCGGCGGGACGATCGCCGGCGTCGAGCGAAACAACCGCGCGCGGGAACGCCACATTCGGGAACAGCGAGATCGGCAGACGGAACGCGGTCAACGCGCCCGCGATTGCCAGCAACGCGATCACGAACAGCAGCGAACGTCGGTGCCGTTGCATCCATTGGCCGAAATTCATCGTGCGGCGCCCCCAGCGGCCTTGCCACCCGTCTGCACGGCCATGCCGTCTTTCAGCTCATAGTTGCCGGATACGACGAGGGGAAGCGTGCCGTCGATCATGCCGTCGACGCCATAGCGGCGGTCGTCTTCCACTCGGGTGACGACGTTCACCCGGTGCGCCTTCCTGGCGGACGTGATCTGGAACACATATTCGCCATTTTCGTCTTTCAGCACGGCGTTGCGCGGCACGATCCAGTGCGTGCCCGTGCTGGTCGCAATGTCGGCGCTCACGCGTGTGCCGGGAATGAAGGCGGTCTGTCCGAGCGGCACATTGGCACCGATATTCACAAGCTGGCTTTGTGTATCGACCGATGCGCCGACCATCACAACGCGTCCCGGCACCGCGGATTTCGCGAGCGCGGTGGAAAGGCCATGCAGCGTGACGACATCGCCTGTGTGGATTGAGGCGGCGTCCGAAGGCTCCACGCTGAGCGTGACGTTCGCGCGCGCATCCTTGCCGCTGCCGCCCGCGGCCAGCTGCAGGATCGCCGCGCCGGCCTGCACCTGGTCGCCCTGTGCGACCGACACCTGCAAGACGACACCGTCGACCGGCGAAGTCAGCGTGCGTGCGCCCGAAGCGATGCCCATCTGATCCTGTGCGGCGAGCGCCTGCTGCGCATCCTGTGCGGCCTTTTTTGCGGTGGCCAGTTGCGACTGCGTAGCGAGCCCCTTGTCGTACAGCGACTGCGTGCGCGCGACTTCGCCCTGCGCGAGCGTCAACGTGCTCCTTGCCTGCGTGGCGGCAAGCACCGCTGCCGGATCGGCCTGCACGAGCGCGAGCGGCGTGCCCCGCGTGACGCTCTGACCGGCCTGCACACGCATCTGCGTGATGCGGGCGACGTAAGGCAGATTGATGGTGGTCACATTCGACGCCGATGCAGCGACGACGCCATACGCGCGTACCGGTTGCGCAATCGTGTCGCGGCGCACCTGAACGGTCTGCACGCTGACGACGGGTTCTTCGTCAGCGCGCGCCACGATCTGCCAGAAGACGGACATGACGGCGACGCAGACCGCAGCGCGCCGGGCCTGCATCGAAAGGCGGTTAGTTCGCATGGTTTTCGGTGAAAGTCTGATCGGAAGAGAAAGCATCGGGAATCGCGCTGCCGAGGAGCGCCTGCAGCCCGATCCGCTGTTCAGCGAGCGATTCGCGCAGCGTCGCGACGTCGACGCGCTTGCTCAGCGCCGCGTTTTGCGCGTCGGCGTATGCGCCGAGCGTGAGGTTGTGGTCCGCGTACGCCTGCCGCGCGTGCCGGGCGGCGAGCTCGACATCGGGCAGTGCCGCTTCGGTCTGCTGGAGCTGACGCGTGAGGATCGCGCTGTCCGCGCGCATGTGCGCGACGTCCGAGTACGCCTGGTTCAGACGGTCCTGATATTCGTCGCGCAGACGCTGACGGGTCGCCTTTTCGATGGCGACGTTGCCCTGGTTGCGGTTGAAAATGGGCAGGCTCATGTTGATCTGGAAGCCGCTCGTGTAGATGTTCGACGTATCGCGTGCCCGCACGAAGCCGACCGACAGGCTCGGGAACTGGGACAGGATCGCGGCGCGATATTTCTGCTCCTGTGCTTCGTAGCCCGCCTTTAGCGCGAGCAGGTCAGGACGGCGCTTCGGCAGCGTCGCAAGGGCGGCATCGATGGTTGCGTCGTCAACGGGTGCGCTTTCGTTGTCGTCGGTCAATTGCAACTGCACGTCGGGCGCGAGACCGAGCAGGGCGTTCAGATCGTGATGCGTCTGTTCGGCGGCGCGTTCGGCGTCGGTGTACTGCTTGCGCGCGTCGTTGTATGACGTGAGTGCGGCGGTGAGGGTGTCTTCGGCCAGATTGCCATCGCGCTGTGCCTCGGCCATGCGCTCGTAACGCGTACGCGACAGTTCCCGCTGCTGCTGGAGGAGCGGCAACGTCTCGTCCTGAAAGCGTGCCTTCAGGAACAGCTGCTTTGCCTGCGCGACGATCTGCCATTCCTGCCAGAGCAGACCGAGATCGGTTTTCACATACGTCGCATCGGCGGATGCCTTGTTCGCGCCGCGCGTCACGATCGCCATGACGTCGATGCTCAAGCCATAATTGAAGGCCCGGGTCAGGCCTTCGGCGCCGGGATAGTCGCTGGCAATGCTCAGTTGCGGATCGGGCAGCAGCCCCGCGGAAAACGCCTGCGCGCGGGCGATGCCAAGATCGTCGCGGGTCAGTTTCAGGTCGGGATTGTTCACAACCGCGAGCATCGCGACTTCCTCGATATCGAGCCCGTCGGACGGATCGAAGCGGTGAGCCGCCAGTTCGGGTAGCGGCATGGTCGCAGGGTCGACCTGAATGCGCTCCAGCGTGGCGGCGGAGGTCGAGGTCTCGCGCGGCGACAGCGGTTCGCGGTGATACCACGTGCAACCCGCGAGCAGCGCGGCGCAGACGGGCACGACGGCGCGCAATGCCGCGCCGGACCGGAAGCGGAACGGAGCGGCTGAAGGCGCATCAGGCAGGGCGGGGCCACGCACGCTTCTCGACGGCTGCGGCCTCGATCCCGACCTTGCTGCGTGAAAGATAGACAAGTCCTGCTCCTGGCAAAAAGAAGCGGACGCGCCAGTGCTCAGGCGATGGCGCGTCCGGATAAGGGGCGATTTTCGCGATCGGCAGCTTAAGTAACGCTTAAGCGAGCGTTAAGCTTCGGGCAGTGACAATGCAGATATACATAGAAGACAGAGGAGTCACCGGATGCGTCTGCTACTGGTTGAAGACGACGAGATGATCGCAGAAACCGTGCTGGAATCGATGCGCCGCGTCGGCTACGCGATCGACTGGGCGGAAGACGGGCGCGCCGCGGATCTGTCGCTTGGCAACGGCGTCTACGATCTTGTGTTGCTCGATCTGGGTCTGCCGAAAAAAGACGGTATCGCCGTGCTGAACACCTATCGCAAGGCAGGCGGCGCTGCACCCGTCATCATCCTGACCGCGCGTGATGCGGTGGAGGACCGCATCCGCGGCCTCGACGCGGGCGCCGACGACTACCTGATCAAGCCGTTCGATCTCGACGAACTCGCGGCGCGCGTGCGCGCGCTGCTGCGCCGGCGTACCGGCCAGAAGCAGCCGGTCTACGCGCACGGCGAACTCACACTCGATCCGGCCGCGCACGAAACCACGAAGAACGGCGAGCTGGTGCCGCTCGTGCCGCGTGAATTTGCTTTGCTGCAGGCGCTGATCGAAGAACCGTCACGCGTATTCACGAAAGCGGAACTCGAAGAAAAAATGTATGGATGGGGAGAAGAAGTGGGCAGCAACACCATTGAAGTCCATGTGCACAGCCTGCGCCGCAAGATCGGCGCCGAGCAGATCGTGACGGTCCGGGGCGTCGGCTACCGGCTGAAGAGGGCTGAATGACGTCCATCCGGCGGTGGCTGCTGGGCTGGCTCATCTTCGGTCTCGCGGCGGCGTCGCTCGTGGCGGGATACGGCATCTTTCACACCGCGCGCGAGGAAGCGAGCGAACTGTTCGACTACGAACTGCGCGCCGTCGCGCTCTCGTTGCCGGCCAATCTGGAAAGTACTGAAAGCGTGCAGCGCACGCGCCCCGATTTCGAAGGGATTTCCGAGGATCGCATCGTCATCGCGATCTGGGACAAGGACGGCGCCCTCGTCTATCAATCGTTGAGCGCGCCGGACCTGACGCGTTTTCCCGCCGGCATCCGCACGATCGAGCGCGGCGAACATCACTGGCGCGTGTTCGGGCTGCAAGAGGCCGGGCGTTTCATTCAGGTCGCACAACCGGTTTCCGTCCGCGAAGAACTCGCGCTGCGGCTTGCGCTGCGCACGCTGTGGCCGCTCTGGTTGTTGATTCCCGTGACGATCGCGCTGGTGCTGTTCGTCGTCGCGCGCGGGCTGGCGCCGATTGGCGGGCTGTCGCGCGCGTTGTCCACGCGCTCGATCGATTCGCTTGAACCGGTGCGGCTGGATGGCCATGGCCGTGTGCCCGTCGAAATCCAGCCGCTCGTCGAGGCGCTGAACGATCTGCTACATCGACTGAACGTGGCGTCGCAGGCGCAACGCACGTTCGTCGCGGATGCCGCTCATGAACTGCGTTCGCCGCTTGCCGCGCTGAAGCTGCAATTGCAGGCCGCCGTGCGCGATGGCTCGCTGGTGGCGCATGGTCAGACGATGGAGCGCATCGAAGGGCGCCTCAATCGTCTGATTCATCTGGTGCAGCAACTGCTGACGCTTGCGCGCGAGGATGCGCAGCCGGCAACTTCGATGGCGCCCGTCAGTCTGCGACGGGTGGGCGAGCAGTCGGTTGGCGATTTCTCGCTGCTGGCCGAAGCGAAGGGTATCGATCTCGGTCTGGAGCTGTCCGCGTCCCGCGCGCCGGGCGACGCCTATACGGTCCTCGCGGAGCAGCATGCACTCGGCGTGCTGCTGGACAATCTGGTCGACAACGCGATCCGCTATACGCCGCCGGGTGGCAAGATCGACGTGATTCTGAAGCGGGATGGGGGCAGGGTGGGCTTCGACGTGGTGGACAGCGGTCCCGGCATTCCCGAGGACGAACTCGCCCGCGTGCTCGACCGATTCTATCGTGTCGCCGATGCTGAGGGGCAGGGCAGCGGGCTCGGTCTTGCGATCGCGTCGCGCATCGCAGAGCGGCATCGCGCGGTGCTCACGATTCGCAACAACGCGGATGCACCAGGACTGTCTGTCTCTGTGACCGGATTGCAGCCACGCTGACTGATCGCACGTGCAGCAATTCCTGGTCTTAAGATTTCCTTCAGGTATCGCCGGTAGTATTTCCCTCGCACATACCCTAACAGACGGCCACGGACGATGCGCGAAGCGCACATCGTAAGGTTGCCGTCAGATCAATGAAAGCACGGACTGCACGCGCCCAGTCCCTCGGACTGCCGGGTGCGGGCATTGTCACGCTCGCTTGCCGGAGTATTCATGAAGACGTTGTTCTTGCAGGCGCCGTCGTATGACGGTTTCGACGGTGGTGCAGGCTCGCGCTATCAAGCCAAACGCGAAATCCGCTCGTTCTGGTATCCGACGTGGCTTGCACAGCCCGCGGCGCTGGTTCCGGATAGCCGCGTGCTCGACGCACCTGCAGACGGGCTGTCGGTCGACGCCACGCTCGATATTGCGCAGCACTATGACCTCGTCATCATTCACACAAGCACACCCTCGTTTCCCACCGATGCGCTGTTCGCGGAAGATCTGAAAAAGCGCAAGCCATCGGTGCTGGTCGGCATGGTCGGCGCGAAGGTCGCGGTCGATCCGCACAACTCGCTGACGGCTACCGAAGCCATCGACTTCGTGTGCCGCGAGGAATTCGATTTCACCTGCCAGGAAGTCGCCGAAGGCAAGCCGTTTTCGCAGATTCTCGGGCTGAGCTATCGCGCCCCCGACGGCTCGATCGAACACAACGCCGCGCGCCCGATTCTCGAGAACATGGACGAACTGCCGTTCGTCGCGCCGGTATATCAACGCGATCTGAAGATCGACAACTACTTCATCGGTTATCTGAAGCATCCGTACGTGTCGATCTACACGGGGCGCGGCTGCCGCTCGAAATGCACGTTCTGCCTGTGGCCGCAGACGGTGGGCGGTCACCGTTACCGCACGCGTTCCACCGAGAACGTGCTGGAAGAAGTGAAGTGGATTCGCGACAACATGCCTGAAGTCAAGGAGATCATGTTCGACGACGACACGTTCACCGACTTCAAGCCGCGCGTCGAGGAAATCGCACGTGGGCTCGGCAAGCTCGGCGTGACGTGGTCGTGCAACGCGAAGGCCAACGTGCCGTACTCGACGTTGAAGATCATGAAGGAAAACGGCCTGCGTCTGCTGCTGGTGGGCTATGAATCGGGCGACGACCAGATCCTGCTGAACATCAAGAAGGGCCTGCGCACGGACATCGCGCGCCGCTTCAGCGAGGATTGCCGCAAGCTTGGCATCAAGATTCACGGCACCTTCATTCTCGGCCTGCCTGGCGAGACGAAAGAGACGATCGAAAAGACGATCGAGTACGCGAAGGAAATCAATCCGCACACGATCCAGGTGTCGCTTGCCGCGCCTTATCCGGGCACGACGCTGTATAACCAGGCGGTCGAGAACGGCTGGCTCGAAGAGAACAAGGTGATCAACCTCGTCAGCAAGGAAGGCGTGCAGCTGGCCGCGATCGGCTATCCGCACCTGTCACGCGACGAGATCTATCACCACCTGGAAACGTTCTACAAGCGCTTCTATTTCCGTCCCTCGAAGATCTGGGAAATCGTCCGCGAAATGCTGATGAGCTGGGAGATGATGAAGCGCCGGTTGCGCGAAGGCGTCGAGTTCTTCCGTTTCCTGCACGCGCACGAAGCGTGAGCGAAGTGCGTCCCGCCCGTGTCCGCGTCCGTCGCATAGATGGACCGGACTTCAGGCGGCTCGCATCGCGGCTGTGCTGTGTAGCCGGCGTGATGGGCATCAGCGCACTGATTACCTTCGATGGTCCTGCGCGCACGGCGCATCTGCTCTTCGCCACGCTGACCCTTGCGTGCAGCGCGTGTGCGCTGCTCGGCGTCGGCTATACGCTGCTCGCCGCGACGTTGATCGGGCGGTTCTTCGGACGATCGAGCGCGCAGCCGGACAGCTTTCCACCGGTGACGATCGTCAAGCCGCTGCACGGCAATGAGTGGGCGTTGCACGGCAATCTGTCGAGCTTCTGTCAGCAGGACTATCCTGGCGTCGTGCAATTCCTGTTCGGTGTGCACGATTCGGCGGATCCGGCATTGAAGGTGCTGGACGATCTGCGTCGCGCACATCCTGACGCGGATATCACGGTGATCGCCGATACGCGTCTGCACGGCCCGAACCGCAAGATGAGCAACATCCTCAACATGCTGCCGCATGCACGACACGACGTGCTCGTGTTTGCCGACAGCGATGTCGGCGTCGAGCCGACGTATCTGCGCAATGTGATCGGCGAATTGCAGAAGCCGGGCGTCGGCCTGGTGACCTGCGCCTATCGCGGCGCGCCCGATCCGGGCTTCTGGCCGCGGCTCTCGGCCAAAGCCACCAATTACCAGTTTCTTCCGGGTGTCGTGACGGGTCTCGCGCTCGGTCTCGCGCGGCCGTGTTTCGGGCAGACCATCGCGATGCGCCGTGACACGCTGGAGAAAATCGGCGGCTTTGCGCCGTTCGTCCATCATCTGGCAGAAGATCACGCCATTGGCGAGGCAGTGCGCATGACGGGCGAAAAGGTCGTGATTCCGCCGTTCACGGTTTCGCATGCCTGTGTCGAAACCAGCGCGGCCAAGCTGATCGCGCACGAACTGCGCTGGAGCCGCACGATACGCCGCGTCGATCCCGTCGGCCATTTCGGCTCCGTGCTGATGCATCCGGTCGCGTTCTCGATGCTGGGCGTCGTGCTGTCAGGTGGCGCACGCTGGGCATGGGCTTTCGTGGCGGCGGCGCTGTGTGCGCGCATGGCGCTCAAGTGTCTGTCGGACCGCGCGTTGAAACAGGCGCCGCGTGGCCTGTGGCTGCTGCCGGCGTGGGACGTCGTGGCGTTCGCGATCTTTGTGGCAAGCTTCTTTTCGTCCCGCGTAATCTGGCGTGGTTTCAGTTTTAATGTGGACGGCGACGGACTGCTGTCGCCGGTTCAGGATGAGTGACAATAATTCTTCTGTTGTAAAACGTGCGGCGCTGACGAAGCATCTGGGTCGGCTCACGGCGCTCGCCGGTCTCGTGATCTCGCTGGTGCTGGTCTACCAGGAGCATCCGGGCGCGGTATTCGGACTCATGCGCGACGCCGGCGTCGGCCTCGTGCTGGCAGGGCTCGCGCATGTGTTGCCCATGCTCGCCAATGCACGCGACCAGCAGACGCTGATCCGCGGCGCGAGGCGTCCGCGGTTCGCCAACATGGTGCGTCTCGTGTGGATACGCGAATCGGTGAACAGCATGCTGCCCGTTGCGCGTGTCGGCGGCGAGATCGTCTCGTTCCGGATGATGCGTCGCTGGGGCGTGAAACCGTCGACGGCAGTGGCGAGTCTGATTGTCGATATGCAGCTCACGGTCATCAGCCAGCTGATGTTCACGATGGTCGGCATCGGTTTTCTGTTCGCGCACGCGCAGTCGGGCACGTTGCGGCTTGCAAGCGATCTTGCGTGGGGCGTCGTGGTGCTCGCGCCGCTGCTGGTGCTGTTCGCGATGGTGCAGCACGCGAGCCCGTTTGAACGCGCCACGCGCATGCTCAACCGGGTGACGAGCGGCAAGCTCGCCGCGTTGACGGGGCAGTCGGCGCAGATCGACCAGGCAATCAAACTGGTCTGGCGCAGACGTGCAACCGTGCTGCGTTATCTGTTCTTCTGGCAACCGCTGCAGTGCATCGCGACTTCGCTGGAAATCTGGCTCGCGCTGTATTTTCTGCACGCGCCCGTGAGCTTCGCCGAGGCGGTCGTGATCGAATCGTTGATCCAGGCCGTGAGCAGCGCGGCCTTCTTCGTACCGGGCGGACTCGGCGTGCAGGAGGGCGGGTTCATCCTGATCGGCGGCGCGCTGGGTCTCGACCCGGCCACGTGCCTTGCGCTGGCCGGCGCGCGGCGGCTTCGCGACCTGCTGATTTTCGTGCCGGGCCTCATCGCGTGGCAGTTCGCTGAATCCGCGCGCGACGGTGCGGGCGGCGGACGCGGCGCCATGTTCTGGCTGCCCGCATCACGCCGCAACGAACGGAACCGTCAGGCCGCCGGCTCGTAAGCGGGAAAAGCAATCTCGGTCGCGAGGCCGCGATTGCCGATCCCCGCGCCGAACGTGAGGCGCGCGTCGAAGTGCTCGACGATCCGTGCGACGATCGACAACCCGAGACCGCTGCCACTCGCCTCGTTCCCCGTAGCGCGGAAAAAGCGGTTCGTGAGGTTCGCAAGATCGGCGTGCGCAACGCCCGGACCATCGTCGCGGACGGTCAGCAAGACGTGTCGGGCGTCGCGGCGCACGACCACTTCGATGGCGCCGCCGGACCGGCCGTATTTAATCGAGTTATCGATCAGGTTGTCGAGCAGGATACCGATCAGCACAGGCTCGGCGGTGATCTCCGCGTGCAGGTCGCCGGTCAGCGCGACGGTCATGTTCTTTTGCAGCGCGTTCTGTTCATTGGCGAGCACTGCATCGCGCGCGACAACGCCGGCTTCCAGCGGCGACGTCGACACCTTTTCGCGTTCGTCGAGCCGGGCCAGCAGAAGCAACTGCTGTGCGAGCCGCGCGCTGCGATCGACGCCCTGTACGACGCGCTCCATCGCGAGCCGTTGCAA
Organism: Paraburkholderia sp. GAS334; assembly: GCF_050436625.1. Classification (NCBI taxonomy): domain Bacteria; kingdom Pseudomonadati; phylum Pseudomonadota; class Betaproteobacteria; order Burkholderiales; family Burkholderiaceae; genus Paraburkholderia; species Paraburkholderia sp. GAS334. Next base: position 242,758 of record NZ_JBNDMO010000010.1, on the reverse strand, counting down.
TACCGGATCGGATTCACCCAGCGCGACCTGCGCCTGCACCTTGATCGCCGCGAGCGGCGTTTTAAGTTCATGCGCGGCGTCGGCGGTGAATGCGCGCTCGCGCTCGATCGAATTCTGAAGGCGCGACAGCACGTGATTGATCGCGTCGACAAGCGGACGCACTTCAGTCGGCGCGCCGCCCATATCGATAGGTTCGAGTTTATGGATATCGCGCGCGCGGATTGCCTTCGACAGCGTCTTGAGCGGCGCGAGGCTGAGGCCGATGCTGAACCAGACGAAGAGCGCAAGCACTGGCAGCGCGATCACGATCGGCCCTCCGATACGCCGCGCGACACCGCTCACGAGATCGCTGCGCGTGTTCGCCGGTTCGAACACGCGCACGCTGTGGCCGGGCGCGGTGCCGCGCAGCGTGAACGTGTGCCACGACCTGCCGCCGAGGACCATCGTGCGTGCACCACTGGTGGCGGGCAGAGGCAGATCGGCGGCATGCAGCGCGACGAGTTGCGGGCTGGCGGCCAGCACGCGGTTGTCGGCATCGCGCACCTGGAAGAGCGCATCACGCGGCAGCGAATCGTCGTCATCGTCCTGGCTGGCGCCGGGGTCGCCGCCTTTTTCTTCCTCGCGCACATCGATATGCGCGTTGGCGAGCGTGACCAGATTCTTTTGATCGAGCAGCGCAAGAATCTGCGCCAGTTCGGCAAGGCGCGCGCTCTCCCAGTCACCGACTTCGCCGGAGGCCTGTTGATAGCTCGACACGAGCGCGAGGCTCCAGACGAGCGCGATGCTGGCAAGAACGAGCAGCATCAGGCGACGACGGATCGAACCCAGAATCATGGTTTCTCCACGACGTAGCCGATACCGCGCACGGTTGTGATCAGCGTCGCGCCGAGTTTTTTTCGCAGGTTGGAAATGTGCACTTCGATCGCATTGCTCTCGACTTCCTCCTGCCAGCCGTACAGGCTTTCTTCGAGTCGCGAGCGCGATTGCGGCACGCCTGGATTCGTCACCAGCTGATGCAGGATTGCCCATTCGCGGGAAGTGAGCGGCACACGGTTTCCATCGACTGCGGCGGTTCGCGCGACGGGGTCCACGGTCAGAACACCGTGGCGGATCAATTCGACGCTGCGGCCCTGCGCGCGTCGCAGCAATGCGCGGCAGCGAGCGATCAGTTCGGTGAGATCGAAGGGCTTGCCGAGATAGTCGTCGGCGCCTGCGTCGAGACCGTCCACGCGGTCCGCGACCGTGCCTTTCGCGGTCAGTACGAGCACCGGTACATCCTTTCCGGCGCTGCGCAGCCGCCTCAGCACTTCAGTACCGGAAATTCTCGGCAGGCCAAGATCGAGGATAACGAGCGAGTAGTCGGTGGTGGAGAGGGCGAGGTCGGCCTTGTGGCCGTCCCGCGCCCAGTCCACGGTGAAGCCAGCCTGACGCATGCCTGCTTCGACACCGCAGCCGATCAGGTCGTCGTCTTCAACAAGGAGAACACGCATGGGAAAAATATCCGTTTCAGAGAGGCTATGACGTTGCAGTGGGCGCCCGGTCGTTTCTGCGGCCTGCGAATTGCAACTTGCAGGCAGTTTAACGGCGACAGCTTCGCCGAAGGCATATTACGCCGCCTTGCGCTGGTTTTCCCCGGATGCCGCATCAGGTTTCCTTCAGGTCGGAACGTTACCATCGCTGGCGGTTCATGCGTGCCTTCGTCCCGGTTCGCGTTTTCTCTCTTATGTTTTTTCATATGGAACGCCCGGTCACGTCATGAAACCAGTCACCGTCGACATGCTACGCGCCCATCTGATCACGGCGTCGCTGGCAGCGATGTGCATTCAGGTCATTCTTCTGCTGTCGCTGCCGCTCTTCGATGTCTCCGAGTCGTCGCTCGAATCCTTGCCGTTCCGGCTGGCCGCGATGGTGAGCATTGTCTGCGGGGTCGCGCTGACGCGACAGATTGCATCGATGTCGTTCAGTCGCGCGCTGCAAAGCCATCACGCGACGTTTCGCACGCCGGCCTCGAAGGGCGCAATGGTATCGGTTGCGTCGAACTGCCCGCTGCGCGAGCTGGTGATCCTGCATCTACGGTTCAGCGGCAGGTCGTTCGAGCTCGTGAAGGCCTGAACCACGCTGGCGTCGCGAATCGCGCACAACGGTTAGTGTCGTCAGCGTCATGTCGGCCGTGGCGATTCGTCGAACGCCAGGTGTGCGTGACTTACGCGGACATCTCGTCCTGTTCTCCCGTTTTGCAAATCGAAGTGCTCTCCGCGTGTGCCCGGGTGGTTTGAAAGGGCACCACCGGTGGGTCTTGCGTGGCGCGATAGAATGAGCGTCCCGCGCCTCAAGGGATAGCGCGCATGGCAGGCGGCGCGGAGAGAGGTAGAGAACCGGAGAACGCACATGAGCGCGCAGACGAAAAGCCTCTTCATCACTCGCGTCCGCGTAGCGTGGCTATTGCTGGCAATGCTGCTACTGCTGGTATGCCTGCCAGGTCGAACGCTGCTGGCGCAGGGCACGGACGACGCCGCGAGCCTGCGCGAGCACTACCAGAACCACACGCAGCAACTCGACCACAATCAGTTTCATCGACAGCTGTATATGGATTCGTCGGAATCGCCGACGAATCTCAAGGGCGATATCTACGCCGTCGTCGACTATCCGTTTGCGACGGTCAGCGGTGCGTTGAACGATCCGGTGAAAGGGCCGGCCAACTGGTGCGATGTGCTGATCCTGCATCTCAACGTGAAGTACTGCCACGCCGCGACAAACAACGGCGTCGCGCAGCTCAGCGTGAATCTGGGCAAGAAGGTCGAAGAGAAGCTGTCGTCCACCTACCGGGTGGAGTTCAACTACCGCCCGGCGGTTACCAGTGCGGAGTATTTCAGGGTGGAACTGAATGCGGACACGGGCCCGCTCAGCACGAAAGACTATCGGATCGTGCTGGAGGCGATACCGGTCAGCGGTAACCGCACCTTCCTGCATCTGATCTATGCGTACGGATACGGCCTCGCGGGACGTGTGGCGATGAAAACCTATCTGTCGACCATCGGCCGCGACAAGGTCGGGTTCACGACCGTGAACGATCCGTCGTCCGGACAACCTGAATATATCGGCGGTGTGCGCGGCCTGCTGGAGCGCAACACGATGCGCTATTACCTCGCAATCGACGCTTACCTCGCCGCGCTATCGGTTCCGGCCGGCGGACGCCTGCAGCAGCGTCTGATCACGTGGTTCGACGCGACCGAGCAGTATCCGCGGCAACTCCACGAAGTCGATCGCGATGCGTATCTTCAGATGAAAAATAACGAATACACGCGTCAGCAAACGGTGCAGTAACGGGGGGCATTGGGGGCGTTTTGCCTCGGATTAGCCCTTCAAGCGCGCAATTCCGGCTGGCCCGGTTCATTCGGCCGCGTGGTCGCGGGTTATTCTGACCGCGGCCGTTGCATGGATATCGGCTTGCTACACTGAATGGGTATTCCGGCCCGCTCATTTCCCGCTCATTTCCCGCGCAGGAGCAACGTCAGTGCCGTCGCCGGTCCAGACCGAACCCCGCGTGGGCCGACGCGCCCGGAACCGGTCATCTATTGCGTTCCCGGGATCGACCCGGAGGCTCCTCATGTCCAGGATATTGCGTTTGGGTTTATCGGGGACCGTTGCGGTTGCTGTCCTGTGCCTCGCGACGACCGTGGCGCTGGGCGCGCGGGCACAGCGGCCGCCCGATACGATCCCCTCACAGCTCTTGAGCGACGACGAACGCGTCGATTTCTGCGCGCAGATGCAGCGTGCTTCGACCCAGGCGGAGCGTCAGGCCGTGTTACGGAGTCTGCGCGATACGCTGACACCGCGCGCGAGCGCGCAGGATGTCGCGCTGCCGTCGTGGCTGCTGGACGCGCGTGGCGCCAGCGTACCCGGCGGCGCCGGCGACAGTATTCCGGGCCTCGGTTGCACACAGCGGTCGACCAGGCCCGCTGCGCCGGCCGCGACCCCGGCTCCGGCCCGCGATGCACCCGTACGCGGCGCTGCCGCCGCGAGTCCAGCGTCGGCCCGCAATACGCCGGTGGCTGATGCACCCCTCCCGAAGACGCCGGTCAATGAAGCCCCCATTTCCGCAACGGCAGCGCCGGACGCAACGCGCAATGGAGTACCCGTGGGGCACGACCGCGGCGTCGACTATGTGACGGGCGGCGTCGGCCAGGACGAAGCCGCCGCGCTGCGCCAGCTCGCGCCCAGCTACAACATGCGGGCGACGTTTACGCTGGGAAATGGCGAGTACCTGTCGGGTGTCGGGGTGCAGGTGTCGCGGCCTGATGGAACGGTCGTGCTGGCGGCGCGGTCGGAAGGTCCGTATCTCTTTGCGCGGCTTCCGTCCGGGCGTTATCGTGTGGTCGCGACCGTCGATGGCGTCGCGCGCGCCCGCGAACTCTACGTGCCATCGCGAGGCAGCGTGCGCTTCACGCTGACGTGGCCCCATACTTCGACGTCGGCCCGATGAGCACTACGTCCCGCGTCGGGGTGCGTATCGTGCGTACCGTCCGTATCGGCCTGATCTCCGACACGCATAATCTGATGCGTCCTGAAGCGCTCGCGCACCTGGCCGGTTGCGACGCGATCATTCACGCGGGCGATATCTGCGGACAGCCCGTGCTCGATGCGCTTGCGCAGATCGCGCCCGTCACCGCCGTGCGCGGCAATAACGATGCCGGCGGCTGGGCGGAATCGTTGCGCACGCACGAGCGGATGAGCGTGCAGCAGACGAAGATTCTCGTCGTCCACGATATTGCCGATCTGAACGCCGATCCACGCGAAGAAGGGATCGGCGTCGTCATCACCGGCCATTCGCACAAGCCGCGAATCGAAACACGCGATGGCGTGCTGTACGTCAATCCTGGCAGCGCGGGTCCACGGCGGTTCAAACTGCCTGTTACAGCGGCAATCCTGCTGATCGATGGTGCGCATGCTGAAGCGTCGCTGCATCGGCTGATCGAATAAAAAAGGCCAGCGCGAGCTGGCCTTCTCTTCAAGCGATGCAAGCGATGCAAGCGATGCGTTGCAGAGACGTTCTGCGTTCCTGGAACGCCGCGCTTTAGCGCTGTACCTGCGCTACATCAGGCGCGGGCCGTCGCAGCTGACGCGTACGCTTCATCCATCTCCGCAGCTTCGCGTTCGCCGCGCAACACGGCATGCGCTTCGGCACGCGTCGCGACGCACGGACCCGAGCCCAGCAGTGGCTTCTTCGCCGTTTCCTTCAACGCGAGCACCGACACGATCCCGATCAGCGATGCGCCCATCAGGTAGTACGCGGGCATCATCAGATTGCCGGTTGAATTGACGAGCCACGCGCTGACGAGCGGTGTCGTGCCACCGAACAGCGACACCGAGATGTTGAAGCCGATGGCGAGCGCGCCGTAACGGATCTTCGTCGGGAACAGCGCCGGCAGCGCCGACGGCATCACGCCCGTGAAGCACGACAGCAGGGTACCCAGAATCAGCAGGCCGAAGAAGACCGGCAGCAGCGCGCCCGTACGGATCAGCAGCAGCGACGGAATCGACAGCAGCAACAGACCCACGCAGCCCGCCAGCATCACCGGCTTGCGGCCGATCGCATCCGACAGACGACCCGCATACAGCGTCATGGGCATCATCAATACCATCACGACCAGCACGAGGAAGAGGCCGTGCGTTTCGTTGAAGTGCAGCGTCGCCGACAGATAGCTCGGCAGATACGACAGCGCCATGTAGTCCGTCACGTTGAAGATCAGCACGAGGCCGACACACAGCAGGAGCGGCTTCCAGTGCTGCGCGAGCAGATCGCGGAACGACTGCTTCGGCACCGCCTTGTCTTCGGCTTCACGCTGTTCGGCCTGCTTTCTGAACGCGGGCGTTTCTTCGAGCTTCATCCGGATGTAGAGACCGACGAGACCCAGCGGACCCGCGATCAGGAACGGGATACGCCAGCCCCACGACAGCAGCGCGTCTTGCGACAGCGTTGCCGTCAGCACGGCGACCGTGCCCGCGCCGAGCACGTAGCCGATCAGCGTGCCGAATTCGAGGAAGCTGCCCATGAAGCCGCGTTTGCGGTCGGTCGAGAACTCGGCGATGAAGGTCGCCGCGCCGCCGTATTCGCCGCCGGTCGAGAAACCCTGCACGAGACGCGCGACGAGCAGCAGCACCGGCGCGAAGATGCCGATCGAGCCGTAGTCCGGAATCAGACCGATCGCGAAGGTGCCGAGCGCCATCATGATCATCGTCATCGCGAGCACGCGCTGACGGCCGATGCGGTCACCCAGCGGGCCAAACACCATGCCGCCGATCGGGCGCACGAGGAACGCGGCCGCGAACGTGCCGAACGTGGCGATCAACTGGGCGGACGGACTGCTCGAGGGAAAGAACACCTTGCCGAGCGTGACGGCGATGTAGCTGTACACGCCGAAATCGAACCATTCCATCGCGTTGCCGAGCGCCATGGCGGCGACGGCGCGCTTGAGGAGGGATTTATCGACGATCGTGATGTCGTCGAGGGTGAGGCTGTGTTCTTTTTTGTGATGTCGCCAGAAGCCGTTGCTGGAAGCGGTCAAGGTTGATACTCCAATGACTGCGGCTGAAACGCATGAGCGATCCGCCACGGTTGCCGGGGAAGTGCAGTTTCGCGATAACGCTGTGGGCCTGGGACCCACGCAAGGACGAAAAAGAAACGCCCGTGCCTCGCGAAGGTGGTCGCGAAAGTGCACTCGTTCGAGTTGCTGCTGACTGTTGCACCTGCGTGGCCGTGGAAGGGGGGCAGATGCATGAGGACGCTGAACCGGACAGGTTGCCCGCTCGCGCCACTGAAAGGCTTGAAACGAAAAAGGCCGGTGATTTATCGCGACTCCGCAGAGGAGTTGCGAAGCGACCGACAAGCCTTCTTGTATAAAAACTATTCAACCGTGCCCGGTTGGCCCCTGATCTTCTCAGGTTGACCGGTTGCGAATTGAACGCGAATGAAGGTGGATTGCTGTTGAAACGAGGTACATAGTAGCACGATAGCAGCGGATCGTGCAAATGACCCAGCTGTCGGAGGGGCGTGGAACCTTGCTCAATCCCATGCCTGGCGGGGGATGCAGCGGATCGAGAGGGTTTGAAAAAGCGGCTTAAAACCAGCGCCGTGGGACGCTCGCGCGGGCGAAGAATTGCTCGCTGAGAGGGGAAAAAGCCGGGTGAAAAGCGTGGCGAAAGAGACAAAAAAAATCCGCGCAACGCGCGGATTTTTTTACCGGAGGCGGAAGGAAATCAGCCTTGCGACGGCGGCACGTAGCCCGAAGCCTGATCGGCGCCTTCGCCGAAGAAGAATTTTTCGGTCTGCTTCATCAGGTACTGGCGTGCACGCGGATCGGCCATGTTCAGACGGTTTTCGTTGATCAGCATCGTCTGCTGCTTGAGCCACGCCTGCCAGGCTTCTTTCGAGATGCCTTCATAGATGCGCTTGCCGAGTTCGCCCGGCAGCGGCGGAAAATCGAGGCCTTCGGCTTCCTTGCCGAGCTTCGCGCATTGAACCATACGAGCCATGCTGTGCTTCTCCTGTAATCAGTGTGGGGCGGCAGTCGCCTTATATGGGGCCGCTCAGAGCTGTTTCATCAGCACGAGCGATTTGCGCTGCCAGTTATAGAGCCGGCGACGGTCTTCGGGCAGGTCGTCGACCGTGACCTTCACGAAGCCGCGCTTCAGGAACCAGTGTTCGGTGCGTGTCGTCAGCACGAAAATGCGCGTGAGGCCGCGCGCACGGGCGCGCTGCTCGATGCGCTTCAAGAGACGCTCTCCGTCGCCGGAGCCTTGCGCTTCCGGTGCGACCGTCAGGCACGCCATTTCGCCGATGCGCTCCTGCGTGTACGGGTAAAGCGCCGCGCAGCCGAAGAGCACGCCATCGTGCTCGATCACCGAGAAATGGTCGATGTCGCGTTCGATCTGGTGGCGGCCGCGACGTACGAGTGTGCCGTCCGATTCGAGCGGCTCGATCAGCGTCAGGATGCCGCCGACGTCGTCCGGCGTGGCCTCACGCAGGCTTTCGAGGTTCTCGTACGAGATCATCGTGCCTACGCCATCGTGCAGAAACAGTTCGAGCAGCAGGCTGCCGTCGAGCGCGTAGGGCACGATGTGCGCCCGTGCGACGCCACCGCGGCACGCGCGAATGGAGTGTTTCAGATAGAACGCTTCGTCGCCCTGAAGTTCGCCGCTTTCGTGCAGCTTGTATGCGTCGTCGAGCGAGAGTTCGCGGATGAGCGAGCCTTCCTCGTCCATCAGGCCCGGCGTTTCGGTCAGGAACACGATCTTGTCGGCGCGCAACGCGATCGCGGCAGCGGACGCGACATCTTCCATGTTCAGGTTGAACGCTTCGCCCGTGGGCGAGAAGCCAAGCGGCGAGAGCAGCACGAGCTTGCGGCTCGCGAGCGAATGGCGGATCGAATCCGCATCGATCTTGCGCACGACACCCGTGTGCGCGAAATCGACGCCGTCCAGAATGCCGACCGGCCGCGCCGTCACGAAGTTGCCCGACACCACGCTGATGTGCGCATGCGCCATCGGGGTGTTCGGCAAGCCCTGGCTGATCGCCGCCTCGATGTCGAGACGCACTTCGCCGGCGGCTTCCTTCGCGGATTCCAGCGCGCGGGCATCGGTGATGCGCATGCCGTGCGAAAACTCCGATTCCACGCCGTGCAGGCTCATCTGCTCCTCGACCTGCGGTCGCGAGCCGTGGACGAGCACGATCTGGATGCCCATCGCCTGCAACAGCGCGATATCGGACACGAGCGCGTTCAGGAGGCCCTGATGCACCACTTCTCCGCCGAACCCGACGACAAACGTCTTGTTGCGGAACGCGTGGATATACGGGGCGACCGAACGCATCCAGTCGACGAATTGCGCGTGCTGGGCGAGATCTTCCGCTGCGCCGGTCGGGGCCGGAGCGCTTGCGGGCGCGGGGACGAGGTCGGTTTGGGAATTCATGCCCGGGATTATAATGCGCCCCCATGTCGAATGTACCCAAAAGTCCCGCTTCGGCGAACGTGAATCAGACGCCCGAGGGCGGACCCGGCCAACCGGCGCAGACGCGCAGCGAAAGTGCGGGCGGCACGCAGGCGCGCGGGACGGACGCGCTGGAGCAGTTGCGTCAGCAGCTCGCGAGTCAGAAACCGCCGCAGGGCCCCCAGCAGAAGGCGCAACCGAAGCCGTCGATTACTTCGCAGCAGTCGCAGCGCCGTCCGGATCAAGCGGCCGCTGGTGACGCGCCGCGTGCGGAAAAAAGCATTCCGTCGGGCAAGCAGGGTGACGCGCGCGCGCAACGGCCGCCGCGCGATGGCGGTCAGCCTCGCGACGCGGGACAGCCGCGTAAGGGCGAACAATCCCGCAGCGCCGGGCAACCGCATCACGGCCGGCAACCGCACAGCGCCGGGCAGCGGCGCAACGCCGACCAGCTGCGCAGCGGCCAGCAAACACCCAGCGAGGAACCGCCCCGCAACGAGACCACCCCGCGCGAAAAAAAACCGCCGCGCGCGCCGCGCATCGTCGAACCAAACCCGATTCCGCCGATTAGCTTCCCTGAAGCGCTGCCGGTCTCCGGCCGCCGCGATGAGATTGCACGGACAATTTCGCAGCATCAGGTCGTGATCGTGAGCGGCGAGACGGGCTCCGGCAAGACGACGCAGTTGCCAAAGATCTGTCTGTCGCTTGGACGCGGCCTCGGCGCGGGTGGCTCAGGTCTGATCGGTCACACGCAGCCGCGCCGGATCGCGGCTTCGGCAACCGGGCGGCGTATTGCCGAAGAACTCGGCACGCCGTTTGGCGAAGTGGTCGGCTACAAGGTGCGTTTCACGGACAACCTCGCGCCCGGCGCGTCGGTGAAGCTGATGACCGACGGCATTCTGCTTGCCGAAACGCAGACCGATCCGCTGCTCAAGGCCTACGACACCATCATCATCGACGAAGCGCACGAGCGCAGTCTGAACATCGATTTCCTGCTCGGCTACCTGCGCGAAATCCTGCCGAAGCGGCCCGATCTCAAGCTGATCGTGACCTCCGCGACCATCGACGCAGACCGTTTCGCGCGTCATTTCGGCAGCGACGAAAAGCCCGCGCCGGTGATCGAGGTGAGCGGACGTCTGTATCCGGTCGAGGTGCGGTACCGGCCTGTGGTCGAAGACAGCCCGGCCGTGAAGTCCGCCGAAGGCACGTCGTCCGGTCGTGAACGTGCGGACCGTCCGGAGCGGCAGAAATCACAACGCGACGCCGACCGCGATCTGATGGAAGCGATCGTCGATGCCGTCGATGAGCTCTGTCGCGAAGGCTCCGGGGACGTGCTCGTGTTTCTGCCCGGCGAGCGCGAAATTCGCGACGCCGCGGAAGCGCTGCGCAAGCACCATCCGCCGCACACCGAGATCCTGCCGCTGTTCGCACGTCTCTCGGCCGCGGAGCAGGAGCGTGTGTTCAAGCCATCGAACGCACGCCGCATCGTGCTCGCGACGAACGTCGCCGAAACGTCGCTGACGGTGCCGGGCATTCGCTATGTGGTCGATACCGGGCTCGCGCGCGTGAAGCGCTACTCGTATCGCAACAAGGTCGAGCAGTTGCAGATCGAGTCGATCTCGCAGGCGGCGGCGAACCAGCGGGCAGGGCGTTGCGGCCGTGTCGCCGATGGCGTGTGTATTCGTCTCTACGAAGAAAGTGATTATCAGGGCCGCGTGCGATTTACCGATCCGGAAATCCTGCGCTCGTCGCTGGCGTCCGTCATTCTGCGGATGAAATCGCTGCATCTGACCGCGATCGAAACCTTCCCGTTTATCGAACCGCCGCCGGGCCGTGCGATTGCCGACGGCTATCAATTGCTGAATGAACTCGGCGCCGTCGACGACGACAACGATCTCACGACGCTCGGCCGCGAACTCGCGCGCCTGCCGCTCGACCCGCGCGTCGGCCGGATGATTCTCGCTGCGCGTGACCAGCAGGCGCTGCGCGAGGTGCTGATCATCGCAAGCGCGCTGTCGGTGCAGGATCCGCGCGACCGGCCGATCGAAGCGCAGGAGCAGGCCGACCAGGCACACCGCCGTTTTGCCGACGAGCGCTCCGAGTTCTTGCAATGGCTCAAAATCTGGACGTGGTTCGAGGAAGCGGTCGCGCACAAGAAGTCGAACAGGCAGCTCGTCGACGCGTGCCGCGCGAATTTTCTGTCGCATCTGCGGCTGCGCGAATGGCGCGATGTGCATTCGCAACTGCTGACGGTGGTGCGTGAACACGGCTGGCGGCTGAACGAAAGTGAAGCCACGTTCGAGCAGATCCATCTCGCGCTATTGACGGGCCTGCTCGGTAACATCGGCCTCAAGGCCGACGACGAACCGTATTACCTCGGCGCGCGCAGCATCAAGTTCTATCTGTGGCCGGGTTCGGCGCTGGTGAAGAAAGCCGGCCGCTGGGTGATCGCGGCGGAACTGGTCGAGACGAGCCGTCTGTACGCGCGGTGTATCGCGAAGATCGAGCCCGAGTGGATCGAGCAGATCGGCGCGCATCTGCTGAAGAAATCGTTGTCCGAACCGCATTGGGAAAAGCGCGCGGCGCAAGTGTCGGCGTACGAGCGCGCCGTGTTGTACGGGCTGCCGATCTACCACCGGCGGCGTGTGGGTTTCGGCAAGCAGGACCCGTCGCGCGCGCGCGAACTGTTCATCCGCGGTGCGCTGGTCGAGGGCGAGTTCGACACGACGCTCGCGTTCTTCGCGCACAATCGGAAGCTGCTTGCCGACATCGAACAGCTGGAGCACAAGTCGCGTCGTCAGGACGTGCTGGTCGACGATGAACTGATCTTCGGTTTCTACGATCAGGCGATTCCCGAAGGCATCTACACCGGCGCGTCGTTCGAGCGCTGGTACAAGGACGAAGTCAAAAAGAGCGGTCAGCCCGAGGACAAACTGCGTCTGCTGTATCTGTCGCGCGACGATCTGATGCGGCACGAGGCGGCCGGCGTCACGACCGATCTCTTCCCGAAGCGGATGACGATGTCGGGCGTCGAGATGGCGCTCACGTATCACTTCGAGCCGGGCTCGCCGCGCGACGGTGTGACGGCGGCGGTGCCGCTCTACGCGCTCAATCAGGTCGATGCGCGTCGATGCGAGTGGCTCGTCCCGGGCATGTTGAAAGAGAAGACGCAACTGCTGCTGAAATCGCTGCCGCAGAAACTGCGTCGCCATTGCGTGCCGCTACCGGAATACGCGGCAGGTTTTGTCGAGCGCACGCGTGGTCCGCGTTTCGGCGCGGGCGGTCTGCTCGAAGCGCTGATCGCGGATGTTCGCGAAGCGACGCAGGTCGCGATGAAACAGTCCGACTTCAAGCTGGAGACGCTGCCGCCGCATCTCTTCATGAACTTCAAGGTCATCGACGAGCATGGCCGGCAGCTCGCGATGGGTCGCAATCTCGCGCAGTTGCGCGCGGAACTCGGCGGCCAGGCTCAGCAGCATTTCCAGAAGATCGCGGCGGGTGCGGCGCTGGGTGGAGCGGCCGGATTGTCGAATGCGGCTTCCAGTAGCGCTGCGGCGCTTTCATCCGATTCGCGGACAGGGGCGGCCGATGCTGGGTCCGCAACTGCGTCTGCGAAGAGCGGCGCGCGCGGGCAGGGTGGGACTGCACCTCAAACGTCGGCGAGCGGAACCGCGGCCACCGCGCTGTACGAAAACCTTACGACGTGGAACTTCGGCAAGCTCCCTGAGCTGCTCGAAATCCGCCGTGGTGGCCAGACGTTATTCGGCTACCCGGCGCTGGTCGATCGCACGACGCATTGTGACGTCGAAGTGTTCGACTCGCCCGAAGAAGCCGCGCGGATCCATCGCGCGGGGTTGCGTCGTCTTTTTGCGTTGCAGTTGCGCGAACCGATCAAATATCTGGAGAAGAACCTCCCGGGTCTGCGCGAAATGTCGATGCAGTTCATGCCGCGTGGCACGCAGGAAGAATTGCGCGATCAGCTGGTCGACACCGCACTGGATCGCGCGTGCCTGCAAGATCCGCTGCCCGACGACGACGGCAGCTTCCATACGCGTCGCGACGAAGGACGCGGTCGCCTGACGCTGCTCGCGCAGGAAATCGCACGGCTCATCGGACAGGTTCTGGGCGAGTACGCCGCAGTCACGAAAAAGCTCGTTCAGGCGAAGTCGTTCACAGCAGCGTACGCGGACATGCAGAGCCAGCTGGATGCGCTGGTCGGGAAACGCTTCGTCGTCGATACGCCTTATGTGCAGCTTGCACATTTCCCGCGTTACCTGAAAGGCATCGCGTTGCGCATCGACAAGCTGAAGGCCGACCCGACCCGTGACGCGCGACAGTTCGCCGAATTCCAGCCTCTGTTGCAGCACTATCAGCGCGCTATCGCGCAGCGTGGCGGCGTGATGGATTCAAGGCTGACGGAATTCCGCTGGCTGCTCGAGGAACTGCGGATTTCGCTCTTCGCGCAGGAACTGCGAACGCCAATGCCCGTTTCGGTGAAGCGCCTGCATAAGGTGTGGGAATCGATGCAGCGTTAAGTGAAGGAGTGCGTATTCACGGCGTTGGCGTATTGCGCTACCAGTGCATGCCTGCGCCGATCGACGCGCCGAATTCACCGCGTGAACTGGTCGTGCCTTGAACCTTGTACGCCCATTTACCCGTTTCGGAGAGTTGCGACACCCCGAGCGCAATGGCGGACTGACCGCCATAAGTGCCGGCCGCGGCCGCCACCATGCCGCGACCGGGCAGCACCGCCTGAGGCAGTCCGGCAACCGCCAGAGCGGATGCTGTGCCACCGTATGCATCGCGGCGACTGGATCGCACCTGATCGTCGGTGTAGCTATTCGCCTGGTTGACGGCGCCGCTCATGCTCTGGGTCAACTGGTTCAGATTGACCGCATCCGTTCCCTGAACGCCGGGCGCCACGTGCGCGATCTGCCGCTCCTGACCTGCCGAGCCGACCGAAACCGTATTCGCACGATCCGCAACCGAACTCTGGCCGAGCGCGACCGCGTTGTCGGCGCTCGCGCTCGCCCCGGCGCCAAGCGCGACCGCGTTGTTGCCGCTGGCGACTGAGTTGACGCCGAGTGCGATCGCATTGGTGCCGCCTGCGACAGCGTTGGCGCCGAATGCGGCGGCGTTGTTCGCGCTCGCGCTCGCCCCGGCGCCAAGCGCGATCCCGTTGTTGCCGCTGGCGACGGCACCCGCGCCGAATGCCGTCGCGCCGTTAGCACTCGCCCGGGCGTTTGCGCCGGCCGCGATGGAGTGTGTTCCAGCTGACTGCGCTGCCTCGGTATCGCGATCACCGTCGGCGCTGAAGAGCGGATTCGCGGTGTTCACTGCGACGTGGCTGATCGCGTCGCCGACCGCGGCATTCAGCTGGCCGACATTGACCGCGTCGTGCGGATCCGTCCCGTCAGCGACGTTATGGATGATTGTGCCTCCGTTCGCAGCGCTGCCAGCAAGTGTGATGCTGTCACGGTTGACGGTGGCATCCGGGTTTGCGTCGTCGGTGACCGCACCCTCGACCCGGCTCGCCGTCTGATCTGCCTTGCCGCTCACCGCCTTCAACTGCGCGACGTTGACGGCGTCCTGATCGTCCGCGCCCGCTGCGACGCCACTTATCGTGCGATTGCCGACATTGACCTCTCCCGACGAATGTTGAGGCGCGGAGAGTGCGAACGCGAAATACCCACTCCGCGCACCGAAGACAGTCGCCGATCCGGCGCCGAGCGCGATGCTGTTGTCAAATGTGGCTCGTGCGCCGCTGCCGATGGCGATGCTGTTGTCGCGCATGGCTTGCGTGCCGTTGCCGAGCGCCAGCGACGACACGCCTGAGGCGTTCGCGCCGGTGCCGATTGCGGTCGCGTTGGCACCGGCTGCGCGCGCGAAAGCGCCGATAGCCGTTGCGCCGGAGCCAACGGCGTTGGCGAACGCGCCGAACGCGCTGGAACCGTCCCCCGGCGCATCCGCGCCGTGTCCGACCGCTGTGGCATCGAGGCCCCCAGCCGACGCGGCGGCGCCCGCTGCGACAGCGTGCGTGCCGGTTGCGGCGCTGGCGTCATCCAAGCCGTCACGGGTGCCGTCGGCTTTGAAGTAATGCAGCGAATCGCTGCCAGCGAGGGCGTCGAGCCTGTCGTCGACAACTTTCAACTGGCCGACGTTGACCGCGTCGTGGGCGTCGACGCCGTCCGCGACGTTGTGAATCACCGTTCCGCCGTTCACCGGGTCGCCTCCGAGTGTGAAGCTGTTGCGGTTGACGGATCCGTCCGCGTTGCGATCATAGAACACGGCGCCGTCGACCTTGCTATCGAGCGCCTTTAACTGGCTGAGATTGACAGCGTCGGTGTCGCCGGCGCCGGCAGCGACGTTGGTGATACGCCGCTCCGCGCTAGCGGCGCCAACGGAGACTTCGCCGGCCGCGGTGGCGGCCTTGATCATCAGGCTGGCGCCGACCGGCGTGAACGCCAGCGCGGCCAGATTCGCATACGTCGTGGAGTCGGTGCCGAGCGCGACGCTGTTCGTGCGCGTAGCCTGGGCGCCATTGCCGAGCGCCACCGACGACGTGCCGCTGGCGTTTGCCGCCGCGCCGATAGCGGTGCCGCGGGAACCGGTCGCGGTCGCGTAGATGCCGGCGGCTGTGGCGAGATCCACGGCTTTTGCCTGGTAGCCCGCTGCGAACGCGCCGTTGCCGCTGGCGCTCGCGTCCTTGCCGATCGCAGACGCGCCAAGCCCGCTGGCGCGCGCATTGCCGCCGATCGCAATGGCTCCCGTGCCCGCCGCGCTGGCGCCGTCGCCGATGCCGACCGAATCCGCGCTGGCAGCGCTTGCGGTGTTCCCGATTGCGACAGCGGCGGTGCCGGTGGCGCGCGCGTTCGCGCCGGCAGCGACGCTTTTGGAGCCGGCGGCGGCGACGGCGTTATCGGAACCGTCATCGATGCCGTCGGCCTTGAAGTAGGGCTGGGCGTCGCTGGCGGCTGCAACGGTCACAAACGGGCTTGCTGGTGCGTCCATCTGTCCGGCTTGCGGTGCCGTTGGGTGCCCGGTACCGGACCCAGCCGCACACACCGATGGCAAGCCAGTCATTGTGATTAGCGCGACCGTGATTAACCGGATGGAAAGCTCTGCTCGCAACTGACGCGAATCAGCTGTAAGGCGCGTGCCTGAGGGGGCAAGATTTTCGTTGGACAGGGGTGTGTTAAATGAGTGCATTCCTAAAATACTCTGCCATGTTAGCGCCGCGATCTGTATCAATGAGCGTGTTTTTGAATCGAATCCGTGCTCTTCAGCTTTCCTTTGCACGCCAGGAAAAGAGTTCCCACGGCTGCTTACTGTTTCAGCGCACATGAGAAAACCTCGGAAGAAGCGGCGCGACGCGTCGATTTCTCACTGATCGGTTCACGGGATCGTTGCGGGAAAATGATTTGATCTGATTTTCCCGGTCGACAGATTTGGCAGGTATGAGTTAACTCTTAAATTCTCGATGGCTAATCGGCATAGGATGGTTTCGGATATTTCCCCGAAACGTTAAATGTAAATGGATTTACTCTTTAATAATTAGGAGTCTATTTTTGATAATGCGGATGGCTCTTATTTTCTCGGGCGAAAACTCAAAAAATAGGATTCACACATTCACTGAGCGCGATCCCCCGGCAAAATCTACGACGATTCCGGCTTCCCAATCGCGCCAGCCGCCCGCCAAGCGTGCGCCACCGCCCCCGATTTTTTGCTGCGAAAGCTCGACCTGCGTCAACCGCGCGTACTGGCAAACGTTCTACAATGACGCTCGTTCTCCGATGTGAGTTTTCATGCGCAATTTTTTTCTCTCCCGTCTGACTGGCGCGCTGGCAGCGGGCGCGGCGCTGGTTGCCGCAGCAGGCTTTTTCTCTCCGCTGGCGCACGCAAACAATGTGATCGTGCTCAATTCCGGCGAGGCCACGCTCAGCCTGATCGATGAAACAACCCATCAGGTTGTCAGCACCATCCCCACGGGCAAGGAACCGCACCATTTGATGGCGACGCCGGACAATTCGTCGCTGATCGTCGCCAATTCGGTCTCGAACAACCTGATGTTCGTCGATCCGAAATCGGGCAAGGTGCAGCGCTGGGTTGAGGGCATCGAAGATCCTTATCAGATCGGTTTCTCGCCAGATCACAAATGGATGGTCACCACGGGTCTGCGGCTCGACCGGCTTGACATCTATCACTACGACGGCCACAACATGGCGCTTGCGAGCCGTCTGCCGCTCGCGGTGATGCCGAGCCACATGGCGTTCACGAGTGACAGCAAGACGGTGTTCGTCACGCTGCAGGTATCGGGCGAACTGGCCGCGGTCGATCTCGATACGCAGCAGGTCAAATGGAAGATGAAGGTTGGCAAGGTGCCTGCCGGCCTCTGGATGACGCCGGGCGAGAAATATCTGCTAGTCGGCATGACAGGTGCCGATTACGTCGCGGTGGTGGACTGGAAAAACCAGAAAATCGTAAAGACGATTCCGACGGGCAAGGGCGCGCACAACTTCCGCTCGCTCGCTGACGGCAAGCACGTCGCGGTGTCGAATCGCGTGGCGAGCACCATCAGCATCATTGATGAAGACACGCTGACGAATGTCGGCGACATCACGGGCCTGATGCCCGGCCCGGACGATATGGAACTTTCGGCCGACAAACGCTATCTGTGGGTAACGTTCCGCTTCGCGAAGCACATCGGCGTCATTGATCTGTCAACGCGCAAGCTGATCCAGACGATCGCTGTCGGCCGTTCGCCGCACGGCATCTATTTCTTCGATCGCGCGCCGGTGACGGCGCCGAACGGCGCTTAGTTCACATAGGCCACGCGGGTGCGGCTCCGGCCGCGCGTCGCGAGGCACTGTGGCGAAGCGTTATGTCGAAGCACCTTGTTGAAGCACAGCGGGCACCATGTTCCACCTGATTTTTTCGACTCTCGATAGTTTCGTCTCTGCAGTGCAGACGCTGCTGTACGTCGATGTCGTGCAGCCGCTGCTGTTCCGCTTCGATCTGATGGACTACGACGAGGACACCTATGACAGCCTCTACTGGTTGATAGTCGGCGTGCTCGAGGTGCTCGCCATGTACGCGGTGCTCCGGCCCCTCGAGGCGCTGCGCCCCGTCGAGCAATGGGAAAACCGCAAGGCGGTGCGCGTCGACGTGATTTACACGTGGATTGCGAAGCTCGGCATCCTGAACCTGTTTTTCTTCTTCTCGCTGCAACCGTTCTTCGATGGCGTGCAGGGCTGGTTGAGGCTGCACGATGTCGCAAATATCGATTTCGACAACTTGTGGCCCGGCGTCACCACGCAACCGCTCGTTACGTTCCTGATGTACCTGATCGTGCTCGACTTTGCGGGTTACTGGTATCACCGCGGCCAACATCGCTTCGGGCTCTGGTGGGAACTGCACGCGGTTCATCACAGCCAGCGCCAGATGTCGCTCTGGTCTGACGACCGTAACCATCTGCTTGACGATCTGCTGCAGGCGTGTTTTTTCGCGGTCATCGCACTGGTGATCGGCGTGCCGCCGTCGCAGTTCGTGGTGCTCGTCGCGATTACGAATCTCGCGCAGAGCGTGCAGCACGCCAATATCCGGATGTACCTGGGCTGGCTGGGCGAACGGCTGCTCGTCAGCCCGACGTTCCATCGCCGGCATCATGCAATGCGCTACGGCCATGAGGGCACGAATTACGGCTGCAATTTCGGTGTGCTGTTCCCGTGGTGGGATCTGCTGTTCCGAACCGCGTCGTGGAGCCGCGACATGGAGCCGACCGGTATTCAGGACCAGCTCGACGGTCGTCAATACGGCGAAGGCTTCTGGGCACAACACTGGCTCGCGCTCGTACGCATTACCCGGCGGCTCGCGCCGGGTCGCCGCGAGCAGGGCAACGATACCGCGGCCGTCTGAGCCGGCAGCTCGTGCGCTTCGTTTGCTGTACGTGCTTCTGTCAACGCTGGCACTAACGCTTCTGTCATCGCGCGCCACCGCAGCGAGAAATACCGGTGGCGTGGTCCCTGGTTTATCCTGTCTGCAGTTTCTCCGGCGATGGCGGTGGCTAGCGTGGTCGCGTTTGTCTCACGCAGATCGCAATTTCGGTTCATCCACTGTTTCGCCCCGTTCGTTGCCCCGTTTTTTGCCTATTCACCGCTTCATTCACCGGCACTGGCTCGCATGAATGACCTGTTGCGCTCGTTCGGGCGCGCACTCTCCAGCGCGCTCCATCCGCGCATGCTCTGGCTGACCTTCTTGCCGTTCGCGGCGGCGGCGATCGTCTGGGGCGTCATCCTCTGGTTTTCGTGGCAGGCGCTGACCGACGCCACCCGCGTGTGGCTCGAAAGCTGGCCGTTCACCACGACGCTCTACAGCCTGTTCGACTGGCTCGGGTTTTCGTCGCTGCATGCGGTGATTGCGCCCTTCATCGTGATCGCGCTCGCGATTCCACTGATTGTCGTGACCGTGCTGCTGCTGATCGCGACACTGTCGATGCCGGCCGTGATCCGTCATCTGTCTGTCCGGCAGTTCAGCAGCCTGGAGATGCGTCGCGGCGGAACGTGGTACGGTAGTCTGATCCATGCGCTATGGACAACGCTCGTCTGTCTCGTTCTGCTGGTGGTGACGCTGCCGCTGTGGCTCATCCCGCCATTCTTCGCGCTGATTCCGCCTCTGTTGTGGGGCTGGCTCACGTATCGCGTGATGACGTATGACGCACTCGCGCTACACGCGACCAGTGAGGAGCGTCGCGCGCTGGTTCGGCGACACCGGCTGCCGCTGTTGCTGATCGGTGTCGCGAGCGGTCTGCTGGGTTCGCTTCCGACGCTGCTCTGGGCGTCGTCGGTCTGGCTAATCGTGTTGTTCCCGGTCGTGACGGCGGCGACTATCTGGATCTATGCGTTCATCCTGGTCTTTTCGGCGTTGTGGTTCGGCTATTACTGCCTGCGCGCGTTGCAGCGCATGCGCGCTGAAGAGCACGGCGCGCGCACGGCAGTGACGGTTCCCTACTGAACTCATTTTTCAGGAAGAGGCGGCAATGGCATTTGGCGTCATCATCATCGGCGACGAAATCCTGTCTGGCAGACGTACTGACAAGCATCTGCCGAAAGTCATCCAGCTTTTGACCGACCGCGGGCTCTCGCTTGCCTGGGCGGAATACATCGGCGACGACCCGGAGCGCATCACGAGAACGTTGCGCCGTTCGTTCGCCTCGGGCGACGTCGTGTTCTCGACCGGCGGCATCGGCGCGACGCCTGACGATCACACGCGCCAATGCGCCGCCGCAGCACTCGGCGTGCCGCTCGAACTGCACGCCGAAGCAGCAAAGCTGATCCAGGAGCGCATTCGTGACATGCACGTCGATGCGTCCGGCGCGCCGCCCGACCTTGGTTCGCCGGAGAACCGCCATCGTCTGAACATGGGTACGTTCCCACGCGGCGCGTCGATCATTCCAAATGGCTACAACAAGATTCCGGGCTTTTCAGTCGGGGATCACCACTTCGTGCCGGGTTTCCCGGTAATGGCGTGGCCCATGATCGAATGGGTGCTGGACACGAAGTACGCGCATCTGCACCACGCCATGCCGCACGCGGAAAAGTCACTGCTTGTATTCGAACTGCCCGAATCGACGCTCACGCCGTTGATGGAAAAGATCGAACATGACTTTCCGGGCGTGCGCGTCTTCAGTCTGCCGAGCGTCGGCGATGCGGAGCGCGGCGGTATCTATGCCCGCCGTCACATTGATCTGGGCGTGAAAGGCGAGCCTGAGGCGGTCGCCGCAGCATTCGTGAAGCTGCGGGAAGGCGTTCATCTGCTTGGCGGCGACATCGTTGAACCCGATGCCACGCAGGCGAAACCGCGGGGCTAAACGAACCGGGACCTCACGCCGCTGACGCTCGCCGACAGCCGGACGGCCACGTGAAAGCGAACACGCTTTACGCGCCGATCCACGGCAGACCCCGGAAGCACCAGCCCGAGACCGTTTTCCGGTGCCCCTGGCCGTCCTTGTCCCCTTCGAAACCTTCCAGCAGGTCAAACGCCTGCGTGAAACCCGCCTGGGTTGCGGCGATCGCGGCAAGCTTTGAGCGGGCGGCGCTACGGCACAGGAACAGTACCGGCGTATCCGGCGACGCCGCGTTGCCCAGCTGATCGAGAAATTCCGGGTTCGGTACGCCCCCCGGATAACGCGTCCATTCAACATGGACGTACTGGCCGTCGCCAATCAGCGGCCGTCCAACCCAATCGAGTTCCGCGCGGGTCCGAACGTCAACGAGGCGTGTGCGCGGGTCGAGTTGGAGAAGCTCGAATGCCTCGGCAGGCGAAAGCGCCCCTGCGTATGGCAACTGGTTTTCGATACGCCGCTTCCCGGCCTGCGCGTACAACTGTTCGAGCGTACTCATGACGGCAAATCTCCTTCGTGCTGGCAACCAAAAGATCATTCTAGCGTGTCAGTCACTCGCGCGTACCCGGCCATTCGGTCGATGCACAAGGCAGGGTGCGACTGCTATGCTTCATGAGGGTGCAAGCGGGATCGCAAGCACCAAAATGGAACAACGCATTGATTTTCCACGATGACTCGCACTATGTTGGTGCTAACCCTCGCGAGATATGTCGCGAATTGCGCGACGCCGGGTGTAAGGATTCCCCGTAAGTGCGCGTAACGGAAGGCTTTTGCGCCAGGCTGGCGCATGTTGGCACGGAAGCTGCTTTATACGGCCCGATCGATTCGACCGTAGTTTTTTTCGTCTGATCTTGCAGATCGGATAGACGTGCGGTGGCGGGTCAGCTAGATTTGGGCGGCGGCAGAATCCGCCGAATTCGTTAATCAGGAGAATAGGTTATGAGTAAATCCGTGGCCGACGTCATGCAACTCGTCAAGGACGAGGACGTCAAGTTTGTCGACTTCCGTTTCACCGACACGCGCGGCAAGGAGCAGCACGTTTCGGTGCCGGTGTCGGCATTTGGCGAAGACAAATTCGAAAGCGGCCATGCGTTCGACGGTTCTTCGATCGCCGGCTGGAAGGGCATCGAAGCCTCGGACATGCTGCTCGTCCCGGACGCCGACACGGCCTTCATCGACCCGTTCTACGAAGAGTCGACCCTCGTCATGACCTGCGACGTCGTCGAACCGTCGGACGGCAAGGGCTACGAACGCGATCCGCGCTCGCTCGCCAAGCGCGCCGAAGCGTACCTGAAGAGCACCGGTCTTGGCGACACGGCCTTCTTCGGTCCGGAGCCGGAATTCTTCATTTTCGACTCGGTCCAGTGGAATACGGACATGTCGGGCTGCTTCGTGAAGATCGGCTCGGAAGAAGCACCGTGGTCGTCGGGCAAGGAATTCGAAGGCGGCAACACGGGCCACCGTCCGGGCACGAAGGGCGGCTATTTCCCGGTCGCGCCGGTCGACTCGTTCCAGGACATTCGCTCGGAAATGTGTCTGCTGCTCGAACAGATCGGCATTCCGGTCGAAGTGCACCACCACGAAGTCGGGGGCATGGGCCAGAATGAAATCGGCACGAAGTTCTCGACGCTGGTGCAGCGCGCCGACTGGACGCAGCAACTGAAGTACATCGTCCACAACGTTGCGCATACGTATGGCAAGACGGCGACGTTCATGCCGAAGCCTGTCGTCGGCGACAACGGTTCGGGCATGCACGTTCACCAGTCGATCTGGAAGGACGGCCAGAACCTGTTCGCGGGTAACGGCTACGCGGGCCTGTCGGAATTCGCGCTGTTCTACATCGGCGGCATCATCAAGCACGCCCGTGCACTGAACGGCATCTCGAACCCGACGACGAACTCGTACAAGCGCCTCGTGCCGCACTTCGAAGCACCGGTGAAGCTCGCTTACTCGGCGAAAAACCGTTCGGCCTCGATCCGCATTCCGCACGTGTCGAACCCGAAGGGCCGTCGTATCGAAACGCGTTTCCCGGACCCGATGGCGAACCCGTACCTCCTGTTCTCGGCGCTGATGATGGCCGGTCTCGACGGCGTTCAGAACAAGATCCATCCGGGCGAAGCAGCCGACAAGAACCTGTACGACCTGCCGCCGGAAGAGGATGCAAAGATCCCGACCGTGTGTGCCGGCCTCGATCAGGCGCTGGACGCGCTCGACAAGGATCGCGAGTTCCTGACGCGCGGTGGCGTGTTCACGGATTCGATGCTGGATGCGTATCTGGAACTGAAGGAAGGCGAGCTGCAACGCGTCCGCATGACCACGCACCCGATCGAATTCGAAATGTACTACTCGCTGTAAGTGGTGATGGCGCTTCGCCGGAGGAAGGCGAAGCGCGCGTCCGAACGTTCGCGATCGGTCACGAAGGGACGGCGGCGCCGTCCCTTTTTTGTTGAGCTTTCGCACAGCGTTGCCGGACCAGAAGGAACGTTGTTGCTGCACCAGGGTTAGCCGTGTTCGCCTCATCACCGTTTCATACCGACCAGATTGATACAAGATGGATCTGAAGAATCTGATCAAGGCAAGGAAAGGGCACGCCGAACCGCTGTCGAGCGACGCCCAGCTTGTCGACTCCGGTTTGCTGCCGGGATTCGAGGCATTGCCGACGGTTGTGCTTGTGCTGGAGAAGCGCACGTTGCGCGTCGTGTTCGCGAATCCTTCCGCGGAGTCGATGCTCGATCTGTCACGCCGGCAACTCACGCAGATGGCGTGGCCGGACATTTTTTCGAACGCGGACGAGTTGCTGATGACGATCGCCGCGATCGCCGAACACCGTTTTCACGCGACTCACCTCGATACCGTGCTCGAACGGCCCGGGCACGAACCGCTGCATGTGCATGCGATCGTCGGCTTTCTCGAGATTGTGCCGGACTACGTCCTGCTCGAAATCTTCGAGAACGAACGACATCTGCGCACCGACCGTGAGGAACGCATCCAGGATCTGACTGCGGTCAACAAGCAGTTGATCCGCAACCTGGCCCACGAGATCAAGAACCCGCTTGGCGGCATTCGCGGCGCGGCGCAACTGCTCGAGTTCGAACTGAGTGCGCGTGAGCGCGACGAATTGCGCGAATACACGCAGGTTGTGATCAAGGAATCGGACCGGCTGCAGACGCTTGTCGACCGGTTGCTCGAACCGCACCGTCATCCGCACATCGTGGGTGACGTGAACATTCATGAAGTATGTGAGCGTGTGCGCGCCGTCATCCTCGCGGAGTTTCCGCGCGGCCTCACGATCGAGCGCGACTACGACGTGAGCGTGCCCGATCTGCGCGGCGACAAGGAGCAGTTGATCCAGGCGCTGCTCAACATCGTGCGCAACGCTGCCGAAGCGTTGCGCGAACGCATTTCACAAGGCGATGCGCGTATCGAACTGCGCACCCGCGTGGCCCGCAAACTCACGATCGCGAAACGTCTTTGTAAGCTGGCATTGGACTTGCATATCATCGACAACGGTCCTGGGATTCCCGAGGATATCCGGGACCGCATCTTCTATCCGCTCGTTTCGGGGCGTGAGGATGGAAGCGGTCTTGGCCTGACGCTCGCGCAGACGTTCGTGCAACAACACGACGGTTTGATCGAAGTGGAAAGCCGGCCGGGACACACCGAGTTTCAGATCCTGCTGCCGCTTGAGTGATTACCCGGTTACCACTGGGCAACCCATCGAACAGCACCACACACGCTGACGCACCTCAAGACTTCTGAACGACCATATGAAGCCGATCTGGATAGTAGACGACGATCAATCGATCCGCTGGGTGCTCGAAAAAGCCCTCGCACGAGAAAATTTCGCGACGCGCAGCTTCGCGAACGTGCGCGAGGCGGCGGGCGCGCTGGATCACGACAGCCCGCAGGTGCTGGTGTCCGACATCCGGATGCCAGGCGGCTCAGGCCTCGAGCTGTTGCAAACCGTCCGCGAACGCGTACCGGGTCTGCCCGTCATCATCATGACGGCGTTCTCCGACCTGGATAGCGCGGTTGCCGCATTTCAGGGCGGCGCGTTCGAGTATCTGGCCAAGCCGTTCGACGTCGACAAGGCGGTCGAGCTGATCCGCCGTGCTGTCGACGAAAGCATGCGTGGCGAGCAGACGTGGGATGACCGCCTCGCTGATGCACCGGAAATGCTCGGCCAGGCACCGGCGATGCAAGACATGTTTCGCGCGATCGGCCGTCTGTCCCATTCTGCGGCAACCGTGCTCATCACCGGCGAATCAGGCACCGGTAAGGAGCTTGTTGCACGCGCGCTGCACCGTCATAGCCCGCGCGCGAATGGTCCGTTCATCGCGCTGAACACGGCGGCGATTCCGAAGGACCTGCTGGAATCCGAACTGTTCGGTCACGAGCGCGGCGCATTCACCGGTGCTCAGGCGATGCGGCAAGGTCGTTTTGAGCAGGCCGAGAACGGCACGCTGTTCCTCGATGAAATCGGCGATATGCCGTTCGATCTGCAAACACGTCTGTTGCGTGTGCTGTCGGATGGCCAGTTCTATCGCGTGGGCGGCCACAATCCGCTGCGCGCGAACGTTCGGGTCATTGCAGCGACGCACCAGAATCTCGAATCGCGTGTCCGTCAGGGTCTGTTCCGCGAGGATCTGTATCACCGCCTCAACGTGATCCGGTTGCGTCTGCCGGCGTTACGCGAACGTAGCGAGGACATTCCGCTGCTCACGCGTCACTTCCTGCAGAAGAGTGCGCGCGATCTGGGTGTCGAGCCGAAACGCGTGTCAGACGAGGCGCTTGCGTATCTGGCGTCGCTCACGTTTGCCGGTAACGTCCGGCAGCTTGAAAACCTGGCCAACTGGCTGACTGTCATGGCGCCGGCCCAGACGATCGAGATCAAGGATCTGCCGCCGGATCTCGTGCCGTCGGCGGCCGGTAGCGCGGATATCGTTGCCGGCGCGGGTATGGCCGCTGACGCGTCAGGCAACGCGCTGGCCACTGCTGGCACGAACGGCACGTCGGCGCCGTCGCCGATGTCCACAGCGCCTGGCGCGCCGACGACCACGCCCGTCAGCGTGTGGGAAAGCGGATTGCGAACTGAAGTGGCGCGTATGCTGCGCGAGAATTCGGCCGATGTGATGGACGAACTATCGCGTCGTTTCGAAGCCGCCGTGATTCGCGAGGCGCTCGATTTCACGCGTGGACGCAAGGTCGAAGCGGCCGAGCGTCTGGGGATCGGCCGGAACACGATTACGCGCAAGATTCAGGAATTGAATCTCGAATAGCAGTTTCTGCATCGAAGAAACACAGCAAGGGTCGTCCACCCGCATCGCAGCGTGTGGGCGACCCTTTTTGCTATTCACCACAGAATTCCGCGTGGCCGGCTTCCTGTGTCGAACGGCCAGGTCGCGGCGCTGCCCGGCGTCAGGGCATAATCCGTACTGGTCCTCTTCCGACAGCTCACTATGCCCGCAGCACGCTCCTGGCCTCGCAGTCCCGATCCGTTTCTCCACCTCGAAGATCTTCACGATCCTGCTTCGCTTGCGTGGGTTGGCGGGCAGAACACGCGCGCACGCGCCGAATGGCGCAGCGGCGATGGCTTCGACGCGCTTACGCAGCGTCTCGCGAGTGCGTATCTGCCACGCGAGCGGCCGGTTATTCCGAGCCGATGGAAGGACTGGGCGTACGACTTCTGGCAGGATGACCGCAATCCGAAGGGTCTCTGGCGTCGCACATCGTGGACAAGCTGGCGCAATGGCGCGCCGCAATGGCAGAACCTGCTCGACTTCGATGCGCTCGGCGAGGCCGAGGCCACGCCGTGGGTCTGCGCCGATATCGACATCCTGTATCCGGACGGCGACCGGGCACTGATCGCGTTGTCGCCGGGCGGCTCGGACGCGACGATCGTGCGCGAGTTCGACATCGATAACCAGCGCTTCGTGGATGACGGTTTTTCCATCGCGGTGGCCGGCAAGCACACGGCATCGTGGATCGACCGGGACACGCTGTATGTGGGCTGGGACAACGGCGATGCGACGCTCACGCGCTCGGGTTATCCGCGCGAGGTGCGTCGCTGGACGCGCGCTACGGCGCTCGAGGACGCCCCCGTTGTGTTCGCCGGCGAATTCGACGACATCGGCGTGGAGGCGCACTACGATCCTGTGGAGAAGCGTCACTCAGCGGTGCGCGATGTCGACTTCTTCGATTCGCACACGTACTGGCCCGATGCGAATGGCGTGTGGCGGCGCTATGACGTGCCGTCGCATATTTCGGTCGGTGGCTGGCATGGGTGGTTGCTGCTCGAGCCGCGTCTCGACTGGCAGTGCGATAGCGGCCTCTACGCCGGCGGCGCCTTGCTCGCGATCCGGGAGACGGCGTTCCTGGCCGGCAGCCGGCATTTCATGCCGCTCTTCACGCCGACGCCGCTCACGTCCGCGTGCGAGTGGACGCATACGCTCAGCACGCTGATCGTCTCGTATCTCGATGACGTGGAGAGTCGCACGCTGCTCTGGCAACCGTTGCAATCAGCCGAAGGCGACTGGCACTGGGCGTCGCGGACGTTCCCGTCACGCGAAACGTCGCAGGTGGACGTTTCACCGATCGAGGCCACGCTTAACGACGAGGTCTATGTCGATGTCGACGATTATCTGCAGCCGCCCGAATACTGTCTCGCCGATCTCGCTCAGGAGGACCTGTCAGCGTGGACCGTGCTGGACCGTTGGCCCACCCAGTTCGACGCAGCGCCGCTGATGGTGAAGCGCGGTCACGCGCAATCGAAGGACGGCACGCGTGTGCCATACACGATCGTCGGCGCGCGCAGCATTCTCGATGCATCGACGTCCGTTGCGAGTCCGTGCCTGCTGACGGGTTACGGTGGCTTCGCTGTCCCGCTGACGCCGGACTATCTGGTCAGCCCGGGCATCGGCTGGCTGGAGCAGGGCGGCATCTATGTGGTCGCGCATATCCGCGGTGGCGGCGAGTACGGTACACAGTGGCATCTGGCTGCGCAGCGCGAGCATCGTCAACGCGCGTTCGACGATTTCATCGCAGTCGCTGAGACTTTGATCGGCGATGGCGTCACAACCGCCGCGCAACTCGGCATTCAGGGCGGCAGCAACGGCGGGCTGCTGGTCGCCGCGTGCATGACGCAGCGTCCCGAGCTTTTTGGCGCGGTGGTGTGTGAGGTCCCGTTACTCGATATGCAGCGGTATCACCTGCTGCACGCGGGCGCGTCGTGGATGGACGAATACGGCGACCCGGATGATCCGCAGGAAGCACGTGCGCTGGCTGCGTATTCACCGTATCACCGCGTGTCGGCTGGCGCGAAATACCCGTCGGTTCTGTTCACGACCTCGACGAGCGACGATCGTGTGCACCCGGGGCACGCGCGCAAGATGGTGGCGCGCATGCAGGCGTCGGGACATGAGGATGTGTGGTACTGGGAGAACACCGATGGCGGACACGGCTCGGGCTCCGATGCGCTGGAGCGTGCCGCTTACGATGCGATGGTGTTCGGTTTTCTGTGGTCGCAGCTGGGATAACACGTCACCGGGTGGCTGACGTTGGGCGGGCGCGTGTTCGCAGCGTCAGTCGCGGGTCAGCCAGACTAAAAGAGCGCATTCAGTCGATCTGCGCGACAACCGGCGCGTGGTCCGACGGCTGGTCCCATTTGCGCGGAACGCGATCGACATCGCACAGTGTGCATTTGTCGGCCAGCGATTTCGACAGCAGGATATGGTCGATCCGCATGCCCGCATTGCGACGGAAGGCCAGCATCCGGTAGTCCCACCACGTGAAGGTTTTTTCCGGATGCTCGAACTTCCGGAAAGCATCGATGAGACCCAGTTCGACGAGACGCACGAACTGCGCACGCTCTTCCGGTGAGACGAGGTTCTGTCCTTCCCACGCCTTCGGATCGTGCACATCGCGATCTTCGGGCGCGATGTTGTAGTCGCCCAGCAGCGCGAGGTGCGGATGCTGCGCGAGTTCGCTGTCAATCCAGGTGTGCAATGCGTCGAGCCAGCGCAGCTTGTAGGCGAACTTGTCCGTGCCCGGCGCCTGGCCGTTCGGGAAATACGCCGAGATGATGCGTACGCCTTCGATCGTCGCGGCGATCACGCGTTGCTGCGGGTCATCGAAGCCGGGAATGTTGCGCACGATCGAGGCCTCATCGACGACGAGGCCCTGGCGCACCAGAATGCCGACGCCGTTATAGGTTTTCTGACCGGCGAACCAGCTTCGATACCCTTTGGCTTCGAGCTCGGCGCGTGGGAATTTCTCATCGGGCAGCTTAAGTTCCTGCAGACACAGCACATCGGTCTGACTCTGTTCGAGCCAGTCGGTCACATGCTGCTGGCGAACCTTCAGCGAGTTCACATTCCAGGTGGCGATTTTCATTCGGTGTCGGAGAGAGCGGGCGCGATAGAACGGGAGTTTACATGAACGCGGAGTGCGCCTGGATGCTGTCCGGCACGCGTTCGCCCTGGCGCACTGAAGGACGCGCCTCACCAGGGTAAATAATTCCCGGGACGCTTCGCCGCGCGGCGTATAGTGGGGCGACATACATGTTTCAGGGGCGCATCATGGCTGACTTTTATCCGGTCATCTACAAGGACTTCGAAGTGCATCCCCTCGTTTTTTCGCGGGAATTCAACAAGTTCGATGGACACAAGAAAAACGCGGAAGGTTACGACGTCGCAGTGCGCGTGTGCCGGCCGGGCGCGATCAGCGGATCGAAGGCGAGCCGCGTATTTCGTCTCTCCCGACAATCGACGTTTTCGGATTTCGGCGTGGCGAAGCGCAGCGCAAGTCAATACGGCGCGGACATCATCGATGGAAAGATCGAAGGCGCAACGGTCGCCGATCTGTGAGCACGCAAAATAATTTGCATGAATGTTTGACGCGCTGTGGGTGCGCCAGTACAATTCGCTTCCTCTGACGCGGGGTGGAGCAGTCTGGCAGCTCGTCGGGCTCATAACCCGAAGGTCGTAGGTTCAAATCCTACCCCCGCAACCAACAAGGCTTCGTTGCTTTCTTGTTCAACGTGCCGCGCAAGTCCGGCGATGCTGTCGCCAGCAAAAACCCGCATCGGCGGGTTTTTTTGTTTTCGGCGTTTTCTGGCCATTGCGGGTCAACGAACGCATTGACGCAATGCGTCGCCACAATCCGTTCAATCAGCTCACGTCCGGGTGATCCTGAAGAACCTGAACGCTGGTTCCTTCATCTTCACTGTCTGGCCGATATATCGTCCCCAAGTCGCTCCAGATGTCGCCGCGTTCTGCAGCAGCGGCGACCTTGTCCAGATGGGTAAACGGGTTCCCTACGCTTTCTGACGTCGATAGAATCGAAGGCAATCAAAGGAGCCGCTGATGGACCTGATCATTCGCCGTGCCGTCCTGCCGGGCCATACCCCGGGGCGCCATGAGCCCGTCGATATCGGCATCGAAGCCGGTCGTATTCTCGCCGTAGAGCCACGTCTCGCTGCCACCGCGTCCGAGGAGATCGACGCAGCGGGATCGCTCGTTACGCCGCCTTTCGTCGATTCGCATTTCCATATGGACGCGACGCTGTCGTACGGTTTGCCGCGCGTGAACGCGTCGGGCACCCTGCTGGAGGGCATCGCGCTCTGGGGCGAGCTCAAGCCGCAGCTGACGCAGGAGGCGTTGATCGAGCGCGCGCTGCAATATTGCGACTGGGCCGTCGCACGCGGGCTGCTGGCTATTCGTACGCACGTCGACATCTGCGATTCGCGGCTTCTCGCTGTCGAAGCGCTGCTCGAAGTGAAGCGTCGCGTCGCGTCGTATCTGGACATGCAACTGGTCGCGTTCCCGCAGGACGGCGTGCTACGCAGTCCGGGCGCGTTCGATAACCTCAAGCGCGCGATATCGATGGGCGTCGATGTAGTCGGCGGTATCCCGCACTTCGAGCGGACAATGGCCGATGGCGCGGAGTCCGTGCGCATCCTGTGCGAATACGCGGCGGAGCAGGGGCTGCGCGTCGATATGCATTGCGATGAATCGGACGATCCGATGTCGCGTCATATCGAAACCCTGGCGGCGCAGTCACATCGTCTGGGGTTGCATGGGCGCGTCACCGGCTCGCACCTGACGTCGATGCATTCGATGGACAACTACTACGTCAGCAAGCTGCTGCCATTGATGCGCGAAGCGGGCGTCGCGGCGATCGCCAATCCGTTGATCAACATCACCCTGCAGGGCCGCAGTGACACGTATCCGAAGCGTCGGGGCATGACGCGCGTGCCGGAGATGCTGGCCGCGGGCATCAATGTCGCGTTCGGGCACGACTGTGTGATGGACCCGTGGTATGGCCTCGGTTCTGGCGACATGCTCGAAGTCGCGCATATGGGCCTGCACGTCGCGCAGATGACCAGCCAGGATGGCATACGCGCGTGCTTCGATGCGGTCACGGTCAACGCGGCGCGTATTCTCGGTCTGGAAGGCTATGGCATCGAACCCGGCTGCGAGGCGAATCTGGTCATGCTCGACGCGCGCGATCCGGCCGAGGCGATCCGTCTGCGAGCGGCGCGGCTCGCGGTGATCCGGCGTGGCAAGGTAGTCAGCCGTGCACCGGCTGCGCAAGCGACGCTCACACTGGAAGGACGACCTTCCACGGTCGATTTCAGGCTGCATCGCTAGGCGCCCGCGGAACAAAGAAAAGCCGGTGATTGCGTGAGCAATCACCGGCCTCTTTTACATCACGTGGCTTGCCGCGGGCGGCGCGCACAGCACCACGCACTGCGGCATCGGGCACCCAGCGCTATGAATGCGCAGCGCCAGGCGTCATGCCGTTATGACGCAGCAACGCATCGATATTCGGCTCGCGGCCACGGAACGCCTTGAACGATTCCATTGCAGGCCGGCTGCCGCCCACTTCGAGAATCTCCTTGCGATAGCGCGTGCCGGTTGCCACATCGAGCACGCTGCCATGCTTCGCCTGCGCGGCTTCTTCGAATGCGGCGTACGCGTCGGCGGACAACACTTCCGCCCACTTGTAGCTGTAGTAGCCCGCGGCGTACCCACCCGCGAAGATGTGGCTGAACGTATTCGGCCAGCGCGAGAACGACGCCTGCGGAATCACATGGAAACGCTCATTGATCTCACGTGCAAGATCGTTCGCGCTTTTCTCTCCGGATGGATCGAAGTCCACATGCAGCGACATATCGAACATCGAGAACACGATCTGCCGCAATGTGCCGAGGCCGCTCTGGAAATTCTTCGCGGCAAGCATCTTGTCGTACAGCGGGCGCGGTAGCGGGGCAGCGGTCTCGACATGCGAGGTCATGTCGCTTAGCACGTCCCACTCCCAGCAGAAGTTTTCCATGAACTGCGACGGCAATTCGACCGCGTCCCATTCGACGCCGTTGATGCCGGACACGCCCAGTTCGTCGACGCGTGTCAGCATGTGGTGCAGCCCGTGCCCGAACTCGTGGAACAACGTGATCACCTCATCGTGCGTGAAGCATGCTGGCTTGCCACCCACCGGCGCCGAGAAGTTGCACGTGAGATACGCGACGGGCGTCTGCACGCCGCCTTCGGCGCGCTTGCGACGCGTACGCGCATCGTCCATCCATGCGCCGCCGCGCTTGCCTTCGCGCGCGTACAGATCGAGATAGAACTGCGCGACGAGCGCACCGTCCTGATTCTCCACACGGAAAAAACGCACGTCCGGATGCCACGTCGCAGCTTCGTCGCGACGGATGCGCACGCCGAAGAGCGTCTCTGTGACCTTGAAAAGGCCTTTCAACACGGCGTCTTCCGGGAAGTACTGTTTGACTTCGTTTTCAGAGAACGAATAGCGCTTCTGACGCAGGCGTTCGCCGGCAAAGGTCATATCCCAGGGCTGGATGTCGGCGAGGCCGAGTTCGCTTGCAGCGAATTCGCGCAGTTCCTTCCAGTCCTGCTCCGCATGCGGACGCGCACGCGTCGCCAGATCTTCGAGGAACGTCATCACCTGGGCGGGCGATTCGGCCATCTTTGGCGCCAGCGATACTTCAGCGAAGTTCATGAAGCCGAGCATCTTCGCTTCTTCTTCGCGTACTTTCAGTTCTTCGGCGAGGACCGCGGTGTTGTCCCACTCGGCTTTGCCGTTGCCGTACGCGGCACCCAGTTCCGACGCACGGGTTGCATACGCGCGATACATCGTCTCGCGCATCGCACGGTTTTCCGAGTACTGCATCACCGGGAAATACGACGGGAAGTGCAGCGTGAATTTCCAGCCTTCCTTGCTGTCACGTTGCGCCGCTTCGCGCGCGCCTTCGACGACGTCATCCGGCAGGCCGGCCAGTTCCGCTTCTGTTGTTGCGATATAGGCGTACGCATTCGTCGCGTCGAGCACGTGATCGGAGAACGATTTCGAGAGCCCGGCCTGACGCTCCTGCAATTCTGCAAAACGCGGCTTCTGGTCTTCCGGCAACTCGGCGCCCGACAGACGGAAATCGCGCAACGCGTTGCCGAGAATTTTTTTGCGCTCGCCTGTCAGCGAGGCGAAGTCGGCGCTGGCGTTGAGCGCCTTGTACTTCTCGTAGAGCGCGAGATTCTGGCCGACGCTCGACCAGAACTCGGTCACGCGCGGCAGATTTTCGCCGTAGACGGCACGCAGTTCCGGCGTATCGGCAACCGCGTTCAGATGGCCGATCACGCCCCAGGCTCGCGACAGCGGTTCGGTCGCGCGTTCGACGGGCTCGACGACGTCGGCCCACGAAGCCGGCGTGACAGGCGCGCTCGCGCGTTCGACGGCAGCATTCGCGTCGGCGAGCAATACATCGAGGGCAGGCGTGACGTGTTCGGGGCGGATTTCGCCAAAGCGCGGCAGATCGGTGAAATCGAGGAGCGGATTGTCCGCGTTCGGGCGGGTGGTGGCTGACGTAGATGACATAAGGCTTCCTGTCTGTCGCGGATCAAAAAGGGGCAACGCGCGGGCGTGCGCGGCAACGCGTCCCGCGCCCGTCAATCAGGTTATTGGGGCGGGAGACGCCGTTTCCAACCGTCAGGAAGCAAATTATCAGAAGTTGAGCCGCCCGGCGCAGTTCACGTTTTACGCGGCGTTTGCGTTTGCAGCGCGCTCAGCGGCTTCGATCGTGTTGACGAGCAGCATCGTGATCGTCATCGGACCTACGCCGCCTGGCACCGGCGTGATGTAGCCGGCCACTTCCTTGACGCCCGCGAAATCGACGTCACCGCACAACTTGCCGGTCTCATCGCGATTCATGCCGACGTCGATGACGGCTGCGCCCGGTTTCACCATATCCGCCGTCAGGATGTTGCGCATACCTGTTGCCGCGACAACCACGTCGGCGTTGCGCGTGTGAAGAGCGAGATCGCGTGTCTTGCTGTGACAGATCGTGACGGTCGCGCCCGCTTCGAGCAGCAGCAGCGCCATCGGTTTGCCGACGATATTCGAGCGGCCGATGACCACCGCTTCCGCGCCCTTCAACGCGATGCCGTGCGCTTCGAACATTTTCATCACGCCATAAGGCGTGCACGGACGGAACAGCGGCTTGCCGGTCATCAGCGCGCCCGCGTTGGCGACGTGAAAGCCGTCGACGTCCTTCTCCGGCGCGATCGCTTCGATGACCTTATGGCTGTCGATATGCGGCGGGAGCGGCAACTGGACCAGGATGCCGTGAATCTTCGGATCGTGGTTCAGTTCGTCGATGCGCGCCAGCAGATCCGCTTCGGACAGCGATGCCGGATAGCGGTCATACGAAGAGAAGAGGCCATTGTCCTGGCACGCCTTCACCTTGTTGCGCACATAGACTTCGCTCGCGGGATTGTCGCCGACGAGCACAACAGCAAGACCCGGTTGATGACCACGGGCGGAGAGGGCGGCAGCGCGCGTGGCGACGTCGGCGCGAAGAGTACGGGAGAGGGCGTTGCCGTCGATGAGGGTGGCTGTCATGGTCGGTCGAGAGTGGGCAGTTCGGGATGCGCGGCGCGCGATGCGTGAGACGTGTGCGCGTCGTAACGCTTTCGGGCACGTACAGGCGACGTGACAAAAAGCGCGCGGCGCAGGATCTGCGCCGCTGCGAAGTCTCACATTATACCGTCGAGGCCCGCCGGACTGGACGCTCAGGGCTGGACTGCCTGCCAGGACGGATCAGGATCGAACGACTTGACCGACGCTGCGGCGCGCGTCGTCTGCGGGCCGAGGTTCTTCTGATACAGCTGGCCGTCCTGGTTGACGATGAAGCTCATCACACCCGTCTTGCCATATTCGACTGGCCACGCGACGAGGCCAAAACCCTTCGTCAGCGTGCCGTCCTGCACATAGTTCTGCGCGCCACCTTTTGCGTGTGCGCCCTGCGCGGTCAGAATCCGATAGTGATAACCGTGATAACCCTCCTTCGTCACGGTGGCGCCGTGCGGCATCGCTGCCGCGAGTGGACCGAGCGGGCTTTCCGCTTCGCCTGGCGCAGTAGGCCAGTACAGGCCGTCGCGCTGGCCTGGCGTGCTGACGATGTGCTGGGCATAGTGCTGGGTCAGCTTGTTGTAGTCGTTCTGCGCATCGAGATAGGCAAGCGAAGTCATCATCGCCGCGCGTTCGTTGCGGCCGATGCGGCGCGTCAGGATTTCGTCCCCGGCGGCGACAGGATCGAAACGCCAGCCGTGCGAAGTCTGCACGAGCGGAATGGGCAAGGTCCAGCCGCTTGTGCCGACCCCGAGATGCGCGCTGGGGTGCCCGTTAAGCGGCGCCGGATCGTTGACGATCTGGTGTCCCTGCGACCATTCGCCGAGAAACGCATAGATATCGTCTTCGCCTATATCTTTCGTCGGGATGAAACGCGTGAAATCGTTGCCGAGTACACGCTTCATCGCATCGTGATCGTTGCGGGAGAGTGCATCGGCAAATGCGTTGGCAGCGGCATCAGGTGTCGGATAAACGACCTGCGCGTGGGCGGCCGTGGTGCCGAGCAACAGGACCAGCACCGCGAGCAACGTGCCCGCCGTGCCGACAGTGCTGAGTGTGATGGCGAGCGCTACGGCGCGGACGCGGCGTGCGCGAAGTGCAGGAAAGCGAATCATTAGCGGCTCCTTTGTGATCGTTCAACGTTGACGGCCAAAGTGGCGCTGACCGCCGCCGCCACCGCCCAGTCCGCCACCACCGCCGCCACCCAGTCCGCCGCCGCGCTGTTGACCGCCGCCGCCTGCGCCGAGCCCACCGCTGGCCTGTTGACCGCCGCCTGCGCCGGGCCTGCCGCTGGCCTGTTGACCGCCGCCACCGGCGCCGAATCCACCGCTGCGTTGCTGACCGCCGCCGCCTGACCCCAATCCGCCGCCCGCGCTTGCCTGCGACTGGCGGCTCGCTTGCCCGCGTTGTGCGTCCTGCTGCGCGGCACTGCCGTTGCCGGCACCGCGCAGCGCGTTGTCGCGGTTCACGTTCTGCGCGTTGTTGCGCACGTTATTGGCATTTGCACCGCCCTGCTGGATGCCCTGCACGCGCTGGCTGGCCGTGCCGCTCATGTTCTGGCCGGTACGATTCTGCAACGTCTGCTGCGCCTGCGCACGCGCGCTGCTGTTGTCGCGTCCACGGTAGGCATCGCGCTGCGTGCTGCTCAGATTGTTGCTGACATTGGTGTTGCGGTTGACGTTGGCGTTGCGATTCCAGTTCGTCGTGCTGCTATTGACGTTGAGCTGCCTGTTGACGTTGATGTTGTTGTACTGGTTGACGTTAATGTTGACGCTGTGATTGTTCCAGTTGAACCCGCCCCACAGCGAGTTCGCGACCGCGACGCCGGCGCCGAACGCAAGGCCCGCGGCGAGGCCGGTCGCGATCGCATAGCCGGGCGGCGGTGGAACATACACGGGCGGATACGCGGGATAGGGCCACGCTCCGTAGACGACCGTGGGGTTATAGGTCGGCACGTACACGACCTGCGGATTCGCCGGCACGATCTGGATCGTGCTCTGTTCGACGACCACCTTTTGCTGTTCGCTCGATTTCAGGTTGCCTGCCTGCTGCGCCTGCTTGCGCAGCCGCTGCACGGAGTCCATCACGTCGTTCGGCTGGGCGAGAAATGCGTTGCCGAGTTGCGTGACCCAGTCCGGCTTCGACGCCATCGTGGCGAGCACCTGAGGGAACGCGACAAGCGATTGCACGCTCGGGTCCCACGGTTGCGGCGCGACCGCCTTCACGGCATCGTCGCCCTTGAGGTTCGGATTCGACTTCGACCAGGCTGCGGCGGCTTCTACGTCCTGCGGGAATGTGGCGGCCATCAGCACCTGCGCGAGCAGGGCGTCCGGGTAGAGCGCAATGGGCGCGGTCAGCGAGTCCAGCTGCTGGTTCGAAACCTTCGCGGGGCTTTGCGCATAGGCAACGGTGGGCGTAGCGACGCCGATGAACAGCGGCGCGCCAGCGAGCGCGGCACAGAGAAGCAGCACACGTGGCTTGTGTGCTCCGGATCGTTTCACGATGAAGTCCTCCCGGCTGCGTGATGCGCGCATGGACTGCCCGCAGCGAATGCTGCAGTGCCATCGCGCAAGGAATTGAAGAAGCTGGTGGCAAGCGAGATCGATAACCCGGCGAGGTGCGGGTGCATGGGTTCCGTCATGTCCGCGAGGTGGGTCTTGCGCGATGCATGAACTGCCGCCCGTTGCCATATCGCGTGTGACGTGCATGAAATCTCGGACTCGCGATCATCGGGCATCTGCACGTTCCTGATATGCGGTGATACCTAAATTAAGGGGCAAAGCAAGGGCTGTCAATGTCTATGATGAAACGTTACGATTCACGTTTTGTGCACTATTGAACGCATTGCGCCGATGCACGAAACAATGTCCCTGTGAGTCATGCCATCGCATGCGCGACGCGGGTCCCAGGCGTGATCAATAGAAGTACTTGCAATCCTGCACCGGAACGACGATGCACAGGTACGCCGGCGGGGCGTTGGGGAAACGCATGCTGACCGGACCGTTTGGGTCCGGCCAGCATGGTGATGAGGCGGGCGTTACTGCGCTTGTTGCGGCTTGTTCGACAGTGCGAGTCGCAACAGGTCGGCGACCGTATTGACGTTAAGCTTTTCCATGATGTTCGCGCGGTGCGCTTCGACGGTCTTGATGCTGATGCCGAGGTCGTCGGCGATCTGCTTGTTCAGGCGGCCGGCGATGATCCGCTCCAGCACCTGATGTTCACGCGCCGTCAGCTTGCCGAGACGTTCGGCCGCTGCGCGTTGCTGCTGGACGCTGCTGCTTTCGCTGCGCGCCTTGTCGAGCATGCGCTCGACCAGCTTGCGCAGTTCGGCTTCGTCGAACGGTTTTTCGATGAAGTCCATCGCGCCTTTTTTCATCGTCGACACAGCCATCGGCACGTCGCCGTGACCCGTGACGAAGATGATCGGCAGCGACGCGTTGTCGGCGATCAGGCGTTCCTGCAACTCGAGACCGCTCATGCCCTGCATCCGCACGTCGAGAATCAGGCACGCGATCTGGCCCGCGTGCTGGGCGGGCTGGTAGGCGTCGACGAACTGCTCCGCGCTGGAGAAGCACTGCACGCGATAACCGTTCGCCTCCAGCAGCCAGCGCAGTGAATCTCGCACGGCCTCGTCATCGTCGACGACAAAGACGGTTTCCTGTGTGGTGACTGGGGTGTTCATGTCTCTCCCGTAACGGTTTGTGGTGTCGGCGCCTCTGACCCGCCGTTGCTCGGGCCGTCGGGCTCTCCAATAGGCAGACTGCAATGGAACGTAGCACCTGTGATGTGGCCGTCAGATTCGACGTTGTTCACCACCCACAGGCGGCCGCGATGGGATTCGATAATGGAACGGCAGATGTTGAGCCCCATTCCCATGCCATCGGACTTCGTACTGTAAAACGGTTCAAAGAGGCGCTCGGCTGTCCCTTCATCGACGCCCGGACCCTGATCGACGACGCTGATACTGACAAAGCCGTTCTCCATCCGGACGACAACGCGGATCACCGGATCGACGGCGTTCGGTCGTGCATCATGCATCGCTTCGGCGGCGTTCTTCAGCAGGTTCACGAGCACCTGTTCGATCAGTACCGGATCGACGTAGATCACGGGCAGCCGCGAACGCATGTCGGTGATGATCCGGATCCGGCGCTTGCGCGCCTCGATTTCGGCCAGACCGACCGCATCCGCGACGATGTCCGAGACGCGCGTTGCCTGGCGCTTCGGCTCGCTGCGCTTCACGAACTCGCGAATCCGCTTGATGATCATGCCGGCCCGCACAGCCTGTTGCGCTGTCTTTTCCAGAACAGGTAAAAGGTTGTCGGGAGTTGTCCGACCAGATTTAACCAGTGCTACGGTTCCTGAGCAATAGTTATTGATGGCGGCGAGCGGCTGGTTCAGTTCGTGAGCGAGCGACGACGCCATTTCGCCCATCGTCATCAGCCGGCTCGTGAATTGCAGTTTCTCGTCCTGCTGGCGCGCGAGTTCCTGCGCCTGCTTGCGTGTCGTGATGTCGGTCGCGATCTGCATCTGCGCGAGATGGCCGTCCACCCACTGAATGTACTGGCGCCGCACTTCGAACCACTTCTGGATGCCTTGCACATAGACTTCCTGTGCATCGGCGGTGCTTTCGGTCAGCGCGGCGGCGGGCAGGCCGGCGTAGGCATCGACCATGTCGATCGAATCCGACGAAGCCTGCGCGTTGTCGAAACCCGCGCCCGCCAGTTCCAGATGGCCGTCTGGACGGATGCCGAACAGATGCCGGTAGTAGCGGTTCGCGAACAGCAGTTCGGCTTCGTCGGCGGCGAGCACGGACACGGCGGCGTCGAGGCTTTCGAGCACGGTCGTGAAGCGCTCGTGCGCGGCCGCGAGTTCTTCACGGGCGCGTTTCGGTTCGGTGATGTCGGTCATCGACGACATCCAGCCCGTCTGGCGACCTGAGCTGTCGATCAGCGGTGATACATAGAGCCGCGCGTGGAACAGCGAGCCGTCCTTGCGCCGCACGCGCAGCTCGAATCCGGACGACGGCGCCTTGCCACGCAGCGTCATATCGAGCTGACGCTGCATTTCTGGATAGGCGTCGCGCGGCCAGTACGGGAAGGGCGCGGTCTTGCCGTTGAGGTCGCTTTCGTCCCAGCCGGTCATGCGGCAGAACGCCGGGTTCACGTGCGTGATGCGGCCGTGCATGTCGAGCACGCGCATACCGATCAGCACCGAGTTTTCCATCGCGCGACGGAAGAACGCTTCGGCGTACAGCGCCTGCTGTGCCTCGAAGCGCTGGCGCGTGTGCTTCCACAGGCTCCACAGGCTCCACAGCACGAAACACGACAGCCCGGCGACGAGCCAGACGAGCGTGTTGTTCGTGAAGTTGGTCATCTGCGGATACGCGTACACGCGCACCGAGACGCCCTGGCCGGGCGGATCGAGCGGCAGGTCGTAGAACGCGTCGCGCGGCAGGCGCGGACGCGTCGACGTCGTGGCCAGCTCGCGGTTGTTCACATCGATGATCGAGATCTTGTACTTCGCGGAGAGCTCAGGCGGGATGTCGTGCTTGAGGATGCCTTCGACTGAAAACACCCCGGCGATCGTGCCGAGAAACTCCCGTTCACGGAACACCGGCGTCTGCAATGTGATGTAGCCGTTGCCAAGATCGTCGTAGATCAGCGGCGAATAGACCTGGCGGCGCGTGTCGCGCGCTTCGGCGAAGGCGGCCTTCACGGCCTCGTCCATCTGGTTGTCGCTGGGTTTGGCGAGACGCTGTCCGAACACCGGCAGCGCGGTATTGGGCCAGCGCGGCTGCTGCTGGCTCGTGTACCAGTTCATGTAGAGGATTTCGGGATGCCCCTGCATGATGTCCGTGGTAGACACCTGGAACGAATGCGGATCGGCGTGGCCGGCGGCGAGATCGCGTGCCAGCGCCTGCACCTGTTCCTGCGCACCCGTCATGGAAAGCCGGATCTGCTGCTGCGCCCACGCCACGTTACGGTAGAGCGTGTCTTCCTGGGTCTGCTGCTCGCGGCGGTTGAGACTCCAGAGGATCAGGCTCATGACGACCAGAAACACCAGGATCGAGAGCAGCGGCGTCAGCAAATAGGAGTTCGACCACCATGGTCCATGGTGCCAGCGGGACGGCGGCGTGTCCGCCGGCGAGCCGGACGGTCGCGCCGAGCGTGCGAAAAGGCGTTCGGTCAACATGCGTGGCATTGTAGCGCAGCGCGTCTTCGCGAAATCACGCAAAAAACGGTCGAAACTGGCTCTAATCGGAGCAAACTAGCCGACGTATCCGCGACAAGCCAGTGAATTCAGTGTGCGTCGCAACAATTTTCCGCATTATGAGAAATGATCTCGCAATTCGAAATTTTAGTTGCAGAGAGGTCTGACGCCTTATTACAATCGCCGGAAAGCTGCCGCGGTCGGGCTTCGTCCGCGTCGTCTGTTCAAAGAGCGTTCCTTATATTCAGGAGACGAGCATGTCCGCTGTACCCGACGAAGTGATGAAATATGTCGCCGCCGAAAAAGACGACGATCCCCAGGAAACCGGCGAATGGCTGGAAGCGCTGGATGGCGTGATTTCTGCGGTCGGTCCGGACCGCGCTCACTATCTGATCGAAAAACAGATCGAATTCGCCCGTGTGCACGGCGAACATCTGCCGTTCTCGGCAAACACTCCGTACATCAACACGATCCCCGTCGGAAACCAGGTGCAGATCCCGGGCGACCAGGATCTCGAACACCGCATCCGCTCGTACACGCGCTGGAACGCCATCGCGATGGTGCTGCGTGCGGGCAAGCATACGAACGTCGGCGGCCATATCGCGTCGTTCGCATCGGCTGCCACGCTGTATGACGTGGGCTACAACCATTTCTGGCGCGCGCCGTCTGATCAACACGGTGGTGATCTCATCTTCGTGCAGGGCCATTCGTCGCCGGGTGTGTACTCGCGCGCGTTCCTGCTCGGCCGTCTGACTGAGAACCAGCTCGATAACTTCCGTCAGGAAGTGGGCGGCGAGGGCATCTCGTCCTACCCGCACCCATGGCTGATGCCGGATTTCTGGCAGTTCCCGACCGTCTCGATGGGCCTCGGCCCGATCATGGCGATCTATCAGGCGCGCTTCATGAAGTACCTGCAGGCGCGCGGCGTGGCGAAGACCGACGGTCGCAAGGTGTGGGCATTCCTCGGCGACGGCGAAACCGATGAACCGGAATCGCTCGGCGCGATTGGCATGGCCGGCCGCGAACGTCTCGACAACCTGGTGTTCGTGATCAACTGCAACCTGCAGCGTCTCGACGGCCCGGTGCGCGGCAACGGCAAGATCATCCAGGAACTCGAAAGCGAATTCCGTGGCGCCGGCTGGAATGTCATCAAGGTCATCTGGGGCAGCCGCTGGGATGCGCTCTTCCAGCGCGACAAGTCGGGCATACTGATGCGCCGGATGATGGACGTCGTCGACGGCGAATATCAGACGTACAAGTCGGAATCGGGCGCGTACGTTCGCGAGCATTTCTTCAACACGCCGGAACTGAAGGCGCTGGTTGCCGACTGGTCCGATGAAGACATCTGGAACCTGAACCGTGGCGGCCACGATCCGCACAAGATCTACGCGGCATTCCACGAAGCGTCGAATTCGAAGGGCCATCCGACCGTCATCCTCGCGAAGACGATCAAGGGCTACGGGATGGGCGAAGCCGGCCAGGCGATGAACATCACCCACCAGCAGAAGAAGATGCAGGTGGACCAGCTGAAGAAATTCCGCGACCAGTTCCGTCTGCCGATCGCCGACGACGAACTCGTCAACGTGCCGTACCTCAAGTTCGAGGAAGGCTCGAAGGAACTCGAGTACATGCGCAGCCGCCGCCAGGACCTGGGCGGTTACCTGCCGGCGCGTCGTCAGAAGGCCGAATCGCTGCCGGTGCCGGAACTGAACGTGTTCGAGCCGCTCTTGAAGGGCACGGGCGAAGGCCGCGAGATCTCCACGACGATGGCGTTCGTGCGGATCCTGAACATCCTGCTGAAGGACAAGGCGCTGGGCAAACGCGTCGTGCCGATCGTGCCGGACGAATCGCGTACGTTCGGTATGGAAGGTCTCTTCCGTCAGATCGGTATCTGGAATCAGGACGGCCAGAAGTACGTGCCGGAAGATTCCGACCAGCTGATGTTCTACCGTGAATCGGAAACCGGCCAGATCCTGCAGGAAGGGATCAACGAGGCAGGCGGGATGTGTGACTGGATCGCAGCCGCGACGTCGTACTCGACGC
The DNA here is from genome assembly GCF_050436625.1 of Paraburkholderia sp. GAS334. NCBI lineage: Bacteria > Pseudomonadati > Pseudomonadota > Betaproteobacteria > Burkholderiales > Burkholderiaceae > Paraburkholderia > Paraburkholderia sp. GAS334. The sequence goes on along the minus strand of NZ_JBNDMO010000010.1, from coordinate 199,704 downwards.
ACGGCGAGATCATGATCCCGTTCTACATCTTCTATTCGATGTTCGGCTTCCAGCGGATCGGCGATCTGGCGTGGGCAGCGGGCGACATGCGCGCACGCGGCTTCCTGCTGGGCGGCACGGCTGGCCGCACGACGCTCAACGGCGAAGGTCTGCAGCACGAAGACGGTCACTCGCTGATGTGGGCGGCTTCGGTGCCGAACTGCGTGAGCTATGACCCGACGTTCGGTTACGAACTGGCGGTCATCATGCAGGACGGTCTGCGCCGCATGGTGCAGGACCAGGAAGACGTGTACTACTACATCACCGTGATGAACGAAAACTACGAGCATCCTGCGATTCCGCAGGGCGATGCTGTAGCGGCCGACATCATCAAGGGCATGTACTCCTTCAGGAAGGCCGAAGCCGACAAAAAGGCGCCGCGCGTTCAGCTGATGGGCGCAGGCACGATCTTCAACGAAGTGATCGCTGCTGCCGACCTGCTGAAGAACGACTGGGGCGTCGCGGCCGACCTGTGGAGCGTACCGAGCTTCACCGAACTCGCGCGCGAAGGCCACGAAGTCCAGCGCTGGAACCTGCTGCATCCGACCGAAGAGAAGAAGGTCTCGCACGTCGAGAAGCTGCTGAAGGATGCGCCGGGCCCGGTCATCGCTTCGACCGACTACATCCGCGCGCTGACCGAACAGATCCGCGCCTTCGTGCCGCAGCGCTTCGTCGTGCTCGGTACCGATGGCTTCGGCCGTTCGGATACGCGTGAGAAGCTGCGTCACTTCTTCGAAATCGACCGCTACTGGGTCACCGTCGCTGCGCTGAATGCGCTCGCCGATGAGGGTACGATTGAGCGCAAGGTTGTGGCCGATGCCCTCAAGAAATACAACCTTGATCCCGCTAAACCCAACCCGATGACCGTCTAAGGCATCGCCCCCGAGTGCCATCCGTGCGCTTTCCGGCCTGAAGGGCGGGGAAGCGTGCGCGGCCCAGGAGACACTAACAATGAGTCAAGCGATCGAAGTCAAGGTGCCGGACATCGGCGATTACAAGGACATTCCTGTGATCGAGGTGCTGGTGAAGGCGGGTGACACCGTCGAAAAGGAGCAGTCGCTCGTCACGCTCGAATCCGACAAGGCAACGATGGATGTGCCGAGCTCGGCCGCCGGCGTCGTCAAGGAAGTGAGGGTCAAGGTCGGCGACAACGTGTCCGAAGGCACACTGATCGTCGTGCTCGAAGACGCTGGAGGCGGCGGTGCGAAGGCGGCTGAGAAGCCTGCGCCGGCGAAGGAAGCTGCGCCGGCCGCGGCACCGGCGGCCTCCAGGGCTGCCGCGCCGGCGCCGGCCGCTTCAGGTGGTGGCGTGCAGGAAGTGAAGGTCCCGGACATCGGTGATTACAAGGACATCCCTGTCATCGAAGTCGCGGTCAAGGTCGGCGATCGCGTCGAGAAGGAACAGTCGCTCGTCACGCTGGAATCCGACAAGGCGACGATGGACGTGCCGAGCACCGCGGCCGGTATCGTGAAGGAAGTGAAGGTCAAGGTAGGCGACAACGTGTCGGAAGGCTCGGTGATCGTGCTGCTCGAGACGGAAGGTGGCGCCGCGGCCGCACCGGCTGCGACTGCGCCGAAACAGGAAATCGAGAAGCCGTCCGATGCGCCGCAGGCGCCCGCGCCGGCACCGGCTTCGCCGTCTGTGCTCGCTCAGGCACCGGTCATTCAGGCTGGCGAAGGCGGCGTGCGCGCGAGCCACGCGTCGCCTTCGGTGCGCAAGTTCGCGCGCGAACTGGGCGTCGAGGTTGGGCGTGTGCAGGGTACGGGCCCGAAGGGACGTATCACGCAGGACGACGTCACCGCGTTCGTGAAGGGCGTGATGACCGGCCAGCGCGCTGCGCCGGCGGCGGGTGCGCCGGCTGCCGCAGGCGGGGGCGAGCTGAACCTGCTGCCGTGGCCGAAGGTCGATTTCGCGAAGTTCGGTCCGATCGATCCGAAGCCGCTGTCGCGCATCAAGAAGATTTCGGGCGCGAACCTGCATCGCAACTGGGTCATGATTCCGCACGTCACGAACAACGACGAAGCGGATATCACCGAGCTCGAAGCGCTGCGCGTGCAACTGAACAAGGAACACGAAAAGGCTGGCGTGAAGTTCACGATGCTGGCGTTCGTGATCAAGGCCGTCGTCTACGCGCTGAAGAAATTCCCGACGTTCAACGCAAGCATCGATGGCGATAACCTCGTCTTCAAGCAGTATTACAACGTCGGTTTTGCTGCCGATACGCCGAATGGTCTCGTCGTGCCCGTGATCCGCGATGCGGACAAGAAGGGTCTCGTCGATATCGCGAAGGAAATGGCCGATCTGTCGAAGGCCGCGCGTGAAGGCAAGCTGAAGCCGGATCAGATGCAAGGCGGCTGCTTCTCGATTTCGTCGTTGGGCGGGATTGGTGGGACGAATTTCACGCCCATCATCAACGCGCCTGAAGTCGCGATTCTTGGGTTGTCGCGCGGTGCGATGAAGCCGGTCTGGGATGGGAAGCAGTTTGTTCCGCGGCTGACGTTGCCGCTGTCGCTGTCGTACGACCATCGGGTCATCGATGGCGCCGAAGCCGCCCGGTTTAATGCGTATCTCGCTGCGGTTCTTGCCGATTTTCGGCGTGTGATTCTTTGATTTTGACGCTGGAGCGCGACGTGGGTCTGGTCCATCTGTGATCCACGTCTCTCGCTAAACCTGCTTTCTTGCCGGTCTGCTAGCGTCGCCCCTGTGCGGGGCAGCACCTGCTTTTCTTTGTCCCATGGGACTTCCTTCGGGGCGTCTTCCAAAGAAAAGCAGGCAAAAGAAAGGCGCGTCCTTGGGCGGACGGCAAAGGGTGTCTCGCTCATGTTGTCGCACCTTTCGCGCAGTAAGCCGGCAGGTTTTCCTTCGTCAACACGGTCAATAAGAGAAGGGGACACTAATGAGTCTCGTCGAAGTGAAGGTGCCGGACATCGGCGATTTCAAGGACGTCGATGTCATCGAAGTCAATATCAAGCCCGGCGACACCATCGAGGTCGAGCAGGCACTCATGACGCTCGAATCCGACAAGGCTTCCATCGAGGTGCCCAGCGATACCGCCGGCACCGTCAAGGAAGTCAAGGTCAAAGCCGGTGACAAGGTCTCCCAGGGTACCGTCATCGCTATCGTCGAATCGGCCGACGCCGGTTCGGCTAAAGAAGCGCCTAAAGAGGCCGCCAGAGAACCTGAGAAAGTCGCGGCTCCTGCAGCCGCCAAACCCGCCGCCGCGCCCGCCGCCGCGCCACAGGCTGGCAGCTTCTCCGGCAACGCCGACATCGAGTGCGACATGCTCGTGCTCGGCTCGGGTCCTGGCGGCTATTCCGCCGCGTTCCGCTCGGCCGATCTCGGCATGAAGACGGTGCTCGTCGAACGCTATGCAACGCTTGGCGGCGTGTGTCTGAACGTCGGCTGCATCCCGTCGAAGGCGCTGCTGCACACGGCGCTCGTCCTCGACGAAGCCGAAGCGCTCAGTGCGCACGGCATCACGTTCGGCAAGCCGCAGATCGATCTCGACAAGCTGCGTGACTTCAAGTCAGGCGTCGTCAAGAAGCTGACCGGCGGTCTCGCCGGCATGGCGAAGATGCGCAAGGTCGAAGTCGTGACCGGCGTCGGCGCGTTCGTCGATCCGCATCACATGGAAGTGCAGACCGACAGCGGCAAGAAGGTCGTCAGGTTCAAGCACGCCATTATTGCTGCCGGCTCGCAGGCGATGAAGCTGCCGTTCATCCCGGAAGATCCGCGCGTGATCGACTCAACCGGCGCGCTCGAACTGACGCAGATTCCGCAGCGCATGCTCGTGATCGGTGGCGGCATCATCGGCCTCGAAATGGCGACGGTGTACGCGGCGCTCGGTTCGCAGATCGACGTCGTTGAAATGCTCGACGGCCTGATGCTGGGCGCCGACCGCGATCTCGTGAAGGTCTGGGAGAAGTACAGCGGCAAGCGCTTCGCCAGCCTGATGCTGAAGACGAAAACAACGGCGGCCGTTGCGAAGGACGATGGCATCTACGTTTCGTTCGAAGGCGAGCAGGCACCGGCTGAACCGCAGCGCTACGACCTCGTGCTCGTCGCGGTAGGCCGCAGCCCGAACGGCAGGAAGATCGGCGCAGAAAACGCCGGTGTTGCCGTGACGGATCGCGGCTTCATCGAAGTCGACAAGCAGATGCGCACCAACGTGCCACACATCTTCGCGATCGGCGACATTGCCTGCCAGCCGATGCTCGCGCACAAGGCTGTGCACGAAGGTCATGTCGCAGCCGAAGCCGCGCACGGCGAAAAGGCGTACTTCGACGCGCTGCAGATTCCGTCCGTCGCGTTCACCGATCCGGAAGTGGCGTGGGCCGGCAAGACCGAAGACCAGTGCAAGGCCGAAGGCATTAAGTACGGCAAGGCGGTGTTCCCGTGGGCCGCATCGGGCCGCGCGATTGCCAACGGTCGCGACGAAGGCTTTACGAAGCTGATCTTCGACCATGAAACGCATCGCGTGATCGGCGGCGGGATCGTCGGGCTGAACGCCGGCGACCTGATCAGCGAAGTGTGCCTCGCGATCGAAATGGGCGCGGACGCAGCGGATATCGGCAAGACGATCCATCCGCATCCGACGCTCGGCGAGTCGATCGGTATGGCGGCTGAATTGTATGAAGGCGTCTGTACGGATTTGCCGCCACAGAAAAAGAAGTAACGTTTCGCGGTCTTGTCAGGCCAAAGAAAAACGGCGCGCCCTTTACGGGGCGCGCCGTTTTTTTCGGCTGTTCAAGGTCCGCGGCAATACCGGCGCCCCAAAAAAAACCCGGCGGTGGCCGGGGAAACGATACGCACTGTTCGAACGTATCGGAGCGTCGGGCCCGGCAGCCCACCGTGGAACACGGCGGGCTGCCGGGCGCTGTTGCGTGATACACCAGCTTGATCGACTACCTCGATCTATTCGCCCAAGGTACTACAGGCTGCCGACGTCCAGTAAAACCTTAGACAGTCGCCTTCTTGGTCGTACGCGATGCCTGCGCTGCAGCTTGCGAGGCAGCCTTCGATGCGGCCGTAGCGGCTGCATTGAAGTTGCTTTCAGCGATTTCGACAGCCTGCTTCGTTGCCTTGTGAACCGTTTCGTACGTCGTGTTGGCGGCGGTGATGGCCGACTTGATCACGGCGACGGCGGTTTCCGAACCAGCCGGTGCGTTCTTCGCGACGTTTTCGACGAGCGACTGCACCTTGCGGTTCTGTTCTTCATACTGGGCTTCTGCGACGCGGGCAAATTCAGCCTGCGTAGCCGAGGCGATTTCATACACGTGACGGCCATACGACAGTGCCTTTTCGGCGACCGGCTGGGCGAGGCTGGCTTGCAGTGCGAGGAGTTCCTGCGCATCCTTCACCGACAGCGCCCGTTGTGCATTTTCCTGGCTTTCTGCAAGCGTCGATTTCACGACTTGCAGGTTCAGTTCGACGAGCTTTTCCACGCCTTCAAAAGCCTTGGCGGTGAGGCCGAACAGCGTTTCGAGGTTGGCCTTTTGTGCTGCGGCGAATTGCTCAGGGGTCAGCAGGGTCATGTTTACGCTCCTGGAAAGCGGTCCGTCTAAACGCGGACCGCGTTGGGTTAATACAACCGGCAAAGCTGTCGACACGCACTGGCAACAGTCTTTTGTGCGTCGCAGCAATGGTTCCCATTTTAGGACAGCCATCTCGAAAGTCAAGCGTTTTTTGTGCGCTGCACAATATCGAGAATTTCTCGATAAAACAAAAGGTTATGAAGTGCGTATGACATTCGTGTGAAGCCGTCAGAAAATCACTTGCACCGTGGCGGTGCGTCCGGTAACGCTGTCAGGCAGGCTGCGGGCGGCCGGGCGGCGGTCAGCAAAGACTGACAATCGATGGCAAAATCGCTGACCCTGCGGTAAACCGAAATCTGTCACGGAACGTTAAAAGATCATTGCGGTCGAACGCGCGGCGCCGGTTTTTACAGCGCGCGCTTAACAAAAATGCGGCGGTGCGCGAGTCGCCACGCCTCGCGTGGAGTAAGGGCAAATCCTTGGCTTATGCGGGCGTCCGCGCCGCGTCGCCGCGCGGGCCGTGTTTCCCCTCATCAAGCTTGCTGCGGAATTGCCGTTATGCTGGTAGAAGGGCACGGATCCCGGGCGCCGCGCGTCACAACAGACTGTCTGGCGCGTCCGATCATTTTTCTTGATCGGACGCGCCATATTTATTGGCTTTCTACAATCGGACCTGACAAGCCGGTTTAAGGAGGGCCTTTAAGTGCTTAATATTGCTAATTTTTCGTGGTTTTACTACACTTGCGGACAACTCTTGCCGCTCCATATAGAACACCAATGAAAACCGACATGTTTTCGTCGCTAAAAGTGATCCACGGCGCGGCTATCAGCACCGCTCTCTCGGTGGCCGCCTCGCTGGTCATCACGGCGGCGTTCGCTGTGCCTGCTGACGCGTTTGCCGCGTCAGCCACTGCCACCGACACCGCGCCTGCCAAACCGGCAAAAGCGACCAAATCCAGAAAAACGGCTGCGACCGTCGTCGCCGCGAAACCTGATGATGACGCGCCGCGCGCCACGTCGAAGAAGCGGCGCGTTTCGTACTCGATGAACGGTCGCCATCATTCGGGCGTGCGTCAGGTGGCTTTCGAGCCGCGCCAGCAAACCGTCGGTCAGGCATTCGGTCTGCACGAAACCCCCGACGCGCTGATGCTCCGTTCGAGCGTCGCGTATGTGGTCGACCAGAATTCGTCCGAGCCGCTGTTCGACAAGAACTCGCGCGCCGTCGTGCCGATCGCGTCGATCACGAAGCTGATGACCGCGATGGTGGTGCTCGATTCGAAAGCGCCGATGACCGAGCAGATCGAAGTTACGGACGAAGATCGCGATTACGAGAAGAACACGCGCTCGCGTCTGGCGGTCGGTTCCGTGCTGTCGCGTGAAGACATGCTGCACATCGCGCTGATGGCGTCGGAGAACCGCGCGGCGGCGGCGCTGTCGCGTTACATCCCGGGCGGTCGTCCGGCTTTCCTCGCTGCGATGAATGCCAAGGCGAAGGCGCTGGGCATGAACGACACGCACTTCGAGAACTCGACCGGCCTTACGAGCCAGAACGTGTCGAGCGCACGTGACCTCGTGAAGATGGTGAACGCAGCGTATCAATACCCGATGATCCGTCACTTCTCGACCGATCGCAGCTACGAGGTGTTCACCGGCAAGCGGTCGCTCGCGTACAACAGCACGAACGCGCTGGTACGTAACCCGTCATGGGATATCGGTCTGCAGAAAACGGGCTTCATCAATGAAGCCGGCGAGTGCCTCGTGATGCAGGCCACCATCAATGGCCGTCCGATGATCATGGTGCTGCTCGATTCGTCGGGCAAGTATTCGCGTTTTGCGGACGCAACGCGTCTGCGGACCTGGATCGATAACGGCGGCGAAGCGCATATCACCAGCGCGGACGCCGGCGGCGCGGGCACCTGATTGCGTCGTTCTCTTCCCGGGTTGGCAAGGTCGTAAAAAGGCCCCGCATCTGCGGGGCTTTTCATTGGCGCTGCCGGTTCGTCCGGGCCGGGATCAGACTGGATCCGAAAGGTCAGGCGTGCTGTGCCTGTGCGCCGCCCGGTTGCGGCTGCGGCCGGTAGCCGAGCGACTCCGAAATCACCAGCGCAGTCTGGCTCAACTGCCCGAGCCACGAGTCCTGCAGACGATCCGCCGGCGCGGACAGGGAAAGCCCTGCGACGAGACGACCCGTGTCGTCGTAAATCCCAGCCGCGATGCAGCGCACACCGAGCTCCAGCTCCTCGTTATCGCGTGCACACGACTGCTGGCGCACATTGAGCAACTCACGTTCGAGCTTGGCCAGATCGGTGATGCTGTTCTGCGTATGGCCGGACAAGCCGGTGCGCGTGGCGTAGGCGCGCACGCGGGTGGATTCGTCGGCGGCGAGAAAGAGCTTGCCGACCGAAGTCAGATGCAGCGGCGCGCGGCCGCCAATCGCGCGGACCACCTGCATACCCGACCGTTCGGAATAGGCCCGCTCGATATAGACGATCTCGTCGCCCTGGCGCACCGACAGGTTCACGGTTTGTCCGGTCGAACGATGCAGTTCGCGCATCGGCGTCAACGCGGCGTCGCGAACCGAAAGGCGCGCCTTCACCAGGTTGCCGAGCTCGAGAAGACGCATGCCGAGCCGGTACGTGCCTGGATCGGAACGGTCGACGAGACGGCACGTCACCATGTCGTTCAGGATACGGTGGGCAGTAGAAGGGTGCAGCTCGGTGCGTTGCGCGAGCTCTTTCAGGCTGACCGGGTCGCTATGCGCAGCAAGGGCGTCCAGCAGGCGCATCATGCGCTCGATCACCTGGATCGATGTCTTGGGATCCGGGTTCGTGTCGCTCATGGGGAGAAATCAGTTGACGCGTCAAACAGCGAAAAATTGATTGTATCTCGTATAGTGAAAAAAGCGAACGCCATTCGAGACAGACTCGAGGGCGGACTCGAATCGCTCCGAATCTTGTCCGAATGGCCAGTGGCGTTGGTTTTACACGCCAGACAGCGGATAATCGGGGACGTTTTCCCGAAGGAGCGCCTATGCGAGTCGGTTTGTTCGTCACGTGCCTGATTGACCTGATCCGGCCGGAGATCGGCTTCTCGGTCATCAAGCTGATCGAGAAGGCGGGTTTCGAGGTCGTGGTGCCGCCGGCACAGACCTGTTGCGGGCAGCCTGCGTACAACTCGGGCGAGCGTCGCATTGCGCGCGATCTCGCGGAGAAGACGCTCCGTGAATTCGAGCAGTTCGATTACGTCGTCGTGCCGTCGGGTTCGTGCGGCGGCATGATTCGCGCGCATTATGGCGACCTTTTTCGCGACGATCCTGAGTTGATGGGCCGCTACGCGCGTGTGCAGCCGAGAGTATTCGAACTGACCGAGTTCCTCGTCAGTGTCGCGAATGTCAGATTGACGCCGGGCGAATTCGAAGGCCCGGTGACGTACCACGATTCGTGTTCCGGACTGCGCGAACTGGGCGTCAAGGAACAGCCGCGCGCGCTGCTCGCGCAGGTCGGCGTGCCGGTCAACGAAATGAAGGACTGCGAGCGCTGCTGCGGCTTTGGGGGAACATTCGCGGTGAAATACGGCAACATCTCCACGGCCATCGTGGATGAGAAATGCGCGAACATCCACGCGAGCGGAACCGAAGCCGTCGTGCTCGGCGATCTCGGCTGCATGCTCAATATAGAAGGGCGCCTGCGCCGTACGGGCGATACGACCACGCGCGTGCTGCATATCGCGCAGGTGCTGGCCGGCGACGCCTGATCTTTGCGTGAACCAGACCACTTGCTGCACAGTGTGGGTGTCATAGCCAGTCATTTACCGGATTCCAGGGTCGCCATGCAGGTTCAATCGATGCAGTTCAAGGCGCGCGCCGGCCAGAAACTCGCCGACCAGCGTCTGCAACAGAATCTCACCAAACTGTCGACGAAGTTCGTTTCGGCCCGCGCCGCCGCGATCACCGGGATCGACTTTCCCGCGACGCGCGATGCGCTGAAGGCGCTCCGCAACCGCGCGCTCGAGAACCTCGACGTCTGGCTCGAGACGTTCGAGCGCGAGGCGACCCGGCGCGGCGTTACGGTCCTGTATGCCGAGACAACGCAAGCCGCGGCGCGTCTGATCGCGGACATCGCACGTGAGCACAGCGTGAAAAAGGTGATCAAGACGAAGTCGATGGTCACCGAGGAAATGCGTCTGAACGCGGTGCTCGGCGAAATGGGCGTGCAGTCGGTCGAGACCGATCTCGGCGAATACATTCTGCAGATCAATGACAACGAGGCGCCGAGCCACATCATCGCGCCGGTCGTCCACAAGGATAAGGATGAGATCGCGGATCTCTTCGCGAAAGTGCATCAGCGGCCGCGTCTGACCGAAATACCTGATATGACGCGCGAGGCCCGCGAGATGCTGCGCCCGCATTTCATGACCGCCGATATGGGCGTGACGGGCGGCAACTTTCTGATCGCAGAAACGGGTTCCGTCGCGCTGGTGACCAACGAAGGCAACGAAGGCATGTGCACGGTGATGCCGCGCGTTCATGTCGCTGTGACAGGCATCGAAAAGATCCTGCCGACGCTGGAGGATCTGGCGACCGCCATGCGCCTTCTGCCGCGTTCGGCGACGGGGCAGGCGACGTCGAACTACTTCTCCGTGCTGACCGGCCCACGCGGTGCCGGCGATCAGGATGGGCCAGAGCATATGTATGTGGTGCTGGTCGACGGTGGGCGCACCGGGCTGATCGGCGGTGACTTTCAGGAGATGTTGCGGTGTATCCGTTGCGGCGCCTGCATGAATCACTGCCCGGTGTACCAGAAGGTCGGCGGCCACGCATATGGCTGGGTGTATCCAGGGCCGATGGGGTCGGTGCTGACACCGGCCTATGTCGGTATCGACAAGGCGATCGATCTGCCGCAGGCGGCCACGCTATGTGGCGAATGCAATAGCGTGTGTCCCGTCGGCATTCCGATTTCCGACCTGTTGCGCAAGCTTCGGGAGAAGCAGATGGAGCGCCACTTGCGGCCGTGGCAGGAGCGGCTCGGGCTCGCGGTGTGGGGTTATTTCGCGCTACACCCCAGCGCCTATGCGCTCGTCACGAAACTCGCCGTGCGCGTGCTGGAAAGGATGGGCGGGCAGAAGCGCGCCATCGCGCGTCTGCCGCTCGGTTCCGGCTGGACCAATACGCGTGATATGCCCGCGCCTGTCGGGCGGACTTTCCGTGAGTTGTACGCGGCGCAGCGCAGTCATATCGGCTGATGGATCGGTTGCAGGCGTAGAAAACATGAACGGCGCGGTCCTGAAACCGCGCCGTTCATGTTTCTGGCCTTTGCAACGGCTGTCTCTCCAGGCTCTGGCCCTGAGGCGCGTCACCCGCGCAACACGCTCAATGACGGGGCCCCCGCCAGTCCGGGCCGTTGGTTGTTTCCGCGGTGCGGCTGGATCCGCGACCGTTGCCGCCATTGCCTCCGTTCCCACCCTGCGGAGGAGGACGGCCGCCGCCATGGTCACCCCCCCAGCCACCGCCATTCGGCCCACCGGCCTGGGGCGGGCCGCCGCCGCCCGGCCGGCCACCACCGGCCTGAGGCGGGGGCGGGCCGCCACCACCCGGCCGGCCACCACCGGCCTGAGGCGGAGGCGGGCCGCCACCACCCGGTCGGCCACCACTCTGAGGCGGCGGGGGCGGCGGTCGGCCGTGACCGTAGTAGCCGCGGTTGTAGTCTCGATCGTAGTAGTCCCGGTCGTAATATCCCGGTCCGGAGTAACCGCCGAAGCCGAGGTACACGTTGGCCTGTGGCGGAGGCGCTCCATAACCATATCCCTCGGCCGGATAGCCCTGACCGTAGCCGTCGTAGGTGTCGTAGCCGCCGCCGTAGGCCGGCGTGCCATCCGGATAGACGGCACAACCGGCAAGGGCCGTTGCAGCAGCAAGGCCAGCTATCAATGCGATGCGTTTCATGGGGAGGTAACTCAAAAGCCTTTCATTGCAGTAAGACAGTTTTTTACAGGGCTTGTCATATCTGCATTGTTCGATTTTGTAAGGATTTCTTTCATCCGCTCGCGGGAGTCGCGTCCGCAGATCGCGTGAAAGGCACGTTTGACCTGCGCACTGTTTCCTGCAGGACAACGCTGTTTCTCGCGAGGGTGGGTTTTTCCTGATTGCGTCCCCATCTACAATTTCGAATGGGCAAAGTGGGTCACGAGCTCACCCGCCTTCAAATCAAGGAACGCATCATGAAAAAGACAATATCGATGTACTGGCCACTCGCCATCGTCCTGCCGCTTGCCGCCGCCGCTTACGTCCACGTCTGTAGCGAAGCTGCTTCGCGCGCGACGCAGACGCCGCTCGCCGCTGGCCAGCTCACCGCCGAACTGGCGCGGGCCGTATCGTACGGACTTGTCGGCGATGACGCCAGCATGCCCGCGAAAAGCCTGCGCGACGCCTCCGTTCTGCCGGCGGTTTCGGCAACCCTGTAAACAAGGTTTGGGGCCGTGGCAAACGTGGTTTTGCCGGCCTTTGTATAATCACGACTTCGCTGCGGATCGCGGCTCTTTGATTGCCTTACGCTCCGGACCGATCTGGTGAAAACGATCTCCATCTGCTTTATCTGTCTCGGGAATATCTGTCGCTCGCCGACGGCGGAAGGGGTGATGCGGCATCAGGTCGAGGAAGCAAGGCTGTCGGATCACATCCTGATCGACTCGGCCGGTACCGGCGACTGGCATATCGGCGCTTCGCCCGACCGGCGGGCGCAACACGCGGCCGGTCAGCGCGGCTACGACCTGTCGGCGTTACGCGGCCGACAGATTGGCCCGGTCGATTTCGAGCGCTTCGATCTGCTGATCGCGATGGACGACGCGAATGTCGCCGCGCTGAAGGCGGTCTGCCCGCCGGCGCAGCGCGACAAGATCCGGCTGCTGATGGAATTTGCACCCGCAGCCAACGGGCGCGAGGTCGCCGACCCGTATTTTGGCGGCGATGCGGGCTTCGAGCAGGTGCTGGACCAGTGTGAGGCGGCGTGTCGTGGACTGATCGCGGCGCTGCGTCCCCAATTAACCACCTGACGGCGCCGCTGATCGCGCAGTCTTCTATCTGTTAGATAACCGGAACGGGGATAGGGATACTTGACTAAATCCGTCATGTATTTATACTTGACCAAACTTGTCGAGAATTGCGGTATCCCCAATACATCATGAGACTCACCACGAAAGGCCGTTTCGCCGTCACGGCGATGATTGACCTGGCACTGCGCCAGGAGCAGGGCCCGGTGACGCTTGCGGGTATCAGCCAGCGCCAGCACATTTCCCTGTCCTACCTCGAGCAGCTGTTTGGCAAGCTGCGTCGCCATGAGATCGTCGAGTCCGTTCGCGGGCCGGGCGGCGGATACAACCTCGCGCGTCGCGCTGAGGCGGTGACCGTTGCGGACATCATCATTGCCGTCGACGAACCGCTCGATGCCACCCAGTGCGGTGGCAAGGGCACCTGCGAAGGCACCAAACAGCACGATGGTCACTGCATGACGCACGAACTGTGGTCGACGCTCAACCAGAAGATGGTCGAGTATCTCGATTCGGTGTCGCTAAAAGACCTCGTCGACCAGCAGCGTTCGCGCGAAGGTGCGCCCGCGGTGATCCGCGACCGGCGCAGCGAAGCGCCCGTCGTTGAAACCACGCGCGTCACGCCGAAAGGACCGAATTCCGTTTTCAACCTGGCCGGTTGACACTTGCACGCGCAGGAGCGAAGGGCACGACAGAAAGCCCTCGGGTCCAGAGCCAGAGACAGAGCCAGCACATAGATTTCCCGGAGCGATTGATGAATAACGACATTCCCCACCTGCCCATTTACATGGATTACAGCGCGACGACGCCGGTCGATCCGCGCGTGGTGGACAAGATGATTCCGTATCTGCGTGAGCAGTTCGGCAACCCGGCATCGCGCAGTCACTCATATGGCTGGGACGCGGAACGTGCGGTCGAGGAAGCGCGCGAAAACGTCGCCGCACTCGTGAATGCCGACCCGCGCGAAATCATCTGGACGTCGGGCGCAACAGAATCGGACAACCTCGCGATCAAGGGCGCCGCGCACTTCTACAAGAGCAAGGGCAAGCACATCATCACGGTGAAGACCGAGCACAAGGCTGTGCTCGATACCTGTCGCGAACTCGAACGTGAAGGCTTCGAAGTCACGTATCTGAACGTGAAGGACGACGGCCTGATCGACCTCGACGTGTTCAAGGCCGCGCTGCGCCCGGATACGATCCTGGTATCGGTCATGTCGGTGAACAACGAAATCGGCGTCGTGCAGGACATCGAGACGCTGGGCGAAATCTGCCGCGAAAAAGGCATTATTTTCCACGTCGACGCGGCGCAGGCCACGGGCAAGATCACCATCGACCTGCAAAAGCTGAAGGTCGACCTGATGTCGTTCTCGGCGCACAAGACGTACGGTCCGAAGGGCATCGGCGCGCTGTATGTCCGCCGCAAGCCGCGCATCCGTATCGAAGCGCAGATGCACGGCGGCGGTCACGAGCGCGGTATGCGTTCGGGCACGCTGGCCACGCACCAGATCGTCGGCATGGGCGAAGCGTTCCGTATCGCACGCGAAGAAATGGCGACGGAAAACGAGCGCATCCGCATGCTGCGCGACCGTCTGCTGCGCGGTCTGTCGGACATCGAAGAAACGTATGTGAACGGCGACATGGAAAAGCGTGTCCCGCACAACCTGAACATCAGCTTCAACTTTGTCGAAGGTGAGTCGCTGATCATGGCGGTTAAGGACGTTGCGGTGTCGTCGGGTTCGGCGTGCACGTCGGCTTCGCTGGAACCGTCGTATGTGCTGCGGGCGCTGGGTCGCAACGACGAACTGGCGCACAGCTCGATCCGCTTCACGGTCGGCCGTTTCACGACGGAGCAGGACGTCGACTACGTGATCAACCTGTTGAAGAGCAAGATTGCCAAGCTGCGCGACCTGTCGCCGCTGTGGGAAATGCATCAGGACGGTATCGATATTTCGACCATCCAGTGGGCCGCGCACTGACGCGCCTGCATTGACATCAGCGTCGACATCGACATCGACATCGAACGCAGTTTGAAACGAATCAAGGAGTGACATCATGGCTTATAGCGACAAGGTTCTGGACCACTACGAAAACCCGCGCAACGTCGGTTCGTTCGCGAAAGACGACGATGCAGTCGGCACCGGCATGGTCGGCGCGCCGGCCTGCGGCGACGTGATGAAGCTGCAGATCCGCGTGGGCGCGGACGGCATCATCGAAGACGCAAAGTTCAAGACGTATGGCTGCGGTTCGGCGATTGCATCGAGTTCGCTCGTCACCGAATGGGTGAAGGGCAAGACGCTTGACCAGGCAATGACGATCAAGAACACGCAGATCGCCGAAGAACTGGCGCTGCCGCCGGTGAAGATCCACTGCTCGATCCTCGCGGAAGACGCGATCAAGGCAGCGGTCGCCGACTACAAGCAGCGTCATGGCGCTACCGCAGAAGCGGGCGAAAAGCAGCACGCTGCTTAAGCGCGATTCGTAGCGACGGATTCGCAGCCAGCGGGTCCACAGTGGATAGCAGGCAGCGGGCGGTCTGAAAAGCGCGGCAACGCGTAATGGAACTGCCCGGCATGAGCGATATTGGATGCAGGCAGGGTCGCAGGGCGCGGGATGATACCCGGGCCCGCGCAATGAGAAACGCTATGGCAATTACGTTGACCGAAAAGGCAGCACAGCACGTCCAGAAATACCTGACGCGGCGCGGCAAGGGTGTCGGCCTGCGCGTCGGTGTGCGCACGACCGGATGCTCGGGTCTTGCCTACAAGCTCGAGTACGTGGACGAACTCGCGGCCGAAGACGAAGTGTTCGAATGCAACGGCGTGAAGGTCATCGTCGACCCCAAAAGCCTTGCCTATATCGACGGCACGGAACTCGACTTCGCACGTGAAGGGTTGAACGAAGGCTTCAAGTTCAACAACCCGAACGTGAAGGACGAGTGCGGCTGCGGCGAATCGTTCCGCGTGTAAGGCCGCGCGATGCGGGAAAAAGGCGGCGCGGGCCGCCTTTTTAATTTCCCGGCATGCTTCTCACGCATTGCTTCCTGTACTTTCGCCGCCTGTTTTCCGGTGCACTTCCAGCGTACATTCAACGCCCCTCATCAACGGACGATGTAATCCGATGGCCTCGCTGACCGACAGCCACTTCGACCTGTTCAACTTGCCGGCGCAATACTCGATCGACGCCAGTACGCTCGATCACGCCTATCGCACCGTCCAGGCGCAGGTTCATCCCGACCGCTTTGCCGCCGCTGGCGACGCGCAAAAGCGCATCGCGATGCAGTGGGCGACGCGCACCAACGAGGCGTACCAGACGCTGCGCGATCCGCTGAAACGCGCTACCTATCTGCTTTCGCTGCGCGGGATCGACGTTGGCGCGGAAAACAACACCGCGATGGAACCCGCGTTCCTGATGCAGCAGATGGAATGGCGCGAAGGCACCGAAGATGCGGCCGCCGCGAAGAATGTGGATGCGCTCGACGCGCTGCTTGCCGAACTACGCGACGAAGAGCGTGTGCGCTTCACGAAGCTCGGCGCGCTGCTCGACAGCGGCGCGAACCAGGCGGCCGGCGAAGCGGTGCGTCAGCTGATGTTTATCGAGCGGGTCGCATCGGAAATCGCCGTGCAGATCGAGAAGCTCGATAATTGATACAACGCTTCCGGTCGCGTTTGCCGCGAATCACTCGAATCACTCGAACCACTCGAACCACTCATTAACGGTTCGAACGTTTCCACGAAGAAGATCACAGATGGCTTTACTGCAAATCTCCGAACCCGGCATGGCGCCCGCGCCGCACCAGCGGCGTCTCGCTGTCGGCATCGATCTCGGCACCACGAATTCGCTCGTCGCTGCGGTGCGTAGCGGCGTGCCTGACGTGCTGCCCGACGAAGACGGCCACATGCTGCTGCCGTCCGTGGTGCGATATCTGGAAAAGGGCGGTCGCCGGATTGGCCACACGGCGAAGGCCGAGGCGGCGAGCGATCCGCGTAACACGATCGTGTCGGTGAAGCGCTTCATGGGTCGCGGCAAAAGCGAAGTGGAAGGTGCCGAAAACGCGCCTTACGACTTCGTCGACGCGCCCGGCATGGTGCAGATTCGTACGATCGATGGCGTGAAGAGCCCGGTCGAAGTGTCGGCGGAAATTCTTGCGACGCTGCGTCAGCGCGCCGAAGATTCGCTCGGCGACGAACTCGTCGGTGCCGTGATCACGGTGCCGGCCTATTTCGACGAAGCGCAGCGTCAGGCGACGAAAGACGCGGCGCGTCTGGCTGGCCTGAACGTGCTGCGTCTGCTGAATGAGCCGACGGCTGCGGCGATCGCCTACGGGCTCGATAACGGTTCGGAGGGGTTGTACGCCGTGTACGACCTCGGCGGCGGGACGTTCGATCTGTCGATTCTGAAGCTCACCAGGGGCGTGTTCGAGGTGCTCGCAGCGGGCGGCGATTCCGCGCTCGGCGGCGACGATTTCGACCACGCGCTGTATCGTCACGTGCTTGCACAGGCTGGCATCGCGCCGCAGACGCTGACGGCGGAAGACGTCCGTCTGCTGCTCGACAACGTCCGCGTGACGAAGGAAGCGCTGTCCAGTGCGCCGAACGCGAAGCTCGAAACCACGCTGTCGAACGGCGCGAAGCTCGATCTGACGATCGACGAAGCCACCTTCGACACCATCACGAAAGACCTCGTACAACGCACGCTGGGTCCGACGAAGAAGGCATTGCGCGACGCCAAAGTCACACCCGCCGATATCAAGGGCGTGGTGCTGGTCGGCGGCGCGACGCGCATGCCGGTGATTCGCCGCGCGGTCGAGACGTTCTTCGGCCAGCCGCCGCTGATCAATCTCGATCCCGATCAGGTCGTCGCGCTCGGCGCGGCAATCCAGGCCGATCTGCTGGCCGGCAACCGCAGCGCTGACGGCGACGACTGGCTGCTGCTCGACGTCATTCCGCTGTCGCTCGGCGTCGAGACAATGGGAGGATTGACGGAAAAGATCATCCCGCGCAATTCGACGATTCCGGTCGCGCGCGCGCAGGATTTCACGACGTTCAAGGATGGCCAGACGGCGATGGCGATTCACGTTGTGCAGGGCGAACGCGAACTGGTGAGCGATTGCCGCTCGCTCGCGCGCTTCGAGCTGCGCGGCATTCCGCCGATGGCCGCTGGCGCGGCGCGCATCCGCGTGACGTATCAGGTGGACGCGGACGGCCTGCTGTCGGTGTTCGCGCGTGAACAGCATTCGGGCGTGGAAGCTTCGGTGGTGGTGAAGCCGTCGTACGGTCTCGCTGACGACGAAGTCGCGCGCATGCTCGAAGACAGCTTCAAGACCGCCGAAGTCGATATGCGCGCCCGCGCGCTGCGCGAGGCGCAGGTCGAAGCGCAACGCCTCGTCGAAGCGACCGACGCCGCGCTGGCCGCCGACAGTGAACTGCTCGACGACGATGAACGCGCCCAGCTCGACACGCTGCTCACCGCGCTGCGCGGCGTGGCACAGGGCGACGATGTCGATGCCGTCGAAGCCGCGACCAAAGCGCTCGCCGAAGGCACCGACGAGTTCGCCGCACGCCGTATGAACAAGGGCATTCGCCGTGCGCTGGCGGGCCGCAAGCTCGACGAGATCTAAACCGCTTTAACCCTGAATGATGTGACGCGCGTCGACGTCAAAAAGACGCGCGTCACCGGTAAAATGGCATGAAGCCTCATTGACGGCGGCGTGCCCAGAGAACGAACGGAAAACGTATGCCTCAAATCGTTGTACTGCCTCACGTTGAACTGTGCCCGGAGGGCGCGGTGATCGAAGCTGTGCCGGGCAAGAGCATCTGCGACAATCTGCTCGAACACGGCATCGAAATCGAGCACGCGTGCGAAAAATCGTGCGCCTGCACGACGTGTCATGTGCTCGTGCGTGAAGGCTTCAACGCGCTCGTGCCGTCGGAAGAAGATGAGGACGATCTGCTGGACAAGGCGTGGGGTCTCGAGCCCGAATCGCGGCTGTCGTGCCAGGCGGTGATGCCGGCCGGCCAGGACCTCGTCGTCGAGATTCCGCGTTACTCGATCAATCACGCGAAGGAAAATCACTGAGAGGAGGCAGCAGCCATGAAATGGACCGACACGCAGGAAATCGCGATGGCCTTGACGGACAAGCATCAGGCCGTCGATCCACAAACGGTGCGTTTCACCGATCTGCACCGCTGGGTGATGGAACTGGAAGGGTTCGATGACGATCCCAACCGCTCGAACGAGAAAATCCTCGAAGCGATCCAGGCCGCATGGATCGAAGATGCGGATTATTGAGCGTTGAGTGCTGTTCCGTTCGCAACGACCGGACGAAAAAAAGGCGATTCCACTGGAATCGCCTTTTTCGCTTCTGGCGGAGTTTAAAGCCGGACGACGAACGCCCGGCGCGCAGAAGGCTTAACCCGCGACAAGCGTGCCGTTTTCAACACGGACGCGCTGGCCTTGCTGGAACGGCGGCGCATCGTGATAGGTGAAATAGCGCGTCTTGCCGTTTTCCATGTGCACGCGGACCGAATAGCTGGTGGTGCTGCGCAGATGCTTTTCTACCGAGTTACCGGCGAGACCACCGCCGAGTGCACCGAGGACCGTCATCGCCGTCCGGCCATTGCCGCTGCCGAACTGGTTACCGACGACACCGCCTGCCACTGCGCCACCGACCGCGCCAATACCCGTGCCGTGACCTTCGGTCTTGACTGCTGAAATGGCTTCGACCGTGCCGCAGCTCTGACAGTACGCAGGCTGTGCAGGCGCCTGCTGGGCGGGCTGCTGCGCGTACTGCGGCTGTTGGGTCGGAGCCGGCGCCGGAGGCGCTTGCGGGGCCGGTTGCTGCTGTGCCTGAGCCTGCTGCTGCTGGACGGCCTGTTGCTGCTGCGGCTGCTGCGCATAGTTGGCCGGATTGGCGGGCTGCGCGGAATCGACGACCGGCGGCTGCGTGCCGACCTGGGCAGCCTGCGATTGATCGGTCTGCGCGTTGTTGCCGCCAGCCTTCGGGAAGACGCCCGTCACCGCCGCCGTGGCGGCCAGTGCCGCGATGATAACGGCACCCGCGGCCGTTGCGACCAGCGGGTGGAGACCGCTTTTTTGCGTGGGTTGCGTGTTGGGATTGTCCATGTGTGACCTCCGTCTGGGCAGAGTCGACAGTTTTGTTGAACCAAAGTGTCCGACAATTCGAGCGCCCTAAGGTTTCAAGTTGTAACCATATCCGAAATTGCAGTCCGACGCCGTGCGATGGGCATCTGGCAGATCGGAGTTCTGGCGACACGGGGAAGGAATTGACTGCTGACAGCGCAGCGCAGGGCGCGCAGATTTTACCGATAGTTACAAACCGCCAGACGCGCCCGGCGTTGCACCGGGCGCCTCGCACGAACAAAATCGATCAGTCTTCGCGCCGCAGATGCGGAAAGAGAATGACGTCGCGGA
This sequence comes from Paraburkholderia sp. GAS334, assembly GCF_050436625.1. Lineage (NCBI taxonomy): Bacteria > Pseudomonadati > Pseudomonadota > Betaproteobacteria > Burkholderiales > Burkholderiaceae > Paraburkholderia > Paraburkholderia sp. GAS334. The sequence continues at coordinate 179,657 of NZ_JBNDMO010000010.1, read as the reverse complement.
TGCTCGGGCTGTCGGTAAGCAGCATCACGAGACGGTCGATACCGATACCGCAGCCGCCCGTGGGAGGCATGCCGTATTCCAGTGCGCGAATGTAGTCCGCGTCGTAGAACATGGCTTCCTCGTCACCGGCGTCTTTCTGTTCGACCTGCTTCTTGAAGCGCGCGGCCTGATCTTCCGGATCGTTCAATTCGGAGAAGCCGTTGGCGATCTCGCGGCCCGTGATGAACAGCTCGAAGCGCTCAGTAATGCCTTCGACCTTGTCCGACGCGCGCGCAAGCGGCGACACTTCGATCGGGTAATCGATGATGAAGGTCGGCTCCCACAACTGCGATTCGGCGGTCTCTTCGAACAACGCGAGTTGCAGCGAACCCGTGCCTGCGTTCAGGAACTGCGGCTGCGACGCGTCGACGCCGAACTTCTTCAGTTCCGTGCGCAGGAAGGCGCTGTCCGCGAGGTGCGCGTCGGTGTATTGCGGCGCGAACTTCTGGATCGCCTGCGTGATCGTCAGACGATGGAACGGCTTCGCCAGATCGAGTTCGCGGCCCTGATACGTGATCGTCGCCGTGCCGAGCGAGTCGACCGCAGTCTGGCGGATCAGCTGTTCGGTGAAGTCCATCAGCCACGTGTAATCCGTGTACGCGGCGTAGAACTCCATCATCGTGAATTCCGGGTTGTGACGCGGCGACACGCCTTCGTTCCGGAAATTGCGGTTGATCTCAAACACGCGCTCAAAGCCGCCGACGATCAGCCGCTTCAGGTACAGCTCAGGCGCGATACGCATGAACATCTGCATATCCAGCGCGTTGTGATGCGTGACGAACGGCTTCGCCGTCGCGCCACCCGGGATCGGATGCAGCATCGGCGTTTCGACTTCCATGAAGTTCGCGTCCGACATGAAACGGCGGATCGACGACACGGCCTTCGTGCGTGCGACGAACGTCTTGCGCGCTTCCGGCGTGACGATCAGATCGACGTAACGCTGGCGATAGCGCATTTCCTGGTCGGCGAGACCGTGGAACTTGTCCGGCAGCGGACGCAGCGCCTTCGACAGCAGACGCAGTTCCGTGCAACGCACCGACAGCTCGCCCTTGTTCGTGCGGAACAGCACGCCGCGCGCGGCGACGATGTCGCCCAGGTCCCACTTCTTGAACGCTTCGTACGTTTGCTCGCCGACGTCGGCCGGCGTGATGAAGAACTGGATCAGGCCCGAGCCGTCCTTCACCGTCGCGAAGCTGGCCTTGCCCATCACGCGTTTCAACATCATGCGGCCGGCGAGGGCGACCTGAAGCGGATTCGCTTCGAGCGTTTCCTTGTCGGTATCGGCGTATTCCGATTGCAGCGTGGCGGCGTGGTGAGTCGGACGGAAATCGTTCGGATAGGCGACGCCCTGTTCGCGCAGCGCGCGCAGCTTTTCGCGGCGCTCGGCGATGATCTGGTTGTCATCGATCTCAGGCACGGCGTTCGTCGTCTGGGTCGGTTCGGTCATGATGGTTCGGTATTCTGGGTGGCTCGGATGATGCTGACGGGCTTCGTGACTGCAAGGGCGTCTGGTGCTGTAGCGGCGAACCAGGCGGCGAACTGGGCAGCAGATGGATCGCCGCATCGAAAACGATGCGGCGCGGCAAGTGCTGCCGCGCCGTCGATGCTTACACGCCCTGTTTCAGGCTCGCGCTGATGAACGGGTCGAGGTCGCCGTCGAGCACGCTCTTGGTATTGCTGATTTCGACGTTGGTGCGCAGATCCTTGATACGGCTGTTGTCGAGCACGTACGAACGGATCTGGTGTCCCCAGCCCACATCGGTCTTGCCGGCTTCGAGCTTGTCCTGCTCGGCCTGACGCTTGCGGATTTCCGCTTCGTAGAGACGCGATTTCAGCATCGCCATCGCTTCGGCGCGGTTGCGGTGCTGCGAGCGGTCGTTCTGGCACTGCACGACGATGCCCGACGGCATGTGCGTGATCCGCACGGCGGAGTCGGTCTTGTTGATGTGCTGACCGCCCGCGCCCGACGCACGGTACGTGTCGATGCGCAGATCGGCCGGGTTGATATCGACTTCAATCGAATCGTCGACTTCCGGGTACACGAACACGGAAGTGAACGACGTATGGCGGCCGCCCGACGAATCGAACGGCGACTTGCGGACCAGCCGGTGCACGCCGGTTTCCGTGCGCAGGAAGCCGTACGCGTATTCGCCTTCGATCTTGATCGTCGCGTTCTTGATGCCGGCAACGTCGCCTTCGGTTTCCTCCAGCACCTCGGTCTTGAAGCCCTTACGCTCGCAGTAACGGAGGTACTGGCGCAGCAGCATGGCGGCCCAGTCGCACGCTTCGGTGCCGCCGGCGCCGGCCTGGATGTCGAGGAATGCGTTGTTCGGATCGGCCGGGTTCGAGAACATCCGGCGGAATTCCATGTCGGCGACGCGCTGTTCGATCGAAGCCGCGTCGGTTTCGCAGGAGACGAGCGTTTCTTCGTCGCCTTCCTCGCGAGCCATTTCGAAGAGATCCTGCGTGTCGCGCAGGTCGGTGTCCAGCGCCGTCAGTTTGCCAACGACGTCATCGAGGAGTTTCTTTTCCCGGCCGAGCGCCTGGGCGTGCTTCGAGTCGTTCCAGACGTCGGGATCTTCGAGTTCCCGGTTGACTTCGATCAGACGACGCGCCTTGTCGTCGTAGTCAAAGATACCCCCGTAGCTCGTCCGCGCGGTGGCGCAGGTCTGCCAGAGAGGCTTCGATCGCGTTGAGACGTTCCGCTTCCATGTCGATCTTATGTGGCTTCGTAAAAAGGGGAAATTATAGCCGATTGGCGCTACCCGCCGGGCGCTGATACGTGATCCGGCACGGGTTTTCGGGCGCTTTTTACGTAGTTTGGGGCGTTTTTCCGTCTTTCGACGTGAAAGCGCAGCGGGGCGTGGGGCGTCCCTTACCGGACTCAGCTCAACGCGTGTTCGACGATCAGCTGCACGCGCGACACGCCATTCCATGTATCGCTCGACAGACGATACGCGACCGTCGTGCGGGCGGGCAGCGTCTCGGTGTGGTTGAACCAGATCGCGTTGAAGCGTTGCCGGCCGCGCAGGAGTTGCAGCTTCAGATGCTTGTCCTTCACGAGCGCCTGCGATGCGACCTCGAATTCGCCCGAGAAAACCGGCGCCGGAAAGCCCTGGCCCCAGACGGCGGCGTCGATCATCTCGACGAATTGCGGCGTGAAATAAGCATCTTCCAGATCGCCATCGGTTTCGACGACGCGGGCGAGTGCATTTTCGTTCAGCCATTCGCGGCCGACCGCTTCGAACGCGGCCGTGAAGCGCGGCACGTCGGCGGTAGCGATCGTCAGGCCGGCTGCCATCGCGTGGCCGCCGAATTTGCTGATCAGTCCCGGCTCGCGCTTCGAGATCAGATCGAGCGCGTCACGCAGATGGAAGCCCGGAATCGAGCGGCCCGAGCCTTTGACGAGCGTGCCGCTGTCGTCGGCGAGCGCGAACGTGAATGACGGCCGGTGGAATTTTTCCTTCAGCCGTCCGGCGACGATGCCGATCACGCCCTGATGCCACGTCTCGTTGAAGAGCGTGATCGTCGTCGCGCCGGTCGGGTCGATCGCGGACAGGTCGGCGAGCGCCTGCTGCTGCATGCCGGCTTCGATTTCGCGTCGTTCGCGGTTCATTGTGTCGAGTTGCTGCGCGAGTTCCCACGCGCGGCCGATGTCATCGGTGGTCAGGCACTCGATGCCGAGCGACATGTCCGACAGACGGCCCGCCGCATTCAGCCGCGGCCCGAGTGCAAAGCCGAGATCGAAGCCGGACGCCGCGCGCGCGTCGCGAGCGGCGGCGCGGAAGAGGGCGGCAATGCCCGGCTGCATCTTGCCTTTGCGGATGCGCTGCAAGCCCTGCGCGACCAGCACGCGGTTATTGCCGTCGAGCTTCACGACGTCGGCGACCGTGCCGAGCGCGACGAGATCGAGCAGGCCGTCGAGACGCGGCTCCGGACACGCGTCGCCGAACGCGCCGCGACGGCGTAGCTCGGCGCGCAGCGCGAGCAGCACGTAAAACATGACGCCGACGCCCGCGATGCACTTGCTCGGGAACGTGCAGCCCGGCTGGTTCGGATTGACGATCGCGCGCGCGGCCGGCAGGTCGTCGCCGGGCAAATGGTGGTCGGTGACGAGCACGTCGATGCCGAGCGCATTCGCCGCCTCCACCCCATCGACGCTCGCGATGCCGTTATCGACGGTAATCAGCAGATCGGGCTTGCGTTGTGCCGCCAGCGCGACGATTTCCGGCGTCAGGCCATAGCCATATTCGAAGCGGTTCGGCACCAGATAATCGATCTGCGCGCCGAACATCCGCAGGCCGCGCACGGCGACGGCGCAGGCGGTCGCGCCATCGCAGTCGTAGTCGGCGACGACGAGCATCCGGCGTTTGCCTTCGATCGAATCCGCGAGCAGGGCGGCCGCGTCTTCACAGCCTTTCAGCGCGGCGGGCGGCACAAGGCGTGCGAGGCCGGTTTCGATCTCGTCGGGCATGCACACGCCGCGCGACGCGTACAGGCGCGCCAGAACAGGGTGCAGGCCGTGGCGGATCAGCGCTTCGGCATCGGCGGGAGAACAGGCGCGCGTAACGATTCGTGTCATGCAGTGAGGCCGGAAGAAATACGGTGAATCATTCGATGAAGAGCGAGGCGAACACGCGCCGCCGCCAGAATTTGCGCAGGTCGCCGCGGGTGATCGTCAACGTCACCGAGCCGGTGTCGCCGCAGAGCGTCAGCCCGAGTTCGCCGAGGCGGCCGGATTGCAATGCTTCCAGCGCAGGCGCGAGCCAGTCGGCTTCGAGCGCGGCGAACGCGTCGTTCCAGCGTGCCCAGTCCTGCTCGATGTAGGGCGAGGAAAACGGATCGATTTCGACCAGGGTGACGGCTTCGGGCGCGTTTGCGGCGACGGCGGCGAGTTCGGCGAATCCGGCGAACGAAGCCGGTGGCGCGCTCGCCTCGACGCCGGCGGTCAAGGCCAGCCCACGCGTCGCCGCCGCATTCGACATCACACGTGCAAACGGACTCTTCACCGGTTGCGCCGCGCCCTGCGCGTGAAACCAGATTGAGTTGACGGCGGGCAGGCCGCGCGCCTCGCGCGCTTCGTTGACCGGATGCTCGAACCAGGCCATCTGCACTTCATTTTGCAGCTTCATCCACGCGCGCGAACGCTCGCCGGTGTGCGCCTCGTGCGGCAGCCAGATTTCGATGTTGCGGCCGCTCGCGCGGAGCGGCGACGCGCCCGCGAGCGAGCCGAACCTGTCGCTCGACAGATACCAGCGCGTCGGTCTGGGCGCCTCGATGCGCACGCCCAGCTCTTCGATCAGCGGACGGGCAACCGCGAGCAGTGTGGCCGCTTCGTCGTCCTGGAGATCGAGCGCTTCGGGATCGATCAGCACGAGGTGATCGTGCGCGATGCGTACGTGGACCGGCTCGATGCACGCCCACGTCGCGTGACCGGGTTCGCCGCCGTCGGCGCGCAGCATGTACGGCGCGAGGGGCGCTTCGTCGGCGGCGGGCTGGGTAGACGAAACGGCGCCGAACTGGCGTGCTACCCAGCGTTCGTGCGGCAGCGTGCGCTGGAAATCTTCTCCGATCACGCGCTCGACCAGCGTCGCACGCGCCACGAGCTTGTCCAGTGCGGGAATCGCGAGGCTGTATAACGCGGTGGAAGCATCGGCGGCCGAAGGCAGCGCGAAGGGCAACAGGAGGTGGAGGCGGGTGGCGTGCATGATGCCCGGCATTGTATGGCAAACTTCGCGGTTGATTGACGACAGTGAGCGGCCTGGCCCGCCGGACGGAACCAGACGAGGCCGGACGAAGCGGGGCGGAAGGCGCCCGGCGGAACCAAACCCATGCCTCGCGGACCCAACGTTCACAGCGTCCGGACCCTGCTAAAGCACACTGCCGCTACTGAAGCAATGAAAGAAGTGGCGCAGCGCGACGGTTTGGCCAGCACACGCTGAAAAGAAGTCGAAGCAATACAGAAAAGGATTCGCTTGAAATTTCCCTACGAATGGCAGATTGGCTGGCGCTACACGCGCGCCGGCAAGCGCACGACCGGCAACGGCTTCATCTCGTTCATCGCGCTTGTGTCGATGTCGGGCATTGCACTCGGCGTCGCGGCGCTGATCGTCGTGTTGTCGGTCATGAACGGCTTCCAGAAGGAAGTGCGCGACCGCATGCTGTCGGTGCTCGCTCACGTCGAAATTTTCTCGCCAACCGGCTCGATGCCGGACTGGCAGTTGACGGCGAAAGAAGCGCGGCTCAACAAGGAAGTGACCGGCGCGGCGCCGTATGTCGAGGCACAGGCGCTGCTGACGCGTCAGGACGCCGTGAGCGGAGTCGCGCTGCGCGGGGTGGAGCCTGCGCTGGAACCGGAAGTGTCGGACATCGGCAAGGAAATGCGGGCCGGCAAGCTGACCGATCTGGTGCCGGGCGACTTCGGCATTGTGCTCGGCGGCGATCTCGCAACCAATCTCGGCGTGCGCACCGGCGACAAGATTACGCTCGTCGCGCCCGAAGGCACGATCACGCCCGCCGGCATGCTGCCGAGGCTGAAGCAGTTCACGGTGGTCGGCGTGTTCGAGTCGGGACATTATGAATACGACAGCACGCTCGCGCTGATCAACATCCGCGACGCAGAGGCGCTGTTCCGGCTGCCCGCGCCGACGGGCGTGCGCCTGCGTTTGAAGGATATGCAGCGCGCGCCGCAGGTCGCGCATGAACTGGCGCGCACGCTGTCGGGCGACCTGTATATCCGCGACTGGACGCAGCAGAACAAGACCTGGTTCTCCGCCGTGCAGATCGAAAAACGCATGATGTTCATCATCCTCACGCTGATCATTGCGGTGGCGGCGTTCAATCTGGTGTCGTCGCTGGTGATGACGGTCACCAACAAGCAGGCCGACATCGCGATCCTGCGCACGCTCGGCGCGCAGCCCGGCTCGATCATGAAGATCTTCGTCGTGCAGGGCGTGACGATCGGCTTCATCGGTACGGCGACGGGCGTTGCGCTCGGCTGTCTGATCGCGTGGAGCATTCCGTGGCTCGTGCCGATGATCGAACATGCGCTCGGCGTGCAGTTCCTGCCGCCGTCCGTGTACTTCATCAGCGAACTGCCGTCCGAACTGGTGCCGGCCGACGTGATCCGCATCGGCGTGATCGCGTTCGTGCTGTCGGCGCTCGCGACGCTGTATCCGAGCTGGCGTGGCGCGAAGGTGCGTCCGGCGGAGGCGCTGCGTTATGAATGACCGTCCTGTCTCTCAAGTGATGTCCGATATGTCCGGCGAAAGCGCTCCCTATCCTTATGTGCTGGAAGCGACCGGCATCTCGAAGGCCTTCGTGCAGGGCGGCCTGAACGTTCAGGTGCTGAACAATACGCAGCTTTCCGTGCGTCGCGGCGAGAAGCTGGCGATCGTCGGCGCGTCCGGTTCGGGCAAGAGTACGCTGCTGCATGTGCTCGGCGGCCTCGACGATCCAACTGCCGGTCACGTGTCCGTGATGGGCAAGCCGTTCACGAAACTCTCCGAGCGCGAGCGCAACGATCTGCGTAATCGCGCGCTCGGTTTCGTCTATCAGTTTCACCATCTACTGCCGGAGTTTTCCGCGCTCGACAACGTCGCGATGCCGCTGCGCATCCGTCGCATGACGACCGAAGCCGCGCGGCATGAAGCGCTCGCCGTGCTGGAGCGTGTCGGCATGGCGCATCGGGCGAAGCATCGTCCGGGCGAGCTGTCGGGCGGCGAGCGCCAACGCGTCGCGATTGCGCGCGCGCTGGTCACAAAACCGGCCTGCGTACTCGCCGACGAACCCACTGGCAACCTCGACGGCGGCACGGCGGATACAGTGTTCAACCTGATGCTCGAACTGTCGCAGACGATGGAGACGAGCTTCGTGATCGTCACGCACGATCCGGATCTTGCAGCGCGCTGCGACCGGACGATGCGTCTGCGCGACGGTGTGCTGTACGAAGAGCCGTCGGTTCCTGTGTAACTGTTCTGGATTCACGACGAAAGGCGCGCGCATGTGGATCGATACGCACTGCCATCTCGACGCATCGGAGTTCGATGCGGACCGTGACGCCGTTGCTTCGGCGGCGCACGGGGCGGGCGTGGCGCGCATCGTGATTCCGGGCGTCGCGCGTGAGAACTTCGCGACGGTGCGTGAACTCGCGCATCGCGTCAAAGGCGGTGCATATGCGCTTGGCATTCATCCGATGTTCACGCCGCGTGCCCAGGAATCCGATCTCGAAGTGCTGCGGATGGAAATCGAAGCGAGCCTTGACGATCCACTGTTCGTCGGTCTCGGTGAAATCGGCCTCGATTTTTTTGTGCCGGGCCTCGATGACGAACGCCAGCAGTTCTTCTATAACGGCCAGCTGAAGCTCGCGTACGAGTTCGATCTGCCGGTGATCTGCCATGTGCGCAAGTCGCAGGATCAGGTGCTGAAGGGCCTGCGGCGCCACTCGGTGCATCGAGGCATCGCGCACGCGTTCAATGGCAGCTTCCAGCAGGCGCAGGCGTTCATCGATCACGGCATGCATCTCGGCTTCGGCGGCAATGTGACCTTCGAACGCTCGCTGCAGATCCGCCGGCTCGCGCAGCAACTGCCGCTAGATGCGATCGTCGTCGAGACCGATGCGCCCGATATTCCTCCTTCCTGGCTGTACAGGGAACGCAACACGCCGGACCAGATTCCCCGCATTGGCGCGAGTCTGGCCGAACTGCGTGGTATCAGCGAAAACGAGCTTGCACTTGGCACAACGGCTAACGCTCACGCGGCGCTGCCGCGACTCGCACTTTCCTCCGCATAATTCACTCTGATGGTTCCCGCCGGGCGGAACTCGCGTCCGGCGCTCTTGCGTCCGATGCACGCGCCCGGCTTCAGTCGAGGAGGCCGGATGCGGGCAGTGTGGTGTGGATTTGCTTTGGGCGTGGTGTGGTTGCAGCAACAGGCGGCGTTGCCGGGTTGGGGCGGCTGGTTGCTGATTCTGGTGGTTGCTTGCGTTGCAGCGGTTGTCGCCGGCGCGTTCTCGCGTTGCGTGCAGTTTCGGTTTCGTCTTCGGTCGGCAGTCGTGTGGAGCTCGGTCTGGATGGTGGCTACGTGCGTCGGGTTCGGCTACGCGGCGTGGCGAGCCGAGGTACGGCTGGCGCGGGCGCTTCCCGTTGAGTGGGAAGGTCGGAATGTTGTCGTGCAGGGATCCATCAAGGGCTTGCCCGCTACGGATGCAGACAGCGCGCGCTTTCTCTTCACCGTCGAATCGAACGACACGAACATCGCCATGTTTCCGCGCACGCTCCAGTTGTCGTGGATGGTCGAAGGAACACCACTACCCGTGCTCGAGCCAGGCGCACGCTGGCGTTTGACCGTGCGTCTGAAGCGGGCGCATGGCAATGGGAACTTCGGCGTTCGCGATGCCGAAGCATCGCTGCTGGCGAGAGACATACGCGCGACGGGTTACGTCACCGCGCCATCGGCGGCCATGCGATTGCCCGGCACAGCAGGTGGCGCGGGAGCCGCGATCGATCGCTGGCGCGCGGCGGTGCGGGCGCGGATCGACACGGCGCTCGCAGACGCGCCTCATCGCGGCATTGTCATCGCACTGGCGGTCGGCGCACAGGACGCGGTCAGCGAAGCCGACTGGCTTCTCATGCGCAACACCGGCACCAGCCATCTCGTTGCGATATCGGGTCTGCATATCGGGTTCATAGCGGGGATCGCCGCGTGGTTCGCAGGCGGACTGTGGCGTCGCTCGTGCTTTATCGGGCGTAACTGGCCGCTATGGATTCCCGCGCAGAAAATCTCGCTGGCGACGGGCGCGCTCTTCGCGGCCGGTCATGCCGCGCTGGCAGGATTCAATGTGCCCGCGCAGCGGGCGCTATGGATGCTGGCTGTGGTGGCGCTGGCGTCGATCAGCGGACGAAGCGTCGCGCCTTCGCTGGTGCTCGCGTGGGCGCTCGGGCTCGTCCTGCTGATCGATCCGTGGGCGGTCGTGTCGGCGGGTTTCTGGCTGTCGTTCTGCGCGGTGGCCGCGATCCTGTTTGCGATGTCTGGACGCTTGCGCGTGCAGGATCACGAGCGGCGCGATCCTGAACCTGACGCGACACGTCTTGCACGGTTTCGGGGGGCGTGTCTGCGACGGCTGCTGGGCATCAAGGAGCGCATCGCGAGCGGCGCGCATGTGCAGTTCGCGGTCACGGTGGCCCTCGCGCCACTGACCGTCTACTGGTTCGCGCAGATTCCGCTTGTCGGGCCGCTGGCGAATGCGTTCGCGATTCCGTGGGTCAGTCTGTTCGTGACGCCGGCCGTGCTCGCTGGCGTCGTATTGCCGGGGCCGCTCGACGCGTGGGCCTTTCGCGGTGCACACGCGCTGCTTGATCTGCTCGTCGCCGGGCTGCACATGCTCTCGGGTATCTCGTGGGCGATCTGGCGGCTCCCGCAGCCGGGCTCCTGGGCGCTGGCCGCGGCGGCGGTGGGTGTCGCGTGGAGCCTCGCGCCGCGCGGCTGGCCGTTGCGTTGGGCCGCGCCAATCACATGGCTTCCCTTGCTCCTTCCGTCGCCGTCGGGGCCGCCAGCGGGCGCGTTCCGGCTGACCGCGCTGGATATTGGGCAGGGCTCGTCGATTCTCATCGAGACCGCGCATCACACACTGCTGTTCGATGCCGGACCAGGACCGGAGTCGACGCACGCGGGCGAGCGCATCGTCGTGCCATACCTCTACGCAAACGGCGTGAACATGCTCGATACCCTGATGATCAGCCACGCGGATTCGGATCACTCCGGCGGAGCGCCGGCTGTGCTTGCTGGCGTCAAGGTGCGGCAACTGCTGGCGGCGTTGGCGCCGACGAATCCGCTCTGGGCGGACGCGCACGCTGCGAATGCCGATACTGTGTCATGCGCGGCTGGCCAGCACTGGCGCTGGGACGGTGTCGATTTCGCCGTGCTCTGGCCGGACCCCGGCCCACTGCAAGGCAAGCCGAATGCGCATTGCTGCGTGCTGCGCGTCAGCACGGCAGGCGAGGGCGCCGGTTCGAGCGGGAGCGGGCCCGCGATGCAACAACGTCAGCCGGGCCACCCTTTAGTCGCGCTGCTCGCCGCCGACATCGAAGCGCCCGTCGAGCGCATCCTGCTCGGGCGCGATCCCGATGCACTGCACGCGCAGGTGCTGCTGGTGCCGCATCACGGCAGCAAGACATCGTCGACTGAGCCGTTCCTCGACTCTATCGATCCGCTTGTCTCGGTATTTCAGGTAGGCTATCGCAACCGGTTTCACCATCCGCATCCGGGTGTCTTTTCGCGGTATCTGGCGCGTCACACTGAACTGGCGCGCAGCGATGCCGATGGCGCGGTGCGGATCGAAGCCGCGGGCCCAGGGCTTTCGCTCGAGCGGTACCGCGATACACATCGTCGCTACTGGATGGATCGATGAAGGGCGGTTCATCCGCGGTACGCTCCAAACCCGAAGTATAAACAGCAGAAAGAGTACAGGCAGCACGCGCGGCGCCCCGGAACGCAGACCGGTAAAAAGCAAAAACAGGAGACGACGTCGTTTGAAAAACATCATCCACTTCTCGCACGCGAACGGATTTCCCGCGTCGACGTACCGGACGATCTTCGCCGAGCTCGCGGACGGCTACGAACTGCGCTTCATCGAGCGCATCGGTCACGATGCGCACTTTCCGGTGACGCGCGACTGGCCGCATCTCGTCGAAGAGCTGCTTGCCGACATCGGCCGGCGCTATGAGCAGCCGGTATGGCTCGTCGGCCATTCGCTCGGTGGCTATCTGTCGCTGATGGCCGCGCTGAAAAAGCCGCAGTGGGTGAAGGGTGTCGTGATGCTCGATTCGCCGGTGATTGCCGGATGGCGGAGTAGCATGCTGCGCGTGTCGCAATGGACAGGCCTTGACGAGAAACTTTCACCCGCCGCCGCGACGCGTACGCGCCGCACGCACTGGGCCAGTCGCGACGAAACCTGGCGCCACTTTCATTCGAAGCCGGCGTTCGCGCGCTGGGACGAGCGCGTCCTGTCCGACTACGTCGACTTCGGCATTCCGCAGACTTCCGCAGATGGTGGCCGCACGCTCGCGTTCGACCGTCGCACCGAATACCTGATCTATCGCACCTTGCCGCATACGCTTGGCGCGCGGCTCGCACATGGCGTGCAGGTGCCGGTCGGTTTCATCGCGGGCACGCGTTCGAGGGAGATCCGCCAGGTCGGTCTCGATGCGACCCGCCGCGTGGCAGGCGATCGCCTCGAATGGATCGAGGGCAGCCATCTGTATCCAATGGAAAGGCCGCTCGAAACCGCGCGTGCGTTGCAGCGGATGCTTCACGAACTGGAGCGCCGCACGTGAGCGCGCGGCGTAGCTGACGGCAAGGTTCACGCCGGCGGCATCCGAACAGATCTGCCCGGGTGGCGAAGCGGCGAGGGCAATGGAAAACGGTGCGGGATCGGGCCAGCGTCGTCGCATATTGCTGGGTTGAGACCCTGCTTTACGGTATAATCCGTTTTTCCCGCGAGCATCCAGCGATGACCAAATATGTTTTCGTCACCGGCGGCGTAGTTTCTTCCCTCGGCAAGGGTATTGCCGCCGCTTCCCTCGCCGCGATCCTCGAATCGCGCGGTCTCAAAGTCACCCTCCTCAAGCTCGATCCCTACATCAATGTCGACCCCGGCACGATGAGCCCGTTTCAACACGGCGAAGTGTTCGTGACGGAAGATGGGGCGGAGACTGACCTTGACCTCGGCCACTATGAGCGCTTCATCAGCACGAAGATGCGCAAGGCCAATAACTTCACCACGGGCCAGATTTACGAGTCGGTGATCCGCAAGGAACGCCGCGGCGATTATCTGGGCAAGACGGTGCAGGTCATCCCGCACATCACGAATGAGATCCAGGCGTTTGTCGAACGCGGCGCGGCTTCCGCGACGTGCGGCGAGCCGGACGTCGCGATCGTCGAAGTGGGTGGCACCGTAGGCGACATCGAATCGCTGCCGTTCCTCGAGGCCGCGCGCCAGATGAGCCTGCGCATGGGCCGCAACAGCGCGTGCTTCGTGCACCTGACGCTCGTGCCGTGGGTCGCCACCGCCGGCGAACTGAAAACCAAGCCGACGCAGCATAGCGTGCAGAAGCTCCGTGAAATCGGCATCTCGCCGCACGTGCTGCTGTGCCGTGCCGACCGTCCCATTCCGGACGACGAACGCGCGAAGATCTCGATGTTCTCGAACGTGCCGGAAGACGCCGTCATTTCCGTGTGGGACGCCGACAGCATCTACAAGATTCCACAGATGCTGCACGACCAGGGCATGGACGAGATCGTCTGCAACGAGCTGAAGCTGTCGCCGAAGCCGGCCGATCTGTCGATGTGGTCGGATCTGGTCGAGAAGCTCGAACACCCGAAACACGAAGTCACGATCGGCATGGTCGGCAAGTATGTCGATCTGACCGAGTCGTACAAGTCGCTGATCGAAGCGCTGCGCCATGCGTCGATCCACACGTCGACGAAGGTCAACATCGAGTACATCGATTCGGAAGAAGTCGAGGCCGACGGTGTCGAGAGCCTCAGGCATCTCGACGCGGTGCTCGTGCCGGGCGGCTTCGGCCGTCGTGGCACCGAAGGCAAGATCAAGGCAATTCGCTACGCACGCGAAGCGAAGGTGCCGTACCTCGGCATCTGCCTCGGCATGCAGCTGGCCGTGATCGAATTCGCGCGCGACGTGGTCGGTCTGAAGAACGCGAACAGCACCGAGTTCGACCAGGCCACAGAGAACCGCGTGGTCGCGCTGATCACCGAGTGGTACGACCGTGAAGGCAAGGTCGAGAAGCGCGACGAAGAGTCGGACCTCGGCGGCACGATGCGGCTCGGTTCGCAACGTTGCCCGATCAAGCCGGGCACGATGGCCTCGGAGATCTACGGCAAGGACGTGAACGAACGTCACCGTCACCGTTATGAAGTCAATAACCGCTTCGTGCCCCAGCTCGAAGCCGGCGGCCTTATCATCAGCGCCCGTACCCCGAGCGAAGATCTGCCGGAAATGATGGAACTGCCGCGCGACATGCACCCGTGGTTCGTCGGCGTTCAATTCCACCCGGAATTCACGTCCACGCCGCGTGATGGACATCCGCTCTTCAAGTCATTCGTCGAAGCCGCGCTCGTGCATCATCTGGCGGGCGTCGAGGAGAAAGCATGAAACTGGGCGACTTCGAAATCGGCCTCGACAAGCCGTTTTTCCTGATCGCGGGCACGTGTGTCGTCGAATCCGAACAGATGACGATCGACACCGCCGGCAAGCTCAAGGAAATCTGCGCGAAGCTGAACATTCCGTTCATCTACAAATCGTCGTATGACAAGGCCAATCGCAGCAGCGGCAAGTCGTTCCGCGGTCTGGGCATGGACGAAGGTCTGCGCATCCTGTCGGAAGTGAAGAAGCAGCTCGGGCTGCCGGTGCTCACCGACGTCCACAGCGAACACGAGATCGAGCAGGTCGCGTCGGTCGTGGACGTGCTGCAGACGCCGGCGTTCCTGTGCCGTCAGACCGATTTCATCCACGCGTGCGCGCGTTCGGGCAAACCGGTCAACATCAAGAAGGGCCAGTTTCTCGCGCCGCACGACATGAAGAACGTGATCGACAAGGCGCGCGACGCAGCACGCGAAGCCGGCCTGTCGGAAGACCGCTTCATGGCCTGCGAACGCGGCGTGTCATTTGGTTATAACAACCTGGTTTCGGACATGCGCTCGCTCGCGATCATGCGCGAAACCAACGCGCCGGTCGTATTCGACGCGACTCACTCGGTGCAGTTGCCGGGCGGACAGGGCACGAGTTCTGGCGGCCAGCGCGAATTCGTGCCGGTGCTGGCACGTGCGGCGGTTGCAACGGGCGTCGCCGGTCTCTTCATGGAAACGCATCCGAATCCGGCACAGGCAAAGTCGGACGGCCCGAACGCTGTGCCGTTGCATCGCATGGCCGATCTGCTCGAGACGCTGCTGACGCTCGATCAGGCCGTCAAGCGCGCGCCGTTCCTCGAAAGCGATTTCAACTAATGCAGTCGCTCACGGCGTGTCAGCCGGCGCGCTGCGAGCAGGTCGAATGGTCGTCGAAAGCATCCGGGCGCGAGCGGATTTTCTGCGCAACGGATGCAGTTTCGCCGTCAGAATCCAACGTCATTTCTTGAGGAAACCATGAGTGCTATCGTAGATATCATCGGTCGCGAGATTCTCGATTCGCGAGGCAACCCCACCGTCGAATGCGACGTGTTGCTCGAATCGGGCACGATGGGCCGCGCGGCAGTGCCGTCGGGCGCATCGACGGGTTCGCGCGAAGCCATCGAGCTGCGCGACGGCGAAACAGGCCGCTACGGCGGCAAGGGCGTGTTGAAGGCCGTCGAGCACATCAACACCGAAATCTCCGAAGCGATCATGGGCCTCGACGCATCGGAACAGGCTTTCCTCGACAAGACGCTGCTCGAACTCGACGGCACCGACAACAAGTCGCGCCTCGGCGCGAACGCGATGCTGGCCGTTTCGATGGCCGTCGCGAAGGCCGCGGCTGAAGAAGCCGGCCTGCCGCTGTACCGCTATTTCGGCGGCTCGGGCGCGATGCAACTGCCGGTGCCGATGATGAACATCGTCAACGGTGGCGCGCATGCGAACAACAGCCTGGACATCCAGGAATTCATGATCGTGCCGGTCAGCCAGCCGACGTTCCGTGAAGCATTGCGTTGCGGCGCTGAAGTGTTCCACGCGCTGAAGAAGATTCTGAGCGACCGCGGTATGAGCACGGCAGTGGGTGATGAAGGCGGCTTCGCGCCGAACTTCGGCAGCAACGACGAATGCCTGTCGACGATCCTGCAAGCCATTGAAAAGGCCGGCTATCGCGCGGGCGAAGACGTGCTGCTCGCGCTCGACTGCGCAGCGAGCGAGTTCTACCACGACGGCAAGTACCAGCTGGCCGGCGAAGGCCTGCAACTGTCGTCGACGGAATTTGCGGACTACCTCGGCGCGCTCGCCGACAAGTTCCCGATCGTGTCGATCGAAGACGGCATGCACGAAAGCGACTGGGAAGGCTGGAAGATTCTTACAGACAAGCTCGGCAGCAAGATCCAGCTGGTCGGCGACGATCTGTTCGTGACGAACACACGCATCCTGAAGGAAGGCATCGAGAAGGGCATCGCGAACTCGATCCTGATCAAGATCAACCAGATCGGTACGCTGACGGAAACCTTCGCGGCCATCGAAATGGCGAAGCGCGCTGGCTACACGGCTGTGATCTCGCACCGCTCGGGCGAAACCGAAGATTCGACGATCGCCGATATCGCAGTTGGCCTGAACGCCGGTCAGATCAAGACGGGCTCGCTGTCGCGTTCGGATCGCATCTCGAAGTACAACCAGTTGCTGCGTATCGAAGAAGATCTCGGCGATATCGCCAGCTACCCGGGCAAGTCGGCGTTCTACAATCTGCGCTAATCGCGCGACGATTGTGCTCTGAGCGCGAATTCGACCTTTGAACCGGTCACACTTCGTTTCTGGATCAGCCCGCCGCCCTGCGTATAGCGCAGGGCGGCGCGTATTATTTGTGCTCTCTTCATGCGGCTTGTTACTGTCGTTTTGATCGTCCTGCTGGCGCTGATCCAGTACCCGCTCTGGTGGGGGCATGGTGGCTGGCTGCGCGTGCACGAACTGCAGGAGCAGCTTGCGCTCCAGCAAAAGAAGAACGCGGACGCAAAACTGCGTAACGAGCGTATCGATGGCGAAGTGCACGATCTGCAGAACGGCACGGCGGCTGTCGAAGAGCGCGCGCGTTACGAAATGGGCATGGTGAAGGACGGCGAAGTGTTTGTGCAGTTCGTGTCGCCGAACGCGCCGTTGCCTGCTGCCACCACGCCTTCGGCAACGACGTCGACACGTGGTGAAGTGTCGGCCGCGCCGCTGCATGTGGTGCCGAATCCGGAATCGCGCGCGAAGCCGGACAAGAAGCACGCCGCGAAGAAGGATCCGAAACAGAAGGGCGCAGGTTGATGTGCGGCCTGGAAAGACCGTAGTCGACTTCGTCTCAGGTTTCAACCACGAAAAAGCCGCCCATCGGGCGGCTTTTTTACGGCTGACGGATGCGTTTCCGGGCGCGTCAGGTTACCAGCCCCAGCCCGTTCCGAAGCCCACGCCCGAACCCCAGCCATGCCCCCATCCGCCGCTGTAGTAACTGCCGTAGACGCTCACGGGCGGCGTGTAGTACCGTGACCACGCCTCTGCTGCAGCCTCAGCGGCCATCGACTGGTTTTGCTCCGCGAGCACCTGCCGGTCGATCGCGTCGTAGCGGGCGCGTTCTTCTGGCGTCAAGGGTTGGGCGGTCGCCGATACGCCCGACTGGTCGGCCGGCAGGCGACTGTAGATCGGGGAAGGGCCGGGCGGGTCCATGACGCAGCCGGTCAACGCGGCACTGCCAGCGACGACGGATAGCGCCACAAAAATCCGGACGGAACGAATCAGCGAGGGTTTCATGTCAGCCTCCATCGGCAGGACGCCCGGAATAGTCCGTGTAAAAGTGGCGCCGCCAATGTTCAACCTGGGTTCAACGCAGGGTTGAACGCAAATGTGAGCCATAAGACGCCGCCATCCATACTTGACCAGGAAGGCGGCGCGTTTCAGATTCAGCTAGCGATATGTAACGCGGTGACGCGGCGCGGCGGCGTTTAGTGGCGTTGACCCGCCGCCGGCATCACTCCTTCTGAGAGCCCGCTGACAAGAAAAAGTTGCGCCACGTCGACGGGGTCGAATTCGTACCGCTGATTACAGAACTCGCAGTGGATCTCAACGTGTCCACGTTCTTCGAGCACGCCGTCGACTTCCTCGCGGCCGAGCATTTTCAGCATCGCGCCAACCTTGCCGCGCGAGCAGCTGCATTCGAAGCGCGCCGGCGTCGGCTTGAAATGCTGGACGTTTTCCTGCCAGAACAGACGCCTGAAGACGGTGTCGGGTTCTTCTTTCAACAGTTCGTCGTTGGATAGCGTGCCGCCGAGCGTGCATACGCGTTCCCACGTGTCCGCGTCGAGTTCGCCTGGATGCGGCACGATGCCACCGTCGCCTGGCAGCTTCTGCAGCAGCATGCCGACGGCGCGTTCCGAATTCGCGGCGAGCCACAGGCGCGTGTCAAGCTGCTCGGAATGGTGCATATAGTGTTCGAGCACTTCGACCATCGACTTCAGCGGTCCGTCCACACCGTTCAGCGGCACGATACTCTGATACGGCTGCTGGCCGGGCTGCTTGTCGCGCGGATCGAGCGTGATCACGCAGCGGCCGTTGCCGCCCGCGTTCAGCAGTTCGATGAGCGACGTGTCGTCGCCGATCGTGCTGGCGACATCGCCGGAAAACTTGGCCGTGGCACGCATCGACAGATCCGAGCTGCATTGCACGACCAGCATCTGGACCGGTCCGTCGCCGAAAATCTGCATGACGAGCGTGCCGTCGAACTTCAGATTCGCCGACAGCAGCGCGCACGCGGCCATCATTTCGCCGAGCACGTTGCGCACCGGTGCCGGGTACTTGCGACGTGTCAGTACTTCCTGCCACGTATTGCGCAGCGAAACGATCTCGCCACGCACCGGCGCCGCGCTGAACATGAATTTTTGCAACTGGTCGTTCACAACTTTTCCTCGGTCGAATGGCGCTGTTCCTGAACTGCGCCTGTGCACCGCGCACTCCGGCTCAGCCGATGCGCACGAGTTGCGCCTTGAAATAATCCCTGCGTTCCACGTAGCTTTCCGCGGCGCGCCGCAAGTTTGCGATGTCCGCTTCCGTCAGTTCGCGCACGACTTTCGCCGGCGCGCCCAGAATCAGCGAATTGTCGGGAAAAACTTTGCCTTCGGTCACGACGGCGCCCGCGCCAACCAGACAGTTGCGGCCGATTACCGCTCCATTCAAGACCACCGCCTGAATTCCGATCAGCGCACCTTCCTTGATCGTGCAGCCGTGCAGCATCACCTGATGGCCGATCGTGACATTGGCTTCGATCGTCATCGGGAAGCCGGGATCGGTGTGGAGCACCGCGTTTTCCTGGATATTGCTGCCCGCGCCGATCGAAATCTGGTCGTTATCGCCGCGGATCGTGGCGCCGAACCAGACGCTCGCATTTTCGTCGATGGCGACCTTGCCGATGATGGTCGCGGTGTCCGCGACGAACACGCTTTCGTGGATGGTGGGTGCTGCATCGCCAAGTTTGTAGATTGCCACAGTGTTTCCTCTGCGTCGGGCATCGCACCGCTGACGTGGGGCGCGACGGCAGCGCGTCGGGCGCGCTTCATGGTCGAATCGCGTATTCTAAACGGCTGCACACGAGGCGCGCCTCGCGCGGTCCCGTTCCTGTCAGACGATTCCCGTTTTTTGCCGCTTTGCTGCCCATGATGAACCCAGCCGTTTCTTCGTTCTCGCCATCCTCGTTTGCGGACGCCTGCCTGCGCAGCGAGGCGCTTGGCGTGCTGCGCGAGCGCGATCCCGCGACAAAGGCGCGGGCGACGCGCGATCTGTACACGCGCGCCCGCGACGGCCACCTGCATTGCCTGCCCGCGCGGGTGATCGATGAACCGGACGGTCTGCCGGGCCGGCCGGAGCGGCCTGAACTCGTGGAGCCGCGTCGGCTGGGGCGACGCAGCATGCAGTCGCCGGAAGGGCGCGCGGTGTTGCTGCATGCGCTCGCGCATATCGAATTCAACGCGATCAACCTCGCGCTCGACGCAGTCTGGCGTTTCGCCGGGATGCCGGCTGCGTTCTATCTCGACTGGTTGAAGGTCGCATCGGAAGAAGCGCACCATTTCTCGCTGCTGAGCGCGCGGCTGGCCGAATTTGGCCACGCGTACGGCGATTTTCCCGCGCACAACGGCCTGTGGGACATGTGCGACCGCACCCGCGACGACGTGCTCGCGCGCATGGCGCTCGTGCCACGCACGCTCGAGGCACGCGGGCTGGATGCGTCCCCGCCGATTCGCGCCAGGTTGCAACAGGCGGGTGATCACACGTCGGCAGCGATCCTCGACGTCATCCTGCGCGACGAAATCGGCCACGTGCTGATCGGGAACCGCTGGTTCCGGTTTCTGTGCGATCAGCTCGCGCTCGATCCGTATGTGACCTACACACGTCTGGCCGACCTGTATCACGCGCCCAGATTGCGCGGACCGTTCAATTTCGAAGCGCGGCGCGATGCCGGTTTTGACGAGGCGGAACTCGCCGCGCTGGCCGGGCTGGAAGCAGGACAGGCGCCGGACGCGGATTGAACGCCTGGTGGATGCACACGATCCCGCAGGGCATTGAATCGACTCCGCGTGTTGCGGATACGAAAAGGCGGGACACGCTTTATAACTTCGGCGAGTAGTTAAATTGACTGCATTTGATCTACTACATCAGAAGCGCCACGGAGGTCCGAAAGAGTCACATCGACTCGCACCTGATTAGTCGACCGACCGCTAGATTTCGCACCTGCGCGCCGCGCGACATCGCCTCGATGGTCGACTATCTCGTTATAATCGAACGACCATTCTTTTTTGCGGAATTACCCATGAACACCTCCCAGTCCGACTTCGTCTCCGTGCGCGGTGTGCGCCTGCACGTGCGACGCTGGGGCAACCCGGATGCGCCTGCGCTTTTCATGCTGCATGGCTGGATGGACGTCGCCGCTTCGTTCCAGTTCGTCGTCGACGCACTGGGCGGCGACTGGCAGGTGATCGCGCCCGATGCGCGCGGCTTTGGTCTGTCTGACTGGCCGGTGGCGGCGCATGGTGGCGGAAACTACTGGTTTCAGGAATACATCTCGGACCTCGACGCGCTGCTCGATCATTACGCGCCGTCCGGCGAGGTCAATCTTGTCGGCCACAGCATGGGCGCGAACGTCGTCTGCCTGTATGCAGGCGCCCGGCCGGAGCGCGTGCGCCGCGTGGTGGATCTCGAAGGCTTTGGGCTCGGGGCGTCACGCGCGGAACAGTGGCCGCGCCGGCTGCGGACCTGGCTCGACGAACTGAAGGAGCCCCCCACGCTGAAAAGCTACGCGACGCTCGACGACGTCGCCGCGCGTCTGATCCGCACGAACGCGCGCCTCGAGCCGCTGCGGGCCCGTTTTCTCGCGCAGCACTGGTCGAAGCAGGGCGATGACGGCCGTTTTACGCTGCTCGCCGATCCGGCGCACAAGATGCGCGGGCCGCTGCAGTATCGCCTCGACGAAGTGATGGCCGTCTGGCGCAACGTACGGGCGAAGGTGCTGCACGTCGAAGCGGCCGCCTCGCCAACGCTCGCGCAGATCGCAGGCGAAACGCCGCTCAGCGAGTTCAAGGCGCGCTTTCAGGCATTCCCGGACTGGCGCGAAAAGATCATCGACGATGCCGGTCACATGATCCATCACGACCAGCCGGAGCAGGTCGCCGTGCTGATCGAGGGATTTTGCGCATAAATTTTTGCGCATAAGGTCGGATGCTGGGGGATTGGTGCGACGAACTACTGCATTGCAGTAAAATGGTTGCTGAATCTTTTCAAGGCAACGATGAACGCCGATCTGCACTGCCATTCCACGGTTTCCGACGGCCAGTTTGCGCCGGCCGACGTTGCGCGCCGCGCGCAAGCGGGCGGCGTGACGCTGTGGGCGCTGACCGATCACGACGAGGTGGGTGGTCAGGCGGAGGCGCGCGCAGCGGCGACGGCGCTCGGCATGCAGTACCTGAGCGGCGTCGAGATTTCGGTGACGTGGGCATCGCGAACGGTGCACATCGTCGGTCTGCATGTCGATCCGGAAAACGCCGTGCTGCTGGAAGGCCTGGCCCGCACGCGTAACGGTCGCGCGGCGCGTGCCGAAGCGATCGGCGAACGGCTGGCGACGCTCGGTATTCCTGACGCGTACGCTGGCGCGCTGCGCTATGTGTCGAACCCCGACATGATTTCGCGGACCCATTTCGCGCGATACATGGTGGAAGGCGGTTACGCCGAATCGACGCAGGACGTCTTCACGCGCTTTCTCGGCGACGGCAAACCGGGCTATGTGTCGCATCGCTGGGCAAAACTGGCTGACGCCGTGCAATGGATCAAGACTGCCGGCGGCGAGGCGGTCGTCGCGCATCCGGGGCGTTACGCGTACACGCCGGTGGAGTTCGACGCGTTTTTCGGCGAATTCATCGATCTTGGCGGTAAGGCGATCGAAGTCGTCACTGGCAGTCACACGCCAGACCAGTACCGCGAATACGCCGACGTCGCACGCCGTTTCGGCTTCGAGGCGTCGCGTGGCTCGGACTTCCACGCAGCCGGCGAAGGCCGTGTCGACTTCGGCAGCCTGCCGCCGCTTCCTTCCGATCTCACGCCCGTCTGGGAACGCTGGCTGTGACGCGCTGCAGTTGCGTCGCGCGGTGCGCGCAGGCTGTCGCGGGCTGAGCGCGACTTCCAGTTATCCTGATCACTCACCATGTCTCAATTCTTTCGGCTTCATCCCGATAATCCGCAGCTGCGCCTCATCAAGCAGGCCGCGCAGATCATCAACGACGGCGGTGTCGTCGCGCTGCCGACCGATTCGAGTTACGCGCTCGCGTGCCGCCTCGACGACAAGGACGCGGTCGAGCGTATCCGGCGCATTCGCGGTCTCGACGAGAAGCAGTTGCTGTCGCTGCTGGTGCGCGATCTGTCGGAGCTGGCCAATTTCGCGATGGTCGATAACCGGCAGTACCGCTTGATCAAGTCGGTGACGCCGGGGCCGTACGTGTTCGTGTTGCAGGCGACGAAGGAAGTGCCGCGCCGTCTGTCGCACCCGTCGCGCAAGACAATCGGCCTGCGTGTGCCCGATCACGCAATTACGCTCGCGATTCTCGAAGAACTCGGTGAGCCATTGCTCGGTTCGACGTTAATCATGCCGGGTGAAACCCAACCGCTGAATGATCCGGAGGAAATCCGTGCGCGCCTCGAAAAACAGATCGACCTGGTGATCGACGGCGGCGCGTGTCCGTGCGAACCGTCGACGGTGATCGATCTGACCGGCGCTGAACCCGTACTCGTCCGTCCTGGCCGCGGCAGCCTTCAGCCATTTGGTCTGGAACAACCCGCGTAAGCAGCCGGCATCGAAAGCCACCGGTTGCGGCTTCCCGCATTGATACAATAGCGAGTTATGGATTCTTCCCTGATACAGACCATCGTCGTGTACGCGTTGCCGGTGATTTTCGCCATCACGCTGCACGAGGCCGCGCATGGCTACGTCGCGCGCATGCTCGGCGACAACACGGCGTACGTGCTCGGCCGCGTTTCCTTCAATCCAATGCGGCACATCGATCCGCTCGGCACCATCGCGATTCCGCTGCTGCTGTACTTCGCGACGAGCGGCGCGTTCATGTTCGGCTACGCAAAGCCGGTGCCGGTTGCGTTCGGCAACCTGCGCAATCCGCGCTGGGGCAGCCTGTGGGTCGCGCTCGCCGGGCCGATGTGCAATTTCGTGCAGGCGCTCGTGTGGGGCGTGATCGGGGTTGCGCTTGCGGCGATGAACGTCGACGAGCCGTTCTTCACGCGGATGGCGGGCGCCGGCGTCGGTATCAATCTTGTGCTCGGCGTGCTGAATCTGTTCCCGTTGCCGCCGCTCGACGGCGGTCGTGTGCTGACTGCGCTGTTGCCGGCGCGGCAGTCGATCGCGTTGTCGCGCATCGAGCCCTATGGTTTTTTCATTGTGATGGCGCTCGTGATGACGGGCACCCTGACGAAATTCTGGCTGCGCCCGCTCGTCAACCTCGGTTACGACGCTGTGACGGCTATCCTGACTCCTCTCGCTTCGCTTCTCTAATACAACCATGTTCCCAGACCGTATCTTCTCCGGCATGCGGCCCACCGGGTCGCTGCACCTCGGCCACTATCACGGCGTGCTGAAAAACTGGGTGCGGCTGCAGTCCGAATACCCGTGCTTTTTCTGTGTCGTCGACTGGCACGCGCTGACGACGCATTACGAAACGCCCGAGGTCATCGAAACGAGCGTCTGGGAAGTGCTGATCGACTGGCTCGCTTCGGGCATCGATCCGGCGCAGGCCACGCTCTTCATCCAGAGCAGGGTGCCCGAGCACGCGGAACTGGCGCTGCTGCTCGGCATGAGCACGCCGCTCGGCTGGCTTGAGCGCGTGCCGACCTACAAGGAACAGATGGAGAAGCTGAAGGACAAGGACTTGTCCACATACGGCTTCCTCGGCTATCCGGTTTTGATGGCGGCCGACATTCTGTTGTATCGCGGCTCGCTGGTGCCCGTCGGCGAAGATCAGGTGCCTCACGTCGAAATGACGCGCGAAATTGCGCGCCGTTTCAACTATCTGTACGGCCGCGAGCCGGGCTTCGAGGAGAAGGCCAACGAAGCCGCGAAGAAGCTCGGCGGCAAGCGTTCGAAGCTGTATCACGAACTGCGCGTCGCGTATCAGCAGGAGGGCGACGACGAAGCGCTCGAACAGGCGCGCGCGATGTTGCAGGAATCGCAGAGCCTGTCGATGAGCGACCGCGAGCGCCTCTTCGGTTATCTCGAGGGTTCGCGCAAGATCATTCTGGTCGAGCCGCAGGCCATGCTGACGGAAGCGTCGCGGATGCCGGGCCTCGACGGCCAGAAGATGTCGAAGTCGTACGGCAACACGATCGGTCTGCGCGAAGACGCCGAAACGATCACGAAGAAAGTCCGCACGATGCCGACCGACCCGGCGCGTGTGCGTCGCACTGATCCGGGCGATCCGGACAAGTGCCCGGTATGGCAACTGCACCAGGTCTACACCGACGAGACCACGCACGAATGGGTGCAGAAGGGTTGCCGCTCGGCCGGCATCGGCTGTCTCGAGTGCAAGCAGCCGGTGATCGAAGGCATTTTGCGCGAACAGCAGCCGATGCTCGAGCGCGCGCAGAAGTACATGGACGACCCGTCGCTCCTGCGCGCGATCGTCGCCGATGGTTGCGACAAGGCGCGCCGTTTTGCGACGGAGACGATGCGCGATGTGCGCGAGGCGATGGGCCTGTCGTACAACTGATCGCGACGTTGCGCATGGGCGATCACGCTTCTTCGACACATTCGACGCTCGCTGAGGCGTCACGCTGGGTGCGTCGCTGGACGCATCTCGTGACGGCCGGTGGCGCGGTACTCGATGTTGCCTCGGGCGAGGGGCGGCACGCCCGCTGGTTTGCGGCGCACGGCCATCCGGTCACCGCGCTCGACTGCGACGCGGACGCACTCGCCACGCTGCGCGATGAGCCGCGTGTGACTACGCTCACGGCCGACATCGAAGACGGGCCGTGGCCGCTTCCGGCGGATACGAAATTCGCAGCGGTTGTCGTCACGAACTATCTGTATCGCCCGCTGTTTCCCCGCCTGCTGGACGCGCTTGCGCCAGCGGGCGTCCTGATTTACGAGACTTTCGCGCAGGGCAACGAAACCGTCGGCAAGCCTTCGCGACCGGCGTTTCTGCTCGCGCCTGGTGAACTGCTCGACGCCGTTCGCGGGCGTCTGCGCGTGGTTGCGTATCAGGATGGTTTTCTCGCGCAGCCGCGTCCGGCTTACGTCCAGCGGATCTGCGCGGTTCTGGAGGCGGATCGTCCGGTCGACGGGAAAGAAGCTCTACCCCCGCCGCGTTACGATCTGGCCGGCTAATCCGCTACAATCGCGGTTTACTGATCTAATTCATGGCGTTTCATGACTAACGGCAATCAAGACGGCATTCAGATTCGCGGCAGCATTCCCGCAATCATCACTCCGATGCTCGAAGACGGCAGCCTCGATCTGCCAGCGTTCCGCAAACTGATCGACTGGCACATCGAAGAAGGCACGAACGGTCTCGTCGTCGTCGGAACGAGCGGCGAATCGGCCACGCTATCGGTCGAAGAACACGTGCTGATGGTCAAGACCGCGGTCGAGCACGTCGCCGGACGCATTCCGGTGATCGCGGGCTCGGGCGGCAACTCCACCACCGAAGCCATCGAACTCACCGAGCAGGCGAAGAAAGTCGGTGCCGACGCCTCGCTGCAGGTCGTGCCGTATTACAACAAGCCGACGCAGGAAGGCATCTTCCGCCATTTCTCGAAGATCGCGGAAACCGTCGATCTGCCCGTGATCCTGTACAACGTGCCGGGCCGTACGGTCGCGGACATGTCGAACGAAACGATCCTGCGTCTCGCGCAGGTGCCGGGGATTGTCGGCGTGAAGGAAGCGACTGGCAGCATCGATCGCGCCGCGCACCTGATCAAGGCGGCGCCGGCACATTTCGGCATCTACAGCGGCGACGATCCGACTGCAATCGCGCTGATGCTGCTGGGCGGCCACGGCAATATTTCCGTGACGGCCAATATCGCACCGCGTCTGATGGCCGAACTGTGCCGCGCCGCGCTCGCGGCCGACGCAAAGACCGCGCGTGAAATCCATCTGAAACTGCTTTCGCTGCACAAGAACCTCTTCATCGAATCGAATCCGATTCCAGCGAAGTGGGCGCTGCAGCAACTTGGCCGCGTTCAGGGCGGCATCCGTCTGCCGTTGACGCCGCTCGACGCGCGCTACCACGATGTTGTGCGTGCCGCGCTGCGCGAGTCAGGTCTGCTGGGCTGATCCCAGCCCAGCATGACCGGCATTCCCATTAACCGACGTCGAAATCGCCCACGTTCCCGGCACTGAACCAGGCAACACGTTCCAGCATCACGAAGGACTTCATGAAACGTTCTGCACTTTCCCTCCACGCAACCCGCATGGCGGCGCTGGCGCTTGCCCTCAGTACGCTCGCAGGCTGCGACACGCTGAACGACTGGTTTTCGTCCGACAAGGTGAACTACAAGGTCGCGGGCAGTGCGCCGCCGCTCGCCGTGCCGAGCGACCTGTCGACCGCGAAGGTCGACCAGCGTTACGTGGCGCCGCCGGTCGACGCTGCATTGGGCGGCGCGCCGCAGCGCGCGGTGACGCCGGCGGGCAACAGGACGGAAGGCGTGCCGAGTGCGCAGGATCCGTTCGGCATGCACATCGAGCGTGACGGCGATCGCCGCTGGCTCGTGGTCGATGGCCGCACGCCGGACCAGCTCTGGCCGCAGTTGCAGGAATTCTGGCAGGAAAACGGCTTCTCGCTGACGACCGATGCGCCTGCTACCGGCATCATGTCGACCGACTGGGCCGAAAACCGCGCGAATATTCCGGACGACTGGTTCCGTCGCACGATTGGCAAGGTCGTCGACTTCGCCTACTCGTCGGGCACGCGCGACCGTTTCCGGACGCTGGTGTCGCGTGGCGGTGCTGACACGACCGATATCTCGATCACGCACAGCCAGATGGAAGAAATGCTGACGGGGCAGGACAAAACGTCATCGCGTTGGGAAGAGCGTCCGCGTGACCCGTCGCTCGAAGCGCTGTTCCTCGCGAAGCTGATGGAGAAATTCGGCCTCACCGATGCGCAGGCAAAGCAGCTGCTGACTGATGCGCGTCCGGCGACGGCACCTGTGAAGATCGACACGACCGCTGGCGGTGCGACGCTCGATCTGCCGGAATCGTTCGACCGTGCATGGCTGCGCGTGGGTCTGGCGCTCGATCGCACCAACTTCACTGTCGACAACCGTGACCGCGAGAAGGGCATTTACTACGTGCGCTACGCGGATTCGATGCAGGAACTGAAGAAGGAAGGCCTGTTCGGCAAGCTCTTCTTCAGCGGTAGCACCGCGAAGAAACCGGGGCAGGAATTCCTCGTGAACGTGCGCTCCAAGGGCGATTCGCTGACGCAGGTTGCGGTGCTCGACGCGAACGGCCAGGTGGATACATCGTCGGACGCGCAGCGCATCGTGTCGCTGCTGCATGCACAGCTGAACTAGGCGAACCGTGCGGTTCGCCAGCCTGGGAAGCGGCAGCGAAGGCAACGCGCTGGTCGTCGAAGCCCAATGCGGAACGACGACGACGCGTGTGCTGCTCGACTGCGGCTTTTCAGCAAAAGAAGTCGAACGGCGCCTTGCGCGTCTCGGCTTCGGCATCGACAGCCTCGACGCCATTCTGATTACCCACGAACACGGCGACCATATCGGCAGCGCGCTGGCGCTGGCCCGCAAGTGGTCGATTCCGTTACACATGAGCTGGGGGACGGCGCGCGCAGTCGGCGCTGACGAAGCCGACGTCGATCTGCACGTGTTATGGGGCGACGAGGCGGTTGCGATCGGCGACCTCAGCGTGCTGCCGTACACGGTGCCGCATGATGCGCGTGAGCCACTGCAGTTCGTTTTCTCGGATGGCGCGGGCCGGCTTGGCGTGCTGACGGATGTCGGCACCTCGACGCCACACATTAGCGCCGTTCTGAGTGGCTGCGACGCGCTGGTGCTCGAATGTAACCACGACGTGCGGATGCTGGCGGCGAGCTGCTATCCGCCATCGCTCAAGGCGCGCATTGGCGGCAACCACGGGCATCTGAACAACGATGCTGCAGCTGAGATCCTCGCTTCGCTCGATCGCACGAAATTGCGTTTTCTGGTCGCAGCGCATCTGAGCCAGCAGAACAATTCGCCGGAACTGGCGCAGGCGGCGATGGCTGCAGTGCTTGGCGCCGCGGCGACCGACGTGCAGGTCGCATCGCAGGACGGCGGATTCGACTGGCTGAGTCTGTGAGTTTTGCCTGAAGCACGGCGGGCTCGAAAAAGGCGCGCAGAAACAAAAACGCCCATGACGAAACGTCATGGGCGTTTTTTGCTTCGGTCGGCTGATGGAGCGATTCCCACCGATGCCGCGGGATGCGACGGCTGAGGCGGCACCAAGTTCGCCGCCGCCGATGCTCCCGTCCGGCGATCAGTTGCGGTTGCCGCCAAAGATGCCAAGCAGCGCGAGCAGGTTGGTGAATACGTTGTACAGGTCCAGATAGATCGCGAGCGTCGCCGAAATGTAGTTCGTCTCGCCGCCGTTGACCACGCGCTGCACGTCAAACAGCATGTAGGCCGAGAAAATCACGATCGCAAGCACGGAAACCGTAAGCATCAACGCCGGCAGTTGCAGGAACATGTTCGCGACCATTGCCAGCAGCAGCACGATCACGCCCACGAAGAGCCATTTACCGAGACCCGAAAAATCACGCTTGCTGACCGTAGCGACCGTCGCCATCGCGGCGAAGATCACACCGGTGCCACCGAACGCGAGCATGATCAGCGACGGACCGTTCGAGAATCCGAGGATGAAGCTCAGGAGCCGTGACAGCATCAGGCCCATGAAGAACGTGAAGCCGAGCAGCACGAACACGCCCGCGCTGCTGTTCTTCGTCTTCTCGATCGCGAACATGAAGCCAAAGGCGATCGCGAAGAATGCCAGCAGGCTCATGGCCGGGCTGGTGGCGGCAAACAGCGAAAACCCGGTCGCGACACCCACCCAGGCGCCGAGGACCGTCGGAACCATGGACAACGCGAGCAGCCAGTAGGTGTTCCGTAGTACGCGGTTGCGGGTTTCGACCGTGCTAATCGTTCCGGTGCGGCCGAAATTGTAGGGCGAATTCATGGTTTCTCCTTGCGTCAGACGCATTGTTGCGCAGTGGTTGTGCAGTCCCGGCTGGCTTTGATGGCGCCTGCCGTTGATCCGTACGCCCCCAAGATTACCCCGACAGGGGCAAGTTTCAATACCTGGCCGAATGGCGGATTGTGAGGTTCCGGACGCTTTGTTAGAGTCTTTCAGTGCTGTAAGGGTTCAATCGCAATCATACAACGGAACATGCTACAATAGCGGATTCATTTGAATCTGTAACCTCTTAATTTTCTGGAGTTTTTATGGCGCTCGAACGCACCCTGTCGATTATCAAGCCGGACGCAGTGGCAAAGAACGTGATCGGTCAGATCTACAGCCGTTTCGAAAACGCTGGTCTCAAGATTGCCGCTTCGCGCATGATTCATCTGTCGCGCGCTGACGCTGAGAAGTTCTACGCTGTGCACGCCGCACGTCCGTTCTTCAAGGACCTCGTCGACTTCATGATCTCGGGCCCGGTGGTAGTGCAGGTCCTGGAAGGCGAAAACGCTGTCCTGAAGCATCGCGACCTGATGGGCGCAACGGATCCGAAGAAGGCTGAGAAGGGCACGATCCGCGCCGATTTCGCAGACAGCATCGACGCGAACGCAGTTCACGGTTCGGACGCAGCCGAAACGGCCGCCGTCGAAATCGCATTCTTCTTCCCGGCAGTCAACGTCTACTCGCGTTAATCCACGTAAACGACTGGCCAGGTAGTAAGGTAGAAGCAGCAGGAACGGGCGCGAACGGTACGGCGTTCATGTGGCTTGTTGCATGAACGTAGTTTCGCACTGATATGGCAGGATTCGATATGACGAGCAGTCCAACCGTCAACCTTCTCGATCTCGACGCACAGGGGCTCGTCGCGTATTGCGACAGCCTCGGCGAAAAGCCGTTTCGCGCCAAACAGTTGCAGCGCTGGATTCACCAGTACAACGCTGCCGACTTCGATGGTATGACTGATCTCGCCAAGTCCCTGCGCGAAAAGCTCAAGGGGCGTGCCGCGATTTCGATGCCTGACATCACCAGCGACCACATTTCCACCGACGGCACACGCAAGTGGCTGATCGACGTCGGTAACGGCAACGCGGTTGAAACCGTGTTTATTCCGGAAGAGACTCGCGGTACGCTGTGCGTGTCGTCGCAGGCGGGATGCGCGGTCAACTGCCGTTTCTGTTCCACCGGCAAACAGGGTTTTTCCCGCAATCTCACCACCGGCGAAATCATCGGCCAGCTACGCATGGCTGAATTTGCGCTGCGTACGTCGCTCGGCACAGCCGGGGGGCGCGCTGTGGGCGGCGAAGGCAAGGGCGAGCGCGTCGTCACGAACGTCGTGATGATGGGCATGGGCGAGCCGTTGCTCAACTATGATGCCGTCGTGCCGGCCATGCGTCTGATGCTGGACGACAATGCGTACGGCCTTTCGCGCCGTCGCGTGACGCTGTCAACCTCCGGCGTCGTGCCGATGATGGACCGTCTTGGCGCAGATCTGCCCGTGGCACTTGCTGTCTCGTTGCACGCGCCGAATGACGCGTTGCGCGACGAGCTGGTGCCGTTGAACAAGAAGTATCCGCTGCGCGAACTGATGGCCGCATGTCAGCGCTATCTGAAGGTCGCGCCACGCGATTTCATTACTTTTGAATATTGCATGCTGGATGGTGTGAACGACACCGAACAGCACGCAAGGGAGCTGCTTGCTGTCACGCGCGACGTGCCGTGCAAGTTCAACCTGATTCCGTTCAATCCGTTTCCGGAATCGGGCCTTCTGCGCTCGAAGCAGGAGCAGATCAAACGGTTTGCGCAGGTGCTGATGGACGCAGGGGTCGTCACCACAGTGCGCAAAACTCGTGGCGACGATATCGATGCTGCCTGCGGTCAGCTGGCTGGTGCGGTCAAGGACCGCACCCGTCTTGCCGAACGCACCGGGAAGGCGGCGAAAGTGATCGAGGTTCGCGCGATATGAGCATTGCAAGGTCTTCGTGACCTCCAGACGTCGGGTGAACTGAAAAGAAAGTTTGCAAAATCGATCGGAAGCGGCGCAGAACGCCGCGCATTTTGTTATAAACGGTCTGCGAATCTGAACCGGTGCCTAAAAGGCGGGGACGGATCGCAAGAGTGAAAAAGAATCGACGCGAAAGGATTTGGGATGAGTGAGCCGCAGCACCCGCAGCCGCATGAAACAGAGACGAACGCAGGCCGTTTAGCACCGGCCGTCGCACCGGCTGCGGCGCAGCCCGGGCTGGAATCGCTTGCGGCAGTCGGGGCGCGATTGACCCAGCTTCGCGAGTCGAAGGGCTGGTCGGTCGAAGACGTGTCTTCGCGCCTCAAGGTTTCGCCGGCCAAGTTGCGCGCCCTCGAGAGCGGCGACGTCAGCCAGTTGCCCGACACGACATTCGCGCTCGGCGTGGTGCGCAGCTACGCAAAGATGCTCGGCACCGATCCCGCGCCGTTCAGTCAGGCATTGCGACGTGTCAAAGGCGTACCCGAGCCGGACCTGTCGATGCCGGCTTCGTCTGGGCGCGACCTGCCACGGGGTCGTGTATCGCTTTCGCTGGGCAACAGCGCGCCGAAGTCACGTTCGTGGTTATGGGGCGTTGCCGCTGTGGTCGTGGCGGTAATCGCGCTTGCAATGTGGCACACGAATGGCGGCGAATCGTCGGCGTGGCTGGCACGTCTGAAGGCCGGCGCGAATAGCGCGGCAGGCGGCGCAACGGGTGCATCGGGCGCCGTTGCTCAGGATCAGGCTGCCGCGTCGGCCACGGTGGCAGACCAGGAGGCGGCTCCGGCGTCTGACGCTCAGGTCGCAACCGACGGGAGCGCGTCGCAGGCGACTCCGATGCCAGCTCCGCTGGCAACCGGCGCTGCACCGGCGTCATCGGTCGTACCGGCGCCGGCACTGGCGCCGAAGGCCGCCGTCGTGGCGCAGGCAGCCAGTGCGCCGCAGGCGTCCGCAGCGGAAGCTCCGCCGCCGGTTGGAGGTCAGGCGACAGTCGGAATCAAGGTGACACAGGACAGCTGGTTCAGCGTGCGGCAGAAGGACGGCAAGGAAGTCTTCTCGGGCCTCGTCCGCGCGGGTGAATCGAAGGAAATTGCCGGCGAAGCGCCGTTTAAGGTCACGGTCGGCAACAAGGCAGGTCTGGATTCGATTTCGCTGGACGGCCAGGCGGTCGATCCGGGCAAATATGCATCAGCGAAGGGCAATGTGGCTCGCTTCGCATTGCCTTGACAGGGTACGCGTCGCGGCAGGTTAGCCGCGGCGCTTTTTCAATTCTGGCGTCGTGTCTTGTGCGCGATGCCTGCGGTGTAAATGGGTCTTTCGATGCACTCCGAAGCTCAATCCCTTTCCAGCAGTCAGATCATTTCGTCCGAGCCGGTTTTCGGCGGACACGCGCCGCGCCGTTCGTCGCATGCCGTTGACGTGCGCTGGGGCGGCCAGATCGTCACGATCGGTGGCGACTCGCCCGTGCGCGTGCAGTCGATGACCAATACCGATACCGCTGACGCGATCGGTACGGCTATCCAGATCAAGGAACTTGCGCAGGCCGGTTCGGAACTCGTGCGCATCACGGTCAACACGCCCGAAGCGGCCGCCGCCGTGCCGGCCGTCCGCGAGCAACTCGACCGGATGGGCGTCACCGTGCCGCTCGTCGGCGATTTTCATTACAACGGGCACCTGCTGCTGCGTGACTACCCGGCATGCGCCGAGTCGTTGTCGAAGTACCGGATCAACCCGGGCAACGTCGGTCATGGCGCGAAGCGCGACACACAGTTCGCGCAGATGATCGAAGCCGCGATCCAGTATGACAAGCCGGTGCGAATCGGCGTCAACTGGGGCAGTCTCGACCAGGATCTGCTCGCGAAAATGATGGACGAAAACGCTGCGCGTTCCACACCTTGGGAAGCGCAAAGCGTGATGTACGAAGCGCTGATCCAGTCGGCGATTGGTTCGGCCGAACGCGCGGTTGAGCTCGGTTTGAGCCGTAACAAGATCATTCTGTCGTGCAAGGTCAGTGGCGTGCAGGATCTGATCGCGGTGTATCGTGAACTCGCGCGTCGTTGCGAATTTGCGCTGCACCTCGGTTTGACCGAAGCGGGCATGGGCTCGAAGGGCATCGTTGCTTCGACGGCCGCTTTGTCGGTGCTGCTGCAGCAGGGCATTGGCGACACGATCCGTATTTCGCTGACGCCAGAACCAGGCGCATCGCGTACGGGCGAAGTGATCGTCGGTCAGGAAATCCTGCAGACAATGGGCCTGCGCTCGTTCACGCCAATGGTCATCGCGTGCCCGGGATGCGGTCGCACGACCAGCACGCTGTTCCAGGAACTCGCGTCGCAGATCCAGACCTATCTGCGCACGCAGATGCCGGTGTGGCGCGATCAATATCCTGGCGTCGAAAAGATGCACGTCGCGGTGATGGGCTGCATCGTGAATGGCCCGGGTGAGTCGAAGCAGGCAAACATCGGCATCAGCCTGCCGGGTTCCGGTGAGAACCCTGCGGCACCGGTGTTCATCGACGGCGAGAAGGTCAAGACGCTGCGCGGCGAGCGCATCGCGGAAGAATTCCAGCAAATCGTGAGCGACTACGTCGAGCGCACTTACGGCCGTGCCGAAGTTGCCAACTAAACCGCTCAATCAAGATCGTCAAATCGAACACAGATGACTGAACAGAAGAAGAAGCTCGAGAAGCTGTCCGGTGTGAAGGGCATGAACGACATCCTTCCGCAGGAAGCCGGGCTGTGGGAATTTTTTGAATCGACTGTGAAGTCGATGCTGCGTTCGTACGGATACCAGAATATCCGCACGCCGATCGTCGAGCATACACAGCTGTTCACGCGCGGTATCGGTGAAGTCACCGATATCGTCGAGAAAGAAATGTACAGCTTCACCGACGCGTTGAACGGCGAGAACCTGACGATGCGTCCGGAAAACACGGCCGCAGTTGTGCGTGCTTCGATCGAGCACAACATGTTGTACGACGGCCCGAAGCGGTTGTGGTACATCGGTCCGATGTTCCGTCACGAGCGTCCGCAGCGCGGCCGCTATCGCCAGTTCCATCAGGTCGGCGTCGAGGCGCTGGGTTTCGCTGGTCCGGATACGGACGCGGAAATCATCATGATGTGCCAGCGTCTGTGGGACGATCTCGGACTCATGGGCATCAAGCTCGAAATCAACTCACTGGGTCTCGCTGAAGAGCGCGCCGCGCATCGCGTCGAACTGATCGCGTATCTCGAGAAGCACATGGACGTGCTCGACGAAGACGCTAAGCGTCGTCTCTACACGAACCCGCTGCGCGTGCTCGACACGAAGAATCCGGCGCTGCAGGAAGTCGCGCAGAACGCGCCGAAGCTGATCGACTTTCTGGGCGAAGAATCGCTCGCGCATTTCGAAGGGCTGCAGCGCATCCTGAAAGCGAACAACATCCCGTTCAAGATCAATCCGCGTCTGGTGCGGGGTCTCGATTATTACAATCTGACCGTGTTCGAATGGGTCACCGACAAGCTCGGCGCGCAGGGCACGGTCGCGGCCGGCGGCCGTTACGATCCGCTGATCGAACAGCTTGGCGGCAAGCCCACGGCAGCGTGCGGCTGGGCAATGGGGATCGAGCGCATTCTTGAGCTGCTGAAGGAAGATAAGCTCGTCCCTGAAGACGAAGGTTGCGACGTCTACCTCGTGCATCAGGGTGACGCGGCGCGCGAGCAGGCGTTCATCATCGGCGAGCGTCTGCGCGATACGGGCCTCGACGTCATTCTGCATTGCAGCCCGGACGGCCAGTCCGCGAGCTTCAAGTCGCAGATGAAACGTGCGGATGCAAGCGGTGCGGCATTCGCGGTGATCCTCGGTGAAGATGAGATCGCGAACGGCACGGTCGGCGTAAAACCGCTGCGCCATGTCGGCGCGGAAGGCGGGAAGAGCGAACAGCAGAACGTGCCGGCCGAAGACTTGACCGAATTTCTAATCAATGCGATGGTTGCATCCGCCGATGACGGCGACGACTGATCGCGCAGTGCGCTGCACGCATTTCGAAGTAAGACAAGGTATCAAGGAAGAAGGAATCGCCTCGCGATGAGTTACCACGACGAACAAGAATCGATTGAAAGCGTAAAGGCATGGTGGTCGCAGTGGGGCAATGCAACCACATGGATCGTGCTGGTAGTACTCGTTGCCGCTGCGGCGTGGAACGGATGGAATTTCTGGCAGCGTCGCCAGGCGGCTGAAGCCGCTGTGCTGTACGACCAGGTCCAGCAGTCGCTCGCTTCCGGCGACAAGGCGAAGATCACCCGTGTCGCTGCCGACATGGAAGACAAGTTCGGCGGCACAGCCTATGCGCAGATGACGGCGCTTGGCGCGGCGAAGGCGCTCTACACGGCCGGCGACGAACCGGCTGCGAAGGCCCAGTTGCAATGGGCTGCTGATCACGCGAAGGACGACGAGTTCAAGCAGATCGCAAAATTGCGCCTCGCTTCGTTGCTGCTCGACGAGAAGGCCTATGATGCAGGGCTTGCGTTGCTGGCCGAACCGCAGTCAGACGCCTTCAAGGGTGTCGTGGCGGATGGCCGCGGCGATCTGCTCGCGGCGCAGGGTAAGCGCGACGATGCGCGCGCTGCTTACAAGCTTGCACTCGACACGCTGTCGAAGAACGACACGTCGACGCGTCAGCTGATCCAGTTCAAGCTGGACGCGCTCGGCGGTTGATCTGCGCATTGCGCGTTCAACCGGTTCCATTTGATAAATCCTCGATAAATACTTCGTCTACCGATGAATTTGCTGAAACGTTACGCTGTGCCCGTTGCCTGTGCGATGACCGTCCTCACGATGGCGGCTTGCTCATCCACGAAAGACGAGCGCCGCGTGCCGACGCCGCTCACCGAGTTCAAGCCTGTGCTCGACGTGCAGCAAACGTGGAAGACGAGCGTCGGCAAGGCCGGTCGCTATCTGTTCTCGCCGGTCGCCGTCGGTAACGCTGTGTATGCCGCGGGCGCAAACGGTTCGGTCGCGAAGATCGATGCGCAAACTGGCAAGGACCTCTGGCGTACGAAGCTCGACGATGATCTGTCAGCCGGCGTGGGTAGCGACGGCAATCTGACGGCCGTCGGCGCGCTGAAGGGCGGCGTCTTCGTACTCGGGCCGGACGGCAAGCTGTTGTGGAAAGGCACGGCGCCGGGCGAAATCATTTCGCCGCCGCTCGTCGGCAATGGCCTCGTCGTGGTGCGGACCGTAGACGGCCAGATCACCGCGTTCAACGCGCAGACGGGCGAGCAGAAGTGGAACTACCGCAACCGCGCTGTGCCGCTCAACCTGCGTGTGTCGTCGGGCATGACGTTCGCAGGCGACCAGGCGGTGCTGGCTGGCTTCCCGGGCGGTGCGTTCGCTGCGATCAACGTGCAGACGGGCGATGCGTTCTGGCAAACGCCGGTGTCGTATCCGAAGGGCGTGACGGAAGTCGAGCGGATCAACGACGTGACCGGTCCGCCGGCGCTTGTTGGTGCCCAGACGTGCGCTGTGACGTTCCAGGGGCAGATTGGCTGTTTCGACGCAAATTCGGGCCGCGCGGTATGGGAGAAGAAGTTCTCGAGCACGAGCGGTCTCGCGGAAGATGAAAGCGTCGTCGTCGCGGGCGACGACTGGGCGGTCATGCAGGCGTTTGACTCCACGACCGGTCGTCCGCTGTGGAGCAACGACAAGCTGAAAAGTCGCGACGTCGGTGTGCCGTTCCTGCTCGGACACGCTGCCGTGGTCGGCGATTTCGAAGGCTACGTGCACTTCCTGTCGCGTGACGACGGCACATTCGTCGCACGCATGAAGACCGACGGCAGCGCGATTACCGCCGCTCCGGTGCTTGCCGGTGACACGCTTGTCGTGCAAACGCATGACGGCGACCTGTACGGTTTCCGTCCGCGCTGATCGCTCGCGAGCGGCTTCGTTCGATCGGATCGTCGTGCTGGCCGGCTTCGCCGGCCGCACGTATTTCTGGCGTGGCGCCATTGGTGCCAGGACAGTGTAGTGAATAGAGAGATACAGGCTGCCGGCCTGGCTGGTCCGGCGGTCGAACAAAAAGGTAGTACGAGGGTGGCGCGGTGGGTGCGCGCCCGTCGCGAGATGCGACGTCCCGTTTCAAGCGCCGTCCGCAAAGCTGGATCTGCAGACGCTTAAGGCCACACGCACGCCGTACACACGTGGTGCAGGCCGCGCCAGCCAGCCAATTCTTCGTCCGCCGGGACATGCATCTATGGTTCGCATCCGGGCGTGACCGATTTCGTGATAATTTTTGTCAAACGCAGCCGACAGGCAGCCATCTGGCGTCGCCGCACGGCCCGTCGAGTGTCTCGACCTTGCGTTTCACTGTGAACAACATCTGATGAAACCCGTTATTGCCCTCGTTGGGCGCCCCAATGTGGGGAAATCCACGCTGTTCAACCGTCTCACGCGTTCGCGTGATGCGCTCGTCGCCGATCTGCCAGGGCTCACGCGTGACCGTCACTATGGCGAAGGGCGTACCGGCGAGCGGCCGTATCTGGTCGTCGATACCGGCGGCTTCGAGCCGGTCGCGAAGGACGGCATCCTGCACGAGATGGCGCGCCAGACGCGCCAGGCGGTGGAAGAGTCGGACGTCGTCGTGTTCATCGTCGACGGTCGTAACGGCCTCGCGCCGCAGGACAAGTCGATTGCCGACTACCTGCGCAAGACCGGCCGGCCGATTTTCCTCGTCGTCAATAAAGCCGAAGGGATGAAGTACAGCGCGGTCGCGGCGGATTTCTACGAGCTGGGTCTCGGCGATCCGCGTGCGATTTCGGCCGCGCATGGCGACGGCGTCACGGAAATGATCAACGAGGCGCTGGGCGTCGCGTACGCAGGTCATCCGGAAGAAGAGGACGGCGACAAGGAAGCGCGTGGCGTCAAGATCGCCATTGTCGGGCGTCCAAACGTTGGCAAGTCGACGCTCATCAACACGCTCGTCGGCGAAGAGCGCGTGATCGCGTTCGACATGCCCGGCACCACGCGCGATTCGATCTACGTCGACTTCGAGCGGCAGGGCAAAAACTACACGCTGATCGACACGGCCGGCCTGCGCCGTCGCGGCAAGGTGTTCGAGGCGATCGAGAAGTTTTCGGTGGTGAAGACGCTGCAGTCGATCTCGGACGCCAACGTGGTGATCCTGCTGCTCGACGCGCGCCAGGACATTTCGGAGCAGGACGCGCACATTGCCGGCTTCGTCGTCGAGCAGGGTCGTGCGCTGGTGGTCGGCGTGAACAAGTGGGATGGACTCGATTCGCATGTGCGTGAGCGCACGAAAGCGGATCTGGAGCGCAAGCTAAAATTCCTCGACTTCGCGAAATTTCATTTCATTTCGGCTGCGGAAAAGACCGGCATTGGTCAACTGATGCGCTCAGTCGACGACGCCTACGCCGCCGCCATGGCGAAGCTGCCGACGCCGAAGCTGACCCGCGCGCTGATCGACGCGGTCGAGTTCCAGCAGCCGCGACGTCGTGGACCGGTGCGTCCGAAGTTGCGCTACGCGCACCAGGGTGGACAGAACCCGCCGATCATCGTGATTCACGGCAACGCGCTCGACGCGATCACCGAAACGTATAAACGCTACCTCGAAAACCGCTTCAGGGAAACTTTCGCGCTGACCGGGACTCCATTGCGCATAGAGTTCCGTTCGTCGACGAACCCTTACGCGGATAAAGGCTGAAACCCGCGTGTGTGCTGGGTTTGGCCGGATGGCCAGGCTGCTCGCGCAAAAACAAAAATCGGCTATAGTGTAGCGGTTGACGGCGGATTTCTTTTTCTTCGTCGTCAATTCAGTCAACCTGCAAAAAAATACGGAGTTTGCTATGAGCAACAAAGGGCAATTGTTACAAGACCCGTTTTTGAACGCACTGCGAAAAGAGCACGTGCCGGTCTCGATCTATCTGGTCAACGGCATCAAGCTTCAAGGGAACATCGAATCGTTCGACCAGTACGTCGTGTTGCTCCGGAATACGGTTACCCAGATGGTCTACAAGCACGCAATCTCGACAGTCGTGCCGGCCCGTCCGGTGAATTTCCACCCGGATTCTGAACAGTCCTAACCCCTCGTCGCGGCCGGCGTAGCGTCGCCCGTTGGCGATCTCTCCCGGCCGCTTCATTTTGATACCCTCCAATTTGACCAACGCAGCGCTTGTCGGTATCGACTTCGGAAAGATCGATTTCGAAGCCAGTCTCGAAGAACTCAGTCTGCTCGCGCAAAGCGCGGGCGCGAATCCCTTGGTCACCCTCACCGGACGTCGGTCCGCCCCTGACGCGAAGATGTTTGTCGGCAGCGGCAAGGCCGAAGAACTGCGTCTTGCGTGTGAGGCGAATGACATCGAAATCGTCATCTTCAATCACGCCCTCGCACCCGCACAGCAGCGCAATCTGGAGCAGATGCTTAACAGGCGCGTGGTCGACCGGACGAGCCTGATCCTCGACATCTTCGCGCAACGCGCCCGCAGCCATGAAGGCAAGCTGCAGGTCGAACTCGCGCAACTGCAATATCTCGCGACGCGGCTGATCCGCGCGTGGACCCACCTCGAGCGTCAGAAAGGGGGTATTGGTCTGCGTGGTCCGGGTGAAACGCAGCTTGAAACCGACCGCCGGCTGATCGGTGAACGTATCAAGGCGCTCAAGTCGCGGCTCGAAAAGCTGCGTCGTCAGCATGGCACGCAGCGCCGGCAGCGCGAGCGCAATCGCACGATGTCGGTGTCGCTCGTCGGCTATACGAACGCGGGCAAGTCCACGCTCTTCAACGCGCTGACAAAGGCGCAGGCCTACGCGGCCGACCAGCTGTTCGCGACGCTCGATACCACTTCACGCCGCGTGTATCTTGGCGACGAAGTCGGTCAGGTGGTGGTGTCGGATACGGTTGGATTCATCCGCGAACTGCCTCACCAGCTGGTGGCCGCTTTTCGCGCGACGCTCGAAGAAACCATTCACGCCGATCTGCTGTTGCATGTCGTCGATGCGTCGAGCGCCGTGCGGCTCGATCAGATCGACCAGGTGAACGTCGTGCTGCACGAGATCGGCGCGGACGCGATCCGGCAGGTGCTGGTCTTCAACAAGATCGACGCCGTGCCTGAGCTGGCGGCCCGCGGCGACACGGTCGAGCGGGATGAGTATGGTAATATTTCGCGCGTCTTTTTGAGCGCGCGCACAGGGCAGGGGCTGGACACACTGCGCGCTGCCATCGCTGAAATCGCGACCGCCGAATATCTTTCCGACGTAGAGCGTCCATTGCCGGAAGAAGACCGGCGAGCGGCACCAACCGACGACCGCAAGGTCCCAGAACTCGGGCACTGACCCGTTCCAATTGCATTGACCGGCTGTCTACTCTGGTGAACGAACACAGGTGAACGATTACAACGAGCGTAGTACCTGGCTGCGCCTGCGCGCCATTTTCTCGATGAACGATCCGCGCTGGGGCCGGGGAGACGGCAATGGCGACAAGCAACGTCCCAACGAGCCGAAGCGTCCACCGAACGGCAAGGACGGCGAAAGCCCACCTGATCTCGACGAGATGTGGCGTGAATTCAACCGGCGCCTGTCGGGCGTGTTCGGCCGCAAAGGCAAGGGCACGGGCGGTAGCGAACGCCGGCCGGATAACGGCCGTGGCGCACGCATCGGCGTGGGCATCGTCATCGGCGTGCTGATCGCGATCTGGCTCGGCAGCGGCGTATTCGTCGTGCAGGACGGCCAGGCTGGCGTCGTGTCGCAGTTCGGCGAGTATCGCTACACGGCGGGTCAGGGTGCTCACTGGCGCCTGCCGTATCCGTTCGAATCCCATGAGATGGTCAACGTCGGGCAGGCGCGGTCGGTGGAAATCGGCCGCAACAACGTTGTGCGTACGCCCAACGTGAAGGATGCGTCGATGCTGACGCATGACGGCGATATCGTCGACGTGCGTTTCTCGGTGCAATACCAGGTGAGGAAGCCGACCGACTATCTGTTCCGCAGCGTCGATCCTGATCAGACCGTGACGCAGGCCGCACAGGCCGCGGTGCGCGAACTGGTCGGCGCCCGCAGCACGGACGACATCCTCTATCAGGATCGCGAAGCAATCCGTCTGCAACTCACCGATTCCATCCAGCGCTCGCTCGACGAATTCCACACGGGTCTTGCCGTCACTGGCGTGACGATCCAGGGCGTGGCGCCGCCGGAGCAGGTTCAATCCGCGTTCGACGATGCCGCGAAGGCGCGTCAGGATCGCGAGCGTGTGAAAGCCGACGCGCAGACTTATGCAAACAATCTGTTGCCGCGTGCCCAGGCCGACGCGGCCCGCATGATCGATGACGCGAAAACCTATAGCGACCGTGTCGTCGCGCAGGCGGAAGGTGACGCCGAGCGCTTCAAGCAGGTCTACGCGCAGTACTCGAAGGCGCCCGCGGTGATCCGCGAGCGCATGTACCTGGACACCATGCAGCACATCTACTCGAATACGACGAAGGTTTTCGTCGACAGCAAGTCGGCGAATAACGTGCTGTATCTGCCGCTCGACAAGCTCGTCGAACAGACCCGTCAGCGGGCCGCTGACGCGACAGCGGGCGGTGCGCAGTCCGGTTCCGGCGCATCGTCAGCTACGCCGCAGGGCGCCAGCGGCGCAGCCGCGGCGACTGTTGCTCCGATCCCGGCCTCCGGCGCCGCAGCCGCTCCGGCGAGCGGCGCAAGCCAGGCCGCCGCAGCCAGCGACGCATTCCGTTCGCGCGATTCGTTCCGTAGTCGCGGTCGCGACGACGAACTGCAATAAGGAGCGCGAACATGAACCGAATCATTGCGCTCGTCGTTGCAGTTGTGATCGTGTTGTTTGCCGCTTCGTCGATGGTCTATGTCGTCGATCAGCGTCATATGGCTGTCGTGTCCGCACATGGCGATACCGCGCCCGTGCTCGTCGGTCCCGGCCTGCATGTGAAGCTTCCGCCGCCGTTGCAGACGGCGACGCTGGTCGACACGCGCATCCAGTCCGTCGATGCACCGGATGCCGATCGCTACGTGACGTCGGACAAGATCGACATCCTCGTGAACCCCGTGATCCGCTATCGCGTGGCCGATCCGCTCAGGCTCTTCGCCGACACCAGGGGTGACGCGCAGGGTCTGCCGGAACGGCTGGCGACGATGTCGCGCGACGCGCTCGGCGGTGTCTTCGCGAAGTACACGCTGGCCGATGCGCTCGCGAAGCAGCAGGACATCGCCACCCAGGCACGTACAGCCATGCAGAAGGCCGCGGCTCCGCTCGGCATCGACGTGATCGACGTGCAGATGACGCGCGTCGACTTCCCGGCGGCCATGACGGATTCCGTCTACAAGCGCATGACTGCCGCGCGCGAGCAGGTCGCGAACGAAGAACGCGCGAAGGGCGCGGCCGAAGCCGACCAGATCAAGGCAGACGCAGCCCGACAGCAGCAGGGCCTTGTCGCGGATGCCTACAAGGAAGCGCAGACGATCAAGGGCGAGGGCGATGGCAAGGCTGCGTCGATTGCCGCTGACGCGTTTGGTCGCGACCCGCAGTTCTATGAGTTTTACCAGAGCATGCAGGCGTACCGGAACAGCTTCAAGCCGAACGACGTGATCGTAGTCGATCCAGGCAGCGAGTTCTTCCGCTTCATGCGCAGCCCGACGGGCGGCACGTCGCCGGACGCTGCTGCTGCGCCCGCCCGCAAACACTGATTACCGGAGCGTCGCGCGCGTCTCGCGCCGCGGCGCCGTCATTCGAATGGATATAGCCGGCTCGTTATTGCTCGCGATCGCCCTGATGCTGATCATCGAGGGCATGTTTCCCTTTGTGTTCCCGAGCGCCTGGCGCGACACGTTTCGTAGAATTGCGGAGCGCCCGGTGCATCAGGTGCGCATCGGCGGCCTGATCGTGATGGTGCTCGGGCTTGTTCTGTTGCTGATTGCGACGTGATTGCGACGTGATCGCAGCACAAGGTTTCGGCCACGGATACGACGTGGTCGCGAACCGGGTGCACACTGGGCGCGATGCGATCGCAACCTGAGCAGGAACCCCGGCGCCGTGGCCCGCAGATCGCGGAAATCCGGCCTGGCGGACACGCTTTCCGCCATTCACCGTCATATACCGGCGCGCCCAGGCGCCGTGTTCAACGTCGTAGGACTGTATCGATGTCGACCTGGTTACTTCCCGAGAATATTGCCGACGTGCTGCCGTCGGAGGCCCGCAAGATCGAAGAATTGCGCCGCCGGTTGCTGGACCGTTTTCGTGCGTATGGTTACGAAATGGTCATGCCGCCGATGCTCGAGTATCTCGAGTCGCTGCTGACGAGCGGTGGCAGCGACCTGAACCTGCGAACGTTCAAGCTCGTCGACCAGATGTCGGGTCGTACGCTTGGACTGCGCGCAGACATCACGCCTCAGGTTGCGCGTATCGACGCGCATCTGCTGAACCGTCAGGGCGTGACGCGCCTGTGCTACGCCGGCAACGTGCTGCATACGCGTCCCCGTGGCCTGCACGCGACGCGTGAACAGATCCAGATCGGCGGGGAAATTTACGGCCACGCCGGCCTCGAAGCGGATCTGGAAATCCAGCAACTGATGCTCGACGCGCTGCACCTCGCGGGTCTCACGAAGGTGCGACTCGATCTGTGCCACGCGGGCGTGCTCTCTGCGTTGATCGCGAACGAACCGAGCGCAGTCGCGCAGGGTGAAGCGCTGTACGAAGCGCTCGCGGGCAAGGACGTGCCGCGTCTGGACGAACTGACGGCGAACCTGACGCCCGCAACGCGCGACGCATTGCGCGTCCTGCCGACGCTCTACGGCGACGCCTCGGTGCTGACCGAAGCGCGCGCGCGTCTGCCCGACACACCGGAAATCGCCCGCGCGCTGGACGACCTGGCGTTCCTCGCCGCGCAGGTCGACGGCGCGGAAGTAATGATCGATCTGGCCGACCTGCGCGGCTACGCGTACCACAGCGGCGTGATGTTCTCGGCGTACGTGGACGGTGTGCCGAACGCGGTGGCGCGCGGCGGCCGTTACGACAAGGTCGGTGAAGCGTACGGTCGTGCGCGGTCCGCGACGGGCTTTTCGCTCGATCTGCGTGAAGTGGCGCGGATTTCGCCCGTCGAGGCGCGCAGCAGTGCGATCCTCGCGCCGTGGCAGCACGACGAAGCGTTGCGTACGAGCGTCGCTGCGCTGCGCGACGCCGGTGAAGTGGTGATCCAGGCGCTGCCTGGCCACGATCAC
This sequence comes from Paraburkholderia sp. GAS334, assembly GCF_050436625.1. NCBI lineage: Bacteria > Pseudomonadati > Pseudomonadota > Betaproteobacteria > Burkholderiales > Burkholderiaceae > Paraburkholderia > Paraburkholderia sp. GAS334. Next base: position 134,976 of record NZ_JBNDMO010000010.1, on the reverse strand, counting down.
GATCTCGATGAGTTCGCGTGCGATCGCGTGCTGGTCGAACGCAACGGTGCGTGGGTCGTCGAAACACGTTCCTGAGCGCCGGAAAAGCAGGGCGCGGCATGCCGTCGTGCCTTATTCAAAACACCCAGAATAACGTCCACACCATTGAGCGGAAACGGAAAAAATCCGGAACCTTCCGCGAATATCGGTAGAATACGTTTTTAACCAGCTTACGAAACAACATGTCTGCCAGCGCAGTGAATGTGAACCCCGGGCGTAACGTCGTCGTCGTGGGAACCCAGTGGGGTGATGAGGGCAAGGGCAAGATCGTCGACTGGCTGACGGACCACGCTCAAGGCGTCGTTCGCTTCCAGGGCGGTCACAATGCCGGTCACACGCTCATCATCGGCGGCAAGAAAACCATCTTGCGTCTGATTCCGTCGGGCATCATGCATCCCGGCGTCGCGTGCTACATCGGTAATGGCGTCGTGTTGTCGCCGGAAGCGCTGTTCAAGGAAATCGGCGAACTCGAGGCCGCTGGCGTCGACGTTCAAAAGCGCCTGTTCATTTCCGAAGCCACCACCCTGATCCTGCCGTATCACATCGCCATCGACCAGGCGCGCGAAGCGCGTCGCGGCGCGAGCAAGATCGGCACGACCGGTCGCGGCATCGGCCCGGCCTATGAAGACAAGGTCGCGCGCCGCGGTCTGCGCGTGCAGGACCTCTTCGAACCGGAAGCCTTCGCTGAACGCCTGCGCGAAAACCTCGATTTCCACAACTTCGTGCTGACGCAGTACCTCGGCGCGGCTGCGGTCGATTTCCAGCAGACGCTGGACATGATGCTGAGCTATGCCGACCGTCTGAAGCCGATGGTGACGGACGTATCGCGTCGTCTGTACGACGAAAATCACGCTGGCCACAACCTGCTGTTCGAAGGTGCGCAAGGTACGCTGCTCGACATCGATCACGGCACCTATCCGTTCGTCACGTCGAGCAACTGCGTGGCCGGTGCGGCCACGGCGGGCGCAGGTGTCGGCCCGCAAAAGCTGAACTACATTCTGGGCATCACGAAGGCGTATTGCACGCGCGTCGGTTCGGGCCCGTTCCCGAGCGAACTTTACGACGCCGACAACGCCAACCGTCAGGAACAGATCGGTTTGACGCTGGCCACGGTCGGCAAGGAATTTGGTTCGGTCACGGGTCGTCCGCGTCGTACCGGCTGGCTCGACGCTGCTGCGCTGCGTCGCTCGATCCAGATCAACGGCGTATCGGGCCTCTGCATCACGAAGCTCGACGTGCTCGACGGCCTCGACGAAGTCAAACTCTGCGTCGGCTACAAGCTCGACGGCAAGGACGCTGACATCCTGCCGCGTGGCGCATCGGAAGTCGCGCGTTGCGAGCCGGTGTACGAAACGTTCGGCGGCTGGAAGGAAAGCACCATCGGCATCACCGACTGGAACAAGCTGCCTGCCAACGCGCAAGCGTATCTCACGCGTGTGCAGGAAGTGGCCGGCGTGCCGATCGACATGGTGTCCACGGGCCCGGACCGTGACGAAACCATTCTCCTTCGTCATCCGTTCAAGGTTTAAGTCATGACGCAGGGTGTGCCCATGATTGCGATGAAAGATCCGCGCAACGACGAAAAGAATCTTTGGGTCGGCTGGGACGAGTACCACCGGCTCATCGAGCTGCTGGCGCTCGCTGTGCATGAGTCCGGCTGGAAGTTCGACAAGATTCTGTGTCTTGCGCGCGGTGGTCTGCGCGTTGGCGACCAGCTGTCGCGTATTTACGATCTGCCGCTCGCGATTCTCGCGACAAGTTCGTATCGCGAAGCGGCTGGCACCGAGCAGGGCGAGCTTGATATCGCGCAATACATTACGATGACGCGGGGTGAACTGTCGGGCAACGTGCTGCTGGTCGACGATCTGGTCGACTCCGGCGTGACGCTGGCACGTGTGCAGCAGCATCTGAAGGAACGTTACCCGGCCATCACCGCGGTACGTTCGGCGGTGCTCTGGTACAAGGGCTGCTCAAAGGTGACGCCGGATTATCACGTGCAGTACCTGCCCACCAATCCGTGGATCCATCAACCGTTTGAGGAGTGGGATACGGTTCGTCCGCACAATCTCGGTGCCTGGATCAAGCGCGGAACCGCGCAGGATGCGTGGTCGAGGGCATGATGACAATGCGTGCGATCACTGCATGGTGTGTCGCATAAAAAACGGAGCCTGCAAGGGCTCCGTTTTTTTTGCGCGGCCGAGGCCTGCGGCGATGATCCGTCATCATTGTGCGGCGACGTGCGCGACGTGCCCGAAAGTCATTCAGGTACGACAGACGCGCCTTTAGGGCGATGCTACACTGCGCGGACGGTCCTCGTGGCGTATCCGCAACATGCCGGCCGGTCGGTCTCGACGGCCAGTTTAGAATAGCGCTCGCTTTTCCGATCAGGAACGGATTTTCCGCGTTTATGACAAATACCAACCACGGGAGCAGGCAGCCTTTGCCTTCTCTCGCTATCGCTGCGATCGGTGTGGTCTTCGGCGACATCGGCACGAGCCCGTTGTATTCGCTCAAGGAAGCGTTCTCCCCGTCACATGGGATTCCGCTCACCGACGCGTCCATTCTTGGCGTCATCTCACTGCTGTTCTGGGCGATTGTGATCGTCGTCGGCATCAAGTACGTGCTGTTTGTGATGCGCGCCGACAATAACGGTGAGGGCGGTGTGCTGGCCCTGATGGCGCTCTCGTTAAGATCGTTCGATCACACGAGCAGGGCGGCCGGCATGCTGATGATGCTGGGCATCTTCGGCGCGTGCATGTTCTACGGCGACGCGGTGATCACACCGGCGATCTCGGTGATGTCAGCGGTCGAAGGCCTGCAGATCGCGGCACCGAAGCTGTCGCATCTCGTGATGCCGCTCACGATCGCCATCCTCATCCTGCTGTTCTGGATCCAGCGGCACGGCACAGCCCTCGTCGGGCGTCTGTTCGGACCGATCATGGTGCTGTGGTTCGTGACGATCGCGGTGCTTGGTCTGATGCACATTGTGCAGTCGCCGGGCGTTATCGCGGCGCTCAATCCGTATTACGCGGTCTCGTTCATGTCGGCGCACGTGCTGCAGGCGTATGTCGTGCTCGGCTCGGTCGTGCTGGTGCTGACCGGCGCGGAAGCGCTCTATGCCGACATGGGCCACTTCGGCGCGCAGCCGATCCGTGTGGCCTGGTATGTGCTCGTGATGCCGTCGCTCGTGCTGAACTATTTCGGCCAGGGCGCGCTGCTGATGCACGATCCGAAAGCGATCGAAAACCCGTTCTTCCTGCTTGCGCCCGACTGGGCCCTGTTGCCGCTCGTGATCCTTTCGACGGTCGCCACTGTCATTGCCTCGCAGGCCGTGATTTCGGGTGCGTACTCGCTGACGAGCCAGGCGATCCAGCTCGGCTACGTGCCACGCATGAAGATCCTGCATACGTCGGAACTGGCGATTGGCCAGATCTACGTGCCGGTCGTGAACTGGATGCTGCTGTTCATCATCCTGTGCATCGTGATCAGCTTCAAGAGTTCGGACAACCTTGCGGCCGCGTACGGTATCGCAGTGACGGCGACGATGGTCATCACGACCGTGCTCGCGTGCGTCGTGATGGTGAAGGTGTGGAACTGGAACAGGCTGCTGGTCGCGTTGATCATCGGGGTCTTCATGACCGTCGATCTCGGTTTCTTCGGCGCGAATCTGCTGAAGGTCGAGGAGGGTGGCTGGCTGCCGCTCTGCATCGGCGCGCTGCTGTTCTTCCTGCTGATGACGTGGTTCAAGGGCCGCATGATCGTCAAGGAGCGCACTGCCGCCGACGGTATTCCGTTAATGCCGTTCCTGCAGGGTCTGCTCGCGCATCCGCCGCATCGCGTGTCGGGCACGGCGATCTATCTGACGGGCAGCGACACGCTCGTTCCGGTGAGTCTGCTGCACAACCTGAAGCACAACAAGGTGCTGCACGAGCGCACGATTTTCCTGACCTTCGTGACGCGCGACATTCCGTACGTGAACGACGAGGAGCGCGTGACTGTGAAGGATCTCGACGGTGGCCTGTATCTCGTGAAGGCCGCGTACGGCTTCAACGAAACGCCGGACGTGAAGGCCGTGCTGCTCGACGTCGGCCGCACACACGACATGACGTTCGAGATGATGGACACGTCGTTCTTCCTCGCGCGGGAAACGGTCGTGCCGACGCAGTTGCCGGGCATGTCTGTATGGCGCGAGCGTGTATTCGCGTGGATGCATCAGAACGCGGCCAAGCCGACCGATTTCTTCAGCATTCCGGCGAATCGTGTTGTCGAGCTCGGGACGAAGATCGAGATCTGAGCACGGCTTGATCGCCGTGCGGTCGCTTCGCTGCTGGGAAAGCGGGCGCGCAAAAAAGCCCACGCACTGCGTGGGCTTTTTTTATTTCGCGGCAACGGCGACGCGTGTTGCCGTTACCGTGCCTCGTGCCCAGCGTCCGGGCATCAACGCTTCAGCTTCGCGAACGCAGCGGCCATTGCGCCGGCCGGTTCCGCATCGCGCGCGCGTTGCTGTTGTTGTCCACGTCCGCCGCCGGTGCCGCCCGGACGACCCGTACCGCGATCCTGCTGGCCGCCGCTACGCGGTGCGGAGCTGGCCGCGAAGTCGTCGTCGAGACGCATCGTCAGCGAGATACGCTGGCGCTTCACGTCGACTTCCTGCACCTTCACCTTCACGACCTGGCCGGCCTTGACGACTTCGTGCGGATCCTTGATGAACTTCGTCGACATCGCCGACACGTGCACGAGGCCGTCCTGATGCACGCCGATATCGATGAACGCACCGAACGCCGCGACGTTCGTCACGACGCCTTCGAGCACCATGCCCGGCACGAGGTCGGAGACCTTCTCGACGCCATCGCGGAATGTCGCCGTCTTGAACTCGGGACGCGGATCGCGGCCCGGCTTTTCAAGCTCGGAGAGGATGTCGCGCACGGTCGGAAGACCAAAGCGATCGTCGACGAATTCAGTCGGCGAAAGGCCCGACAGCGCTTCGCGATTGCCGAGCACGTCGCCGACGTGTTTGCTGATCTTCGCGAGCATCCGTTCGACGAGCGGATACGCTTCCGGGTGCACTGAAGAGCGGTCGAGCGGATTCTCGCCGCCGTTGATACGCAGAAAACCCGCGGCCTGTTCGAACGTCTTGTCGCCAAGACGCGGCACCTTGCGCAGGTGTTCGCGCGACGGGAACGGACCATTCGTATCGCGATAGTCGACGATGTTGCGCGCGAGCGTCGCGTTCAACCCCGACACGCGCGCGAGCAGTGCGACCGAAGCCGTATTCGCATCGACCCCCACGGCGTTCACGCAATCCTCGACGACTGCATCGAGCGAACGCGCGAGTTCGCGCTGGTTCACGTCGTGCTGATACTGACCGACGCCGATGGCCTTCGGTTCGATCTTCACGAGCTCCGCGAGCGGATCCTGCAGACGTCGCGCGATCGACACCGCGCCGCGCAGCGACACGTCCATGTCCGGGAATTCCTTCGCCGCGAGTTCGGACGCCGAATACACCGAAGCACCCGCTTCCGACACCACGATCTTCTGCAACTTGAATTCCGGGTGACGTGAGATCAGTTCGCTCGCGAGCTTGTCCGTTTCGCGCGACGCCGTGCCGTTGCCGATGCTGATCAGTTCGGCCTGCGTCTGCGCGCAGATGCGCGCGAGCTTTGCGAGCGAGCCGTCCCAGTCGCGACGCGGCTCGTGCGGGTAGATCGTGTCGGTCGCGAGCACCTTGCCGGTACGATCGACCACCGCGACCTTCACGCCCGTGCGCAGACCCGGATCGAGGCCGATCACAGCCTTCGGGCCGGCCGGTGCGGCCAGCAGCAGATCCTTCAGGTTGCGTGCGAACACGCGAATGGCTTCGTGCTCGGCTTCGTCGCGCAGATTCGTCAGCAGTTCGTTTTCGATGTGCGGCTGTACCTTTACGCGCCAGCACCAGCGGCACACATCGGCGAGCCATTTGTCGGCTGCGCGGTTCTGGTTCGCGATACCGAAGTGACGCGCGATCATCGCTTCGCCGGGATGCGGCACCTGCGCGTCGAGTTCTTCGCCGAGACCCAGCTTGATCATCAGCACGCCGGCGTTGCGGCCGCGGAAGAGCGCGAGCGCGCGATGCGACGGCACCGTGCGGATCGTTTCCGAATAGTCGTAGTAATCGCGGAATTTCTCTTCTTCCGCGTTCTCCTTGCCCTCGACGACCTTCGACGACACCACGCCCTGATTGAACAGGTAATCGCGCAGCTTGCCGAGCACTTCAGCGGTTTCGCCGAACTGTTCCGAGAGGATGTCGCGCGCGCCGTCGAGCGCGGCCTTCACGTCGGCGACGCCCTTTTCGGCATCGACGTACGCAGCGGCTTCGGCTTGCGGATCGAGCGTCGGATCGGCGAGCAGCGCCTGCGCGAGCGGCTCGAGGCCGGCTTCGCGGGCGATCTGCGCGCGCGTGCGGCGCTTCGGCTTGTAGGGCAGATACAGGTCTTCGAGCACCTGCTTGCTGTCGGCGGCTTCGATCGCGGTGCGCAGCTCGTCGGTGAGCTTGCCCTGTTCGTCGATGCTGGCGATGATCGTCGCGCGCCGCTCTTCGAGTTCGCGCAGATACAGGAGCCGTTCTTCGAGGTTACGCAGCTGCGTATCGTCGAGATTGCCAGTCACTTCCTTCCGGTAACGAGCGATAAACGGAACAGTCGATCCTTCATCGAGAAGTTGCACCGCGGCCGCGACCTGGCGTGGCTGGACGGCGAGTTCGGTGGCGATGCGCTGTACGATCTTGAGTGCTACGGTTTCCGTCATAAGGTGTGCGTGTTCCTGCGGGTTTCGATCAGGGCCGCCTGAAGTGCCGCGTCGGGCGGACCCGCGGCGACCGGTTGCTGACGCGGGGCATTTTGCCATAAATGCCCGAGCGCTCAGGCGTGGGGTGATAGAATTTCGGGCATGTTCCGTTGCCCATCTACGACGTTGCCGACCTCCCGTTTCCCGTTTGTTGTGCCTCGCGACCCGCGCGTTCGTGCGCCGGTTGGCCCGTTTCCGGGTCTGTCTAGCGGTCGTTTTTCTGGTCCGTCTGGCGATAGACACGCCGGCCGGCATTCCGGTTCGTCCTTGAATTCGCGTCCGGGTTCGCTTTCGGCTTCATGGTCGGGCGCGCTCGGCGCCTGTGCTGCTGCCGTCGCGTTTGTAGCCGCGTTTGCCGTCGCCGTGCCGGCGTATGCGCAGAATGCGCCCACAGCGCCGGCCCGTGCTGATGCAGCGTCGGGTGCTTCGGGAGCGCGGGCCGTGTCGTCGACAGCGCCGGACGTCAGCGGCAACGATTTCGAAGCGCGTCAGAAGGTCCTCAATAGTCGTTCCGACGAGAACAACTACAAGTACGCGGTTGCGCAGCACAACTGCTATAGCACGTTCTTTGTGAATCACTGTCTCGGCAAGGCGCGCGACGCGATGCGCGAAGTCGCGACGGATATCCGCAAGCAGCAGCTCGCGCTCGATGACGAACAGCGCGTCGAACGCGCGCGCGTACGCGATGAGCAGGCCGCGATCAAGCGCGCGCAGGACGAAGCGGAAGCGCCGCAGCGCGCCGCGGACGAAGCCCGCAACGCCCAGGCATTCGACGACAAGCAGCGCCAGCACGCCGTCGATCAGGCGCAGCGCAATGCCGAAGCGCCGCAACGTGCCGCGAACGAGCAGGCGTTCCAGGCAAAGCAGCAGCAACACGCGATCGATCAGGCGCAGCGCAACGCAGAAGCGCCGCAACGCGCCGCGAACGCAAAGGCGTATCAGGGCAAGCAGCAACAGCACGCCATCGATCAGGCGCAGCGGGGTACCGCCGGGGCGAACGCGGCGACCGATGCGACGGCGAACCAGAAGGCTTACGATTCGAAGCAGTCCGATTACCAGCGCAAGCTCGACGAGGCGCGTCAGCAGGGTGCCCAGAAGGCGCAGGAGCGGACCGAGAACCAGCAGCGTTACAACCAGAAGCAGATCGACGCCGCGCAGCACAAGGCGGACGTCGAGGCCCGCCAGAAGCAGGCCGCCGAGAAAGCGCAGCAAAAGGCGCAGCAGGAACAGCAGGATCAGTTAAAGCAGCAGCAGTTGCAGCAACAGCAGCAACAGAACCAGTAACGCGTTTTAAGCCGGACAGCAACCTCAGGCGCAGCGGCTGCACGAGGCAGCCCTCGCCACTTCGGAGGAGGGGCGAGCATGCGCGATCATCAGCACGTCATCAACGCGAATACTCTTCGCGACCGCATTCTGCAGCTGGAATCGGAGCACAGTGGTCTTGATCGCCTGATCGACAGGGTGTCGGAGGATCCCGGCATCGACGACTTCGAGATAAAACGCCTGAAAAAGCGCAAGCTCAAGGTCAAAGACACCATCATTCTGCTGCAGTTGCAGCTGGAACCGGACGCGCGCGCGTGAGATCGCGACCTGGCAGGCGCCGGGTCGCCCCGCGCGCACCGGATTTTGCAGGAATCGCTTGCCTTGAATTCACCGTCTGTTTCTTCATCCCGTCCGCCTGCGGGCGACGACGCATCCGCGCCGCGCGATAAGCGCGCTGCAGACGGCGCCGTTGCGGCTGCGCTGACCCCGAAGCGCGTCACCCAGCTCGACGATATCTTTGCCGCTGACGGCCTGCTCGCGCGGCAGATCGACGGCTATCGTTCGCGTGCCTCGCAGATCGAGATGGCGCGTGCCGTCGCGGCCGCGATGGAAGCCTCGGGCAAGGCGCTCCCGGAACCCGCGATGTTCGAGGCGCAGAAGCGTCCCGCGCGGCGTCTGCAGGGCACTGCTTCGACTGCAGAAACGTCAGCCGCTGTGGATGCGTCGAAATCGCCGGACGCGGACAGTGCGACCGATGGCAGCGAGAACACGTTGATCGTCGAAGCGGGCACGGGTACCGGCAAGACCTACGCGTACCTCGTGCCTGCGATGCTGTGGGGCGGCAAGGTCATCGTCTCGACCGGCACGAAGCACCTGCAGGACCAGCTGTTCCAGCGCGATATCCCGACCGTGCGCGACGCGCTCGCGGTGCCTGTGTCGGTCGCGATGCTGAAGGGTCGCGCGAACTACCTGTGCCACTACTACCTGCAACGTACGGCCGACAACGGCCGTCTGCCTTCGCGGCAGGAAACGTCGTATCTGCAGGACATCGTCCGGTTCGCGAAGATCACGCGCACCGGTGACAAAGCCGAACTCGCGAGCGTGCCGGAAACAGCGCAGGTGTGGTCGATGGTGACGTCGACGCGCGAAAACTGTCTTGGTCAGGAGTGTCCGCACTACAAGGACTGCTTTGTGATGCAGGCGCGTCGCGAGGCGCAGCAGGCCGATATCGTCGTCGTGAATCACCATCTGTTCTTCGCGGACATCATGTTGCGCGACACCGGCATGGCCGAACTGCTGCCGACGGCGAACACGATCATCTTCGACGAGGCGCATCAACTGCCCGAAACGGCAACGCTGTTCTTCGGCGAGACGTTATCGACCGCGCAGTTCCTCGAACTCGCGCGCGATTCCGTGGCCGAAGGTCTCGGCCATGCGCGCGACGCCGTCGAATGGGTAAAGCTCGGCGGCGCGCTCGAACGCGCGGCGCGCGATGTGCGTCTCGCGTTCAGGGAAGACTCGGTGCGGATGTCGATCGGACAACTGCCCGACGATCATCCGCTTTTCGCCGCGCTCGAAGCACTTGAAACGGAACTCGACGCGCTGGCGACATCGCTCGCGGGTCATGCGGAACGGGCCGAATCGATTGGTGCGTGTCTGCGTCGCGCGCGCGAGCTTCAGGGCATACTCGCCGGCTGGACAACACCGCCGACCGACGTCGAACGCGAAGCGGCCAGCGACGACAAGTCGAAAGACGCAACCGATCCGAACGAAAAAGTCCGCTGGATCGAGGTGTTCTCGCACACGGTGCAGTTGCACGAAACGCCGTTGTCGGTTGCGCCGATTTTTGCGAAGCAGCGCGCCGGTGTGCCGCGCGCCTGGATCTTCACATCGGCGACGTTGTCGGTGCGCGGCGACTTCACGCACTACGCTGCGCAGATGGGTCTCAACGCGCGCCGTTCGATGACGTTGCCGAGCCCGTTCGATTACGCCACACAAGGTCTGCTGTATGTGCCGCGCAATCTGCCGCAGCCTTCCTCGCCCGCTTTCACCGATGCCGTCTTCGATGCCGCGCTACCTGCGATCGAAGCCTCCGGCGGCGGCGTGTTCATGCTGTGTACGACATTGCGCGCGGTCGATCGCATCGCCACAAAACTGCGTGACACGATCGAATCGCGCGGCTGGAACTATCCGCTGCTTGTGCAGGGCGATGCGAGCCGTACGGAATTGCTGGAGCGCTTCCGTTCGTATGGCAACGCGATACTCGTGGGCAGCCAGAGCTTCTGGGAAGGCGTGGACGTGCGAGGCGATGCGCTGTCGCTGGTAGTCATCGACAAACTGCCATTCGCGCCACCGGATGACCCTGTGCTGTCGGCGCGTCTCGATGCGTTGACGAAGAAGGGACTGAGTCCGTTTGCGGTTCACCAGTTGCCTCAGGCGGTGATCACGCTGAAGCAGGGCGCGGGACGTCTGATTCGCGCGGAAACCGATCGTGGCGTGCTGATGATCTGCGACACACGACTGGTCGACAAACCGTACGGCCGGCGCATCTGGCAGAGCCTGCCGCCGTTCAAACGCACGCGCGAGATTGAAGTCGTACGCGAGTTTTTCGCGGAAGAGGTTTCTCCGTCGAACTGATGCGCGACGCATGAGTGCGGGGCGCGTTCGAGTGACGCGTCTTTTCGATCGGCAAACCATGCGATGGACTGCAAAAGCGGGTCCACCAAAGCAAAACGCCACGGATGTAAATCCGTGGCGTTTTGCTTTACCGCGCGGGAAGTCGGGTAGACCTCCCGATGCGGTATTCGCCCAGAGGCGAACCCTTCACTACAGCTTACTGGCTTGCGCCCGAAGCCGGAGCAGCTGCCGAAGCAGCAGCGCCTGCGTCCGAAGCAGCAGCGCCTGCATCCGATGCAGCCGTCGAAGCCGAAGCAGCAGCGTCGCTCGCAGCAGCAGCAGCACCCGAAGCAGCAGCGCCTGCGTCCGAAGCTGCAGCGGCCGGAGCCGAAGCAGCAGCAGCGTCGCTAGCCGGGGCAGCTGCCTGATCGCTGCTCTTGTTGCATGCAGCCAGTGCCACAGCTGCCAACAGGGATGCTACGAGGAGGGATTTCTTCATGATCACGTCCTTTTATGGTTAAAGGTAAGCAACAGCGCAAAATATTACCGGTAATGTGCTCCAACACCAACCTGGGCCGCTGGTGGAGACGCACTTCATGAGCGTGAATCTTCCCTACGGCTTGGGCGGAAATTATATGCACTTTCGTATCGACCGTCGATAAATCCGGGGTCAATACGTTGTCTTTCTCATACAAATTTTATCGGTACGGTATTACACGTAGACGGACCTAGGCAAGCTCGCCTACCTGTATCCAGCCCGCACAATACCACTCGTGTAGCAGTGCTGTCACCGACGAATCGTCGGAGAGTGTTACAAAGCGTTTCGCACTCATGAAACGTGTGTCTGCGAGTTCAATCAGCCACTTTTTGACGCCTGCAAGCCTGTTTTCTTCCCCATTCAGGAAGTAAAAACGGGCGTCATACAACAGGATCGACTTGCGATCGAGCCGGATGCCACTTTTCGATGCACGCTCGATAAATCGCGTCTCTGTCAATGGCCGCGCGGGTGGATCGAATACGACGTTCGGTTTCGGCTCGCTCAGATAAGTACCGAGGAAGGTGGAGATGTCACGCTCATTCCATGACACTTCTGCAAGGATCGCGCCAACCCGTTCGACGAGCGCCGCCGGCAATTCGGCAGGATGGACGACGGCCGGCTGTTTCGGATCGCGATAGAGCTCGCGGGCAGCATCCTCTGCCTCGCCACGTTCGGCCAGATGGTAAAGAAACTGGCCCGTCAGCTCCTGCGTGGACGGCGCCCGAAAGCCGATCGAGCAGGTCATGCATTCGCCTTCCGCGATACCGTCGTGAGCGATGTGCGGAGGCAGGTACAGCATGTCGCCGGGCTCCAGCACCCATTCCTCGTCGGGTTCGAAGTGCTGTAATACCTTCAGCGGCAATCCCGGACGCAACGAAAGGTCGCGCTGCGCGCCGAACCGCCAGCGGCGCTTGCCGTGAACCTGCAACAGGAAAACGTCATAGGAATCGAAATGAGCGCCGACGCCGCCGCCATCTGTGGCGTACGAGATCATCAGGTCATCGAGGCGCGCGTCCGGTACGAAGCGGAACCGGTCGAGCAGCGCGCGGGCACGGTCGTCGTGCAGGTCGACGCCCTGCACGAGCAGCGTCCACGCGCGTTGTTTGACGGGCGGCAGTTCGTCGGGCGCGAACGGACCGTGCTCGAGTTGCCACCTGTTGCGAAAGTGCGTGATCAAGCGCGCTTCGACGTCGTCCTGATCGGCGAGTTCGAACAGCGCGTCGCGCGAAAGCGGTGGCTCGATATCCGGAATGGCCTGACGGATCAGCAGGGGCTCCTTCTGCCAGTACCGGCGCATGAATTGCGACGGCGTGAGATTGCCGAGGAGCGGCGTTGGCGTGTCGGGCAGGGGCGGCAGAACCGGTGAAAGGTTCCGGCCCGAAGCCGTGCCTGGCGGGTGGTCAAGGGGCCGCTTGGGCATCGTATAATGTGAGTTGTATTCTGGAGAATCGAATGAAAATCGCAAAGAACACCGTCGTGTCGGTCGCTTACAAGCTGTCGGATGCGCAGGGCAATCTGATTGAGGAAAGCGACGAGCCGATGGTCTATCTGCACGGCGGCTATGATGGCACGTTCCCCAAGATCGAGGAAGCGCTCGATAGCCATGAGGCGGGCTTCGAAACCCAGGTTCAGCTCGAGCCGGTGGACGCGTTCGGCGAGTACGATCCCGATCTCGTGAAGATCGAGCCGCGTGATCGCTTTCCCGAGCCGCTCGAAGTCGGCATGCAGTTCGAAGGCACGCCGGAAGAGGGCGACGAAGATCTCGATTCGCTGATCTACACCGTGACGGACGTGGCCGGAGACAAGGTCGTGCTCGACGGCAACCATCCGCTCGCCGGCATGGCGCTGCGCTTTGCACTGACCGTCAAGGAAGTGCGTGAAGCCACCGAGGACGAAATCCAGCACGAGCACGCGCACGGCGCGGACGGCCTCGAAGTCCTTGACGAGGACGATGACGACGAAGAAGAAGACAAATCAGGGCCCACGCTGCACTGAGCCTGCAGGCGCGCCGGGGGAAGCGGGCAGATTGTTCGGGCTGCCAGGGTTAGCCGGGCTTCCTGCTGGATTGCCTGCTGCATTGCCGGCTGGATTACCCGCGGGGTTGCCCATATTTCCCCCGCTGCCGGGCGCTGGTATCGGCATCGCCGGCGGCAGGTCGGGCTCAGGCGGCAGTGATGGAATTTCCGGCATCGATGGCGCCGGCTCCTCATGTACATTCGACGGTGCCACGGACGGCAGCGGCATGTTCTTCGGCACCTCTCGCACGCTCACACGGAACGGCGGTCGCCGCGCCGTGTCAGCATCGATTTCAATCCACTGATTCAACCGGTCTCGCGGCGCGAAGGCGATGCGGGTGAGATTCGTCACCTGCACGCCCTTGTCGTTGCGCAAAGGTTGATCGATCTGGAATCCGGCAGCCACGCTCTCGTCATCGTGATGAATGACGAGAACCGGGCCGCGGAATGTCTGCGCCAGTTTCACGAGGCTGCGTTTGAGTTCGAGATAGCCGTCGCGACGCTGGTTACGCGTGAAGCGCAGCCATGCGAAGCGGTCGGGGCGCTCGTAACGTTCGGGATCCGGATCGCCCTGGATGAAAACAACAATCGCGCGCGCGTCGCGCCGCTTCGCAAATTCGGCCGCATGTTCGAGCCAGAATGCATTGGCAATCACACGGTCTTCGAATTCGCCATTACGGCCGCCGGCGTTCAGATAGTGGTTGTTCGGCGACGGCACGTTGAGCGCGAGAAACACCGTATCTTCCACCTGCCAGCGCACGTTCTCCCGATACGGACGAAAGCGCGAGACCTCGCTTTCGCGCGTGAGCGGAATCGGGTTCTGGCCCATCGACGACGCGTCTGCGAACAAGGTCTGCCGTAGCAGATCCAGCCGTTCGACGGGATCGTAGCCGCCGGCCTGCGCCGTGCCGCAGTTGGCCCAGTCGTGCTGGCCGGCGACGAACACGAGCGCCGGACGCGCCGCTTCGAGCAATGTATGCCGCCGCTCGTAGAGCGAATCGCTGCACGTTTCCTTTGCGCCTTTCAGATTGCCGTCATAGACGACGAACGACACGCCGCTGTCGCGGCCGATGGCGTCCAGCAGACGCTGCGTCGGTGCCTCATCGGCCGGGCTCTCCAGCGTCCCGCTGACAACCGCGAAGGCATAGCGTGAGCCCGCCGCATGCGCGGCTGCTGGCAGGGCGCAGAAGATCACGCTGCATGCCAGCGCGATGGCTAGCGCCGCGCGTGCATCGCGCGGGAAGGGCAGATGCCACGTACGCTCAACGGTCTGCATCCGGCGCGTCGGCCAGGTGTTGCAGTTCGTAGAGCAGCTGCAGCGCGTCGCGCGCACTCAGTCCGTCAACGTCGATCGAACGGAGTTTTTCGATTGCGGCGTGCGTGGGCGGAGCGTGCTCGACGTCTGGCTCGTCTTCCGCATCCTCCAGCAGCAGAGGCGCGGCGAAGAGATCGAGTTGCGGCGTGCCCTGGGCCACCGACTGCTGCTCCAGATGCGCCAGATGCCGGCGTGCCGCGCGGATCACGGCCGACGGCACGCCGGCCAGTTGCGCGACCTGCAGGCCGTAGCTCTGGTTAGCGGGACCTTCCTCGACCGCATGCAGGAACACGATGCCGTGCCCGTGTTCCACTGCCGAAAGATGTACGTTCGCCGCCTGCGGGAACTCGGCGGGCAGTTGCGTGAGTTCGAAGTAGTGGGTCGCGAAGAGCGTGTGGCAACCATTGTGCGCGAGCAGATGCCGCGCGATGGCCCATGCGAGTGCGAGGCCGTCGAAGGTCGATGTGCCACGCCCGATTTCATCCATCAGCACGAGACTTTGCGGTGTCGCGTCGTTCAGGATCGCGGCTGCTTCTGTCATTTCGACCATGAACGTCGAACGGCCGCCCGCGAGGTCGTCGGCTGCGCCAATACGCGTGAAGATGCGGTCGATCGGACCGAATCGCGCGCGCCGCGCCGGCACATAGCTGCCGACATAAGCCATCAGCGCGATGAGCGCAGTCTGACGCATGAACGTCGATTTACCGCCCATGTTCGGGCCGGTGATCAGCAGCAGCTTGCGCTCGTGTGACAACGCGCAGTCGTTGGCGATGAACTGCTCGACCTGCGCCTCGACCACCGGATGGCGACCTTGCTCGATTTCGATGCCCGCGCCTTCGGAGAACGTCGGTGCGACCCAGTCGAGCGCGCGTGCGCGTTCCGCGAATGCGGCGAGCAGATCCAGCTCCGCCAGCGCAGAGGCGACGCGCTGGCAATCCGCGATAAACGGCAGCAGCGACTGGAGCAGCGCGTCATACAGCGACTTTTCGCGCGCGAGCGCACGTTCCTGTGCGGACAACGCCTTGTCTTCGAACGTCTTCAGTTCGGGCGTGATGTAGCGCTCGGCGTTCTTCAGTGTCTGGCGGCGGCGATAGTCGTCGGGCACCTTGTCCGTCTGGCCGCGCGTGACTTCGATATAGAAGCCATGAACCTTGTTGTACTCGACGCGCAGGTTCGCAATACCGGTACGCGCGCGTTCCCGCGTTTCAAGGTCGATCAGGAACTGGCCGCAGTTCTCGGAGATGTCACGTAACTCGTCGAGATCCGCATCATAGCCGCGTGCGATCACACCGCCATCGCGCACCATCGCGGCCGGCTCGGGCGCGACCGCACGCGTCAACAGTTCGACGCAATCCATGGGTGGCTCGAGCGACAGGTCAATGTGCGCGAGCGAATCCGAGGCGGCAGCCAGCGGCGCGATCTGCCTGCGCAATTCTGGCAGGGCGATAAACGTGTCACGCAGGCTCGACAGATCGCGCGGACGCGCCGACAGCAACGCCAGACGCCCCGTGATCCGTTCGATATCGGAAATCTGCCGCAGCGCCGTGCGGAGTGAGTCGAGACTCGCGCCGGCAGGCGCGTCGAGCAGCGCGCCGATGGCCTGCTGGCGCGCCTGGGCAATCGCGGCATCACGCGGCGGATGATGCAGCCAGTGACGCAGCAGCCGGCTACCCATCGTCGTGCAGCACGTATCGAGCAGCGAACATAGCGTCGGCGACTCGGTGCCGCGCAGCGTTTCAGTCAATTCGAGGTTGCGTCGCGTGGCCGGATCGAGACCGATATATTCCGACTCGGATTCGACCTTCAGACTGCGCACGTGACGCAACTGCTGACCCTGGGTCGCCGCCGCGTAAAGCAGCAGCGCGCCAGCCGCGCCGCACGCGCTTGCAAGTGAATGCGCGCCGAAGCCGTCGAGGCTCGCGACGTTCAACTGATCGCACAGACGCTGCCTGCCCGACGATACGTCGAAATGCCACGCAGGCACGCGCGTGACGGCGCCCGAGCCGGGCGAGGGAGAAACGCCGTTCACGTCCGCCGGCGTATCGGCCACGAGAATCTCGGCGGGGCGGATGCGCTCCAGCGCGGCCGCC
This sequence comes from Paraburkholderia sp. GAS334, assembly GCF_050436625.1. Lineage (NCBI taxonomy): Bacteria > Pseudomonadati > Pseudomonadota > Betaproteobacteria > Burkholderiales > Burkholderiaceae > Paraburkholderia > Paraburkholderia sp. GAS334. Next base: position 118,278 of record NZ_JBNDMO010000010.1, on the reverse strand, counting down.
ACCTGATCGGGCGCGACTTCGGCCAGGCGCAACGCGCCGCTCGCCAGATTCAGCCACGCAAGCCCCACACTCGTCGCGACGCCGCGACGGTTATGTCCGACACACATCGCGAGCAGATACACGTCGCTCTTGTCTGACAGCAGCGCCGCATCGGTCAACGTGCCGGGCGTCACGACGCGCATGACCTTGCGTTCGACCGGACCCTTCGACGTGGCCGGATCGCCGATCTGTTCGCAGATCGCCACCGATTCGCCAAGCTTCACGAGCTTCGCCAGATACTGCTCGACGGCGTGATGTGGCACGCCGGCCATCTTGATCGGATTACCCGCCGACGCGCCACGCTGTGTCAGCGTGAGGTCGAGCAGACGCGCGGCCTTTTCCGCGTCTTCGAAAAAGAGCTCATAGAAGTCGCCCATCCGGTAGAACACAAGCGTGCCCGGATGTTCGCTTTTGATGCGCAGATATTGCTGCATCATCGGCGTGTGTTGTGCGGCGGTGTCGTTGGGAGTTGCGATTGGAGTGCCCATCCTGATGTCGTGCCTTGGTGTTCAGGGCGTGAGTTTAACCCGCCTGCGTCGCGTGTGAACCTGGCCGGATGGCCAGTCTTCCGCGAGAAAGCGGGCAACCCGCGTCGGGCGTCATTCCTCGACCAGCGCCCGCATATCCACCTTGCGCGCATTCACGGCGCTGCGCCGTTTGGCGAGCCACATCATGAACGTAACAAATGTGCCGAACACGACGATGATCCATTGCACCGGAATCTTCGCCGTCAGCATCACGGCATACGCACCGAGCATCAGCAGTACGGCCAGATTCTGGTTGAAATTCTGCACCGCGATCGAGTGTCCGGCGCTCAGCAGCGTCGCGCCGCGGTGCTGCAGGATCGCGTTCATCGGCACGATGAAAAAACCCGACAGTGCGCCGAGCAGAATCATCAGCGGATAGGCGAGCACGATATAGACAGGCGCGACGAACGGGCCGATCCTGATGCCCATGCCCGCCGGGAAAAGTCCCTTGCTGTAGAACGCCATGGCAATCGCCACCGCGCCCGTCACGATGCCGACCGGCAGTACGCGCAACGAGCCGCGCAACGGAACCCACGCCGCGGCCGCCGCGGCGCCCACTGCAATCCCGAGGCCCGTCACGCCCTGCATGACGGCTGCCTTCGGTAGCGACAGCCCGAGGTTCACGTCAGCCCATTTGAGCACGAGTAGCTGCAACGTGACGGCGCCGCCCCACATCAGCGTCGTCACCCACAGCGCGATCTGCGCGAGCCTGTCGGCCCACAGCACGTTGAAGCTGTTCGCGAAATCGCCAACCAGCTTCTTCGGCTCGGTGAGCCGGTTCGGGTAACGCGCGCCGGTATCGGGAATCGCGATGTTGATCACCGCCGCGGCCGCATACGTCAGCATGACAGCGAGCATCGCAAGATCGGCGGCGCTGTGGACCATCGGCAGATGCGCGTGGGCGACGAACTTCGTCGCCAGCGTGCTGATCAGCGCACCGCCGACCATCGTGCCGACAATCGTCGACAGCACGGTAGCCGATTCGAGCCACGCGTTCGCAGCGACAAGCTTTTCTGCCGGCAGCAGTTCGGTCAGGATGCCGTATTTGGCCGGCGAATAGGCCGCTGCGCCGAAGCCGACCACGCCGTACGCGATCATCGGGTGGACGCCCGCGATCATCATCAGGCAGCCTGCAGCCTTCAGCGCGTTTGAGACGAACATCACGTGGCGTTTTTGCAGCGCATCGGCGAATGCACCGACGAAGGGCGCGAGCAGCACGTACGAAATCGTGAAGAAGATCTGCAGCAGCGGTGTGATCCACGCGGGCGACTGGATGACAGTCAGGATCGCGATCGCCGCGATCAGCAACGCGTTATCCGCCAGCGACGACACAAACTGTGCCGCAATGATCGTGTAGAAACCTTTTTTCATGAAGCGGACCGGAGTGCGCGACAGGCTGCGTAAAGATGGACCAACGACGACGCCATAACAAAAAAGCGGCCGAAGCCGCTTTTCCGTTCGTGCATCAGGCCGCTTGCTGCTTCGTGCGGCTGTACTTGCCGAGAATCGGCACCATCTGCGCATACATCTTCGGGTTGCCCACGACGATTTCGCCGACGTGCAGGAATTCCGAATCGCCGGTGTAGTTGCCGACAAGGCCGCCCGCTTCGGTGACGAGCAGGCTGCCTGCCGCCACGTCCCACGCGTTGATGCCCTGTTCGAAGAAGCCGTCGAGGCGACCCGCGGCAACGTTCGCCAGATCGAGCGCAGCGGCGCCCGGACGGCGCAGGCCGGCGCACGCATTCGTCATTTCGGTGAAGAGGCGGTTATACGCTTCGAGGCCCTCTTTTTCGCGGAACGGAAAGCCCGTGCCGATCAGGCCATCGGCCAGACGGTCGCGGCGGCCGACGCGGATGCGGCGGTCGTTCAGGAACGCGCCACGGCCGCGCGAGGCGGTGAAGAGGTCGTTGCGGGTCGGGTCATAGACGACAGCCTGCGTCACGATGCCCCTGTGCGCGAGCGCGATCGACACGCAGTAGTACTGGAAGCCGTGGATGAAGTTCGTGGTGCCGTCGAGCGGATCGATGATCCACTGGTATTCCGACTCGTTGTCGGACTTGCCGGATTCTTCGGCGAGGATCGCGTGATCGGGGTAGGCGGTCTTCAGCGTATCGATGATCGCCGCTTCCGACGCCTTGTCGACCTCCGTCACGAAATCGTTGTGCTGCTTCTTGCTGACCTGAACGAGATCCAGATCGAGCGACGCGCGGTTGATGATCTGTCCGCCGCGACGGGCGGCCTTGACAGCGATGTTGAGCATGGGATGCATGAGCGGAATCCTTGTGCCGGACGGCCGCGGCGGCAGTCCGGTAATAGCTGTAAACAACCGGAACGTTCGCTTTGAAGTGATCAAACACGCGTTCCGTCGACGGAGACGAATTGAAGAAGAGCGGGGCGCACGTTCAGGAAACGTTCAAGACGGCGCGAATTTCGTGATTTTACCCGAGTCTGGCCCGATCCGGCAGCCACCGCGCGCCACAACGCCCGGCGAAGCCGTCCGAAAGCCGGTTCGTACGAGGTGGTTGGCGCTACCATAGGGGTTCTCCAGTTCGTCGATTGTCATCCGTGGCCGAAATCCAGCACCCCTCGTTGTCGTCTTCCCGCGATCTGTCCGCCGATAGCGCCGGGCCCGTGCGCGGTGGTTTTACGTCGACGCGCTTCGTGCTCGTCGAGCCGAGCCATCCTGGCAACGTCGGCGCCGCGGCGCGTGCCGTGAAAACGATGGGGTTTTCGCGGCTGGTGCTGGTTGCGCCACGCGTCGCCCATGTGCAGAGCGACCCGGAAGCGATCGCGATGGCCAGCGGCGCCGACGACGTGCTCGCATCGGCACATGTCGTGCCCTCGCTCGCCGACGCGCTGAATGGCGTGCAGTGGTCGATCGCCCTGACGGCGCGCGCCCGCGAATACGGTCCGCCGCAGCTTACGCCGCGCGCGGCCGCGGCGCAGGCGCGCGAGCATGCGGCGCATGGCGAAATCGCGCTCGTGTTCGGTAACGAGCGCACGGGTCTGTCGAACGAGGACGTCGAGCGCTGCAGCGTGCTCGCGCATATTCCGGCCAACCCCGCGTACAGCTCGCTCAATCTCGCGCAGGCGATTCAGGTGCTGTCGTACGAATTGCGGATGGCCTACCTGGAAGCCGCTGACAGCGGCGTGAGGGATGGTGCAGATTTGAACGCTTCGGCGCGCGCGGCCAGCGACGAAATCGAACGCATGTACGTGCATCTGGAAAACGCGCTGATCGCGCTCGACTTTCTCGATCCGGTCAATCCGAAGAAGCTGATGTCGCGTCTGCGGCGGCTCTTCGCCCGTTCCGGGCTGGAGCGGGAAGAGGTCAACATCGTGCGCGGCATCGCCAAACACATCCTGCTGAAAGTAAAGCCGCCCGGGAAGTAGCCTCGAAGCGGCGTTCGCCGCTTTGCAAAAATCGCCAGAACCAACGACCTTGCCGCGAACGCGGGCTTCCAGCAGCGTTTGCGCAATCCCCCTACAATCGCTGAAAACGTCATAAGCAAAGCGGTCAGGCTGGATTCATGGCCGACCGCTCAATGCCCGTTGGCCGGCAATGCCGCCACCGGTAACGATGCCTCACCCCCACGTCAGCCTGACTGCCATGTTCAAAAGACTTCGCGAAGACATCGCCACGATCCGCGAGCGCGATCCCGCCGCCCGCAGCGCCTGGGAAGTCCTCACGTGTTATCCGGGCCTCCACGCCCTCGTGCTGCACCGGGTCGCGCACGCCTTCTGGCTGGCGAAGCGCCGCTGGCTCGCGCGCTTCGTCTCGCAGGTCGCGCGCTTCCTGACCGGCATTGAAATCCATCCGGGCGCGACCGTCGGCCGGCGCGTGTTCATCGACCATGGCATGGGCGTCGTGGTCGGCGAGACAGCCGAAATCGGCGACGACTGCACGATCTACCAGGGCGTGACGCTCGGCGGCACGTCGCTCACGCGCGGCGCGAAGCGGCATCCGACGTTGGAGCGCGGCGTGATCGTCGGCGCGGGCGCGAAAGTGCTTGGCGGCTTCACGATTGGCGCTGACGCCAAGATCGGCTCGAATGCGGTCGTCGTCAAACCGGTGCCTGCCGGCGGCACAGCGGTCGGCAATCCGGCGCGCGTGATCGTGCCGGCTGCTTCGTCCAGAGCGAGTGTGAACGAAGCGAAGCCTTCATCTGCGCGCAGTGCCTTTTGCGCATATGGCATCACGCCCAATGCGGACGACCCCGTCTCACTCGCGATTCACGGCCTGATCGATCACGCGGCCACGCAGACGCAGCGCATCGACGAAATCGTCGCGGCACTGGAGCGGCTCGGCGCGAGTCTTGAAGCATTGAACGGTGCGGATGCGGCGCTGATCGATCTGCGCCGCCTGTCGGCAGCGATCGAAGGGAAGGTTGAGCAAAGTTGATATCCAGCGTTGCGTGCGTGCGCACGCGTGCACGTGCGTGCGAACGCGACGTCTGGGTCAATCCAGCGGCAGCAGCTTGAACCCTTCCGAATCGATGCGCAGATAGCCACCGCGTCGCGGGCCGTGATCCAGTTCCCAGTCGGGCAGAACCCAGCGCGTGCCTCCGGGGTCGGTGTGCGTGGCGGGGCGGTGCGTATGGCCGTGAATGATCGTTGCCGTGCGGGTCTTTCGAAACAGCGCAGCGACGCCTTTGGGCGTCGCGTCGTATTTCGGCGAGACGGGCCGCGAACGTCCTGCCTCGCTTGCTGAACGCATCCGTTCCGCGAGCTTTCGACGCCAGCTGAACGGCCACGCGAGAAACAGCGCCTGTGCCGCGCGATTGCGGGCGAAGCGGCGGAACAGCTGGTAGCCGCGATCGGCCGTACACAATCTGTCGCCGTGCGCGAGCGCGATGCGCGTGCCGAACGCGGTGATCACAAACGGATCGGGCAGCCAGATCGCGCCCGCCGCTTTCATGAAGCGCTTGCCAAGCAGAAAATCGCGGTTGCCATGCATGATGTAGAGCGCGATGCCGCGCTCCGACAACGTATGCATTAACGCTGCCATCCGTGCGGCGAAAGGATCGCTATCAGGCTCGACGAGCATGTCGTCGCCGATCCAGTACTCGAACAGATCGCCGAGAATAAAAACCGAATCGGCGTGGTCGGCCGTCACGCGGATGAAATGCTCGAACGCGGCGACCGTGCGCGGAATCGCCTCACTCAGATGAAGATCGGAGATGAAAAAAAACGGGCGCGCGGCGTGCGGGCGTTTGCCCTCGCCAGGCACGCCCGCAGCGACGCTTCGCAGCGGCGTTTCTTGCAGCATCGAAGGTGCCTGAGATGTCCTGCGTTATGTCGGGAGAGGCAGCCTTTGAGGCCGCCTCTCCTATCTGTGTGATGTGCCGGTATTACTCGGCAACCACAGCCTTTTCGATGATCACGTCGTCGACCGGCACGTCCTGATGGAAGCCCTTCGAACCCGTCTTCACCTTGCGGATGGTATCGAGCACGTCGAGACCTTCGACCACCTTGCCGAACACCGCGTAGCCCCAGCCCTGCGGCGTCGGCGACGTGTGGTTCAGGAAGTCGTTGTCGTTCACGTTGATGAAGAACTGGGCGGTAGCCGAGTGCGGATCGTTCGTGCGCGCCATGGCAACCGAGCCCTTGACGTTCTTCAGACCGTTGTTCGCTTCGTTCGTGATCGGTGCTTCGGTCGGCTTCTGCTTCATGCCCGGCTCGAAACCGCCGCCCTGGATCATGAAGCCATCGATCACGCGGTGGAACACCGTGTTGTCGTAATGACCAGCCTTCACGTAGTTGAGGAAGTTCTCAACCGACTTCGGCGCCTTTTCGGCATCCAGTTCGATCTTGATGATGCCGTGGTTCGTATGCAGTTCGACCATGATGAGATCCTTTGACTGACAGGTGAGTGGAGGGCGCAGACGGCGCACAGGCCGCTCCGCGCGGAGGTGTTCCAGTGGGTCTGTGTTACCCGCTTATTTGCTGACGACAGTCGCCGACTCGATCACGACCTGCTTCTGCGGCACGTCGGCCATCGGGCCGCGCGTCGTGGTCGGTGCGCCTTCGATCTTCTTCACGACGTCCATACCCGACGTGACCTTGCCGAAGACGGCGTAGCCGTTGCCGTCCGGATTCGGATAGTCGAGGCCGGCGTTATCCACCGTGTTGATGAAGAACTGCGCCGTCGCCGAATTCGGATCACTCGTGCGCGCCATCGAGAGCGTACCCACAGCATTCTTCAGGCCGTTACGGCTTTCAAGCGGAATCGGCGCGCGTGTGGGCTTTTCGGCGAAGCTCGTCGTGTAGCCGCCGCCCTGGATCATGAAACCAGGAATCACGCGATGAAAAATCGTGCCGCTGTACTGGCCGGACTTCACGTAGTCGAGGAAGTTCGCGACGGTCTTCGGCGCCTTCTCAGGATACAGCTCGACGCGAATGTCGCCTTCCGATGTCTTGAAGAGGACGGACGGGTGCGCGGCCTGCGCCTGTGAACCCGTTTGTGCAAAAGCGGGTGCGTTCGCGATGAGGGCGGCGCTGCCGAGCGCCAGCATCAACCATTTCATGTAAATCCTCAGGGTGGAAAAAACGGGATGGCGAAAGCGCGCCTATTGCGACGGCGCGACGTACGGCGGAACCGCCAGCGAGCCGGTCGGGCCGCCGAACAGGAAGCTCGGGCTCCCCGTCACATTCGTCGTGGCGCGCGCGGTGTAGTCGTCTACCGCTGCCGCACTTTTGCGCGCTGGCTTGTTGCCGCCGGGCGGCGGCGAAACGATTTTCTGGATGTCGGCGAGACGCTGCTGCGTCGTGCTGCTCGCGTGACCGATGCCCTGCGCGCGCCTGTACGATTCGGCGGCGAGCCGCAGGTACAGGTCGCCGAGGTTTTCGTAAGCGAGGCCGTAGTTCGGATTGACGCGTGTTGCGGTTTCGAGCGCGGCACGGGCTTCCGGATAGCGGCCTTCTTTCGCGTATAGCGCGGCGAGGTTGTTATACGGCTCGGGCAGTTCCGGATACATTTCCGTGAGCTCGGTGAACGCCGTGATCGCATCGTCGTCGCGGTTCAGGCGCGCGAGCACCGTGGCGCGCTTGAACTTCGCCTGCGCGTCACGCGGGTTCGACGCGATGCGCGCGTCGAGCTGCTTCAGTGCGCCGGCCCAGTCTTTCTGCGCGATCGACGCGTCGATCTGCGGCGTGCCGTCCGCGACGGCTTTCACCTGCGCGTGCGCGGCGGGACCCGCCAATACCATGAAGGCGACGCCGCAAAAGGCTGTCGCGGCGAGGGTCGCAGCGCGTCGCGCGCGGCCGCTGGAAGGTTTCATAGGCTCAGGTCTGGGTGTTATACTCCGACCCATTCTAACAAAAGGTCTGCGCGTTCCGTCGAACCACAGACTGTCTTTTCGCCACTCGTGGTCGTCTCCGCCTTGAATGCAGCCTGACCGCAGCATTAAATGCACCGGTTTGCTGCCTGCTGTCTTTGTCGTGTCCGTCTGAGTCGTGAGGCAGCGGGCGCAGCATGCACGTAACACAATGCGGATTTCTTTCGGCCCACGCATCGTCTCTATGGAATCTCTGCGCATCTACAACACGCTCGCGCGTGACAAGCAATCTTTCGTGCCGCGTGAAGCGGGCATCGTGCGGATGTACGTCTGCGGGATGACCGTTTACGACTACTGTCACGTCGGTCATGCGCGCGTGATGGTGGTCTTCGATATCGTCCAGCGCTGGTTGCGTACACTGGGTTATCAGGTCACGTATGTACGCAACATCACCGATATCGATGACAAGATCATTCGACGCGCGGTCGAAAACGGCGAGACAATCAAGTCGCTGACCGACCGCTTTATCGCCGCGTTGCATGAAGACGCGGACGCGCTCGGCATTGCGCGGCCCGATATCGAACCGCGTGCCACCGATTTCATTCCGCAGATGCTCGGCATGATCGAGAAACTCGAAGCGAACGGCTACGCGTACCAGGCAACCGACGGCGACGTGAACTACGCAGTGCGCAAGTTTGCGAACTACGGAAAGCTGTCGGGCAAGTCGATCGAAGACCTGCGCGCGGGTGAACGCGTCGCGGCGAACGACGCGAAGCAGGATCCGCTCGACTTCGTATTGTGGAAACAGTCGAAGCCGGACGAGCCCGCCGATACCGGCTGGGATTCGAAGTACGGTCGCGGCCGGCCCGGTTGGCATATTGAATGCTCGGCGATGAGCTGCAGCCTGCTCCGCGAACATTTCGACATTCATGGCGGCGGCCAGGACCTGCAGTTTCCGCACCATGAAAACGAACTCGCGCAGAGCGAAGGTGCGTCAGGGCAAACGTTTGTCAATTACTGGATGCACAACGGCTACGTGCAGATCGACAATGAGAAGATGTCGAAGTCGCTCGGCAATTTCTTTACGATCCGCGAAGTGCTTGCGCTATACGATGCCGAAGTCGTACGCTTTTTCATCGCGCGCGCGCATTACCGTTCGCCGCTGAACTACAGCGATACGCACATCGACGATGCACGTAGTGCGCTCACGCGTCTCTACACCGCATTGAAGGACGTCACGCCGGACGATGCTCCGCTCGACTGGAACGAAGCGCACGCGCAACGTTTCCAGACCGCGATGAACGACGACTTCAACACGCCAGTCGCGGTGTCGGTGCTGTTCGAACTGGCCAGCGAAGTTAACCGTACCCGCGACGCGGCGCTCGCACGACAATTGCGTGCGCTCGGAGGTCTGCTGGGCCTCCTCGGTCGCGAGCCGCGTGCTTATTTGCAGCAGGCTGCAGGCACTGCGAACGAAGGCGCACTCGATGCCGTTGAGATCGAAGCGAAGATCGCAGCACGGGTCGCCGCCAAGCAGGCGAAAGATTATGCCGAAGCAGACCGGATCCGGGCCGAATTGCTCGAAGCCGGTATTGCACTTGAAGACAAACCGGGCGGGTTGACCGAGTGGCGCCGCGTGTGAGCGCGCCCCGAACATCCCTCTGATCGACTCGCCAGGCAGGAGGCAGGATGGCAACGGCCACGAAGACGCCGGCTAAACGAGCCGCGTCTCAAACAAGCGCGACAGCCGCAGTGAAAACGACGCGCGCACGCAGTAACGTAAAACCCTCGCTGAAGGCTGCAACCGCGGCAGGCAGCGTTGGAACGGCAGCGACGAAAGTGCTGGCGAAGGCGTCCACCGGGTTGTCCGCGAAGGTGGCGGGCAAGCGCGCGCTGAACGGTGCATCGCATAAGCAGCACAAGGTGGCGAAGCCCGTGCGCAAGTCGCGCGTGAGGGGCAATGGCGAGTTGCCGCCGGAACTCGCCGGCGACGTGCAGGAACTCGCACGCGACACGCTGCATGATGGCGAAGTCGTGCGCAAAACCCGTGCGTCGACGTCGACCGAAGTTGCCGTGCCTGTGCAGATCGGCGGGCTGGCGCCGGCCGTGACGCGTCCACCGTACTGGGACCGCGCATGCGCCGATCTCGTCAAGCGCGATCGTATTCTCAAGAAGCTGATTCCGAAGTTCGGTCCGGTGCATCTGTTGAGCCGCGGCGATCCGTTCGTGACGCTCGCACGTTCGGTAGTCGGCCAGCAGATTTCCGTGGCGGCCGCGCAGGCGGTCTGGCAGCGCGTCGAGACGGCGTGTCCGAAGCTCGTGCCGCAGCAGTTCATCAAGCTCGGTCAGGAAAAGCTGATGGCGTGCGGCCTGTCGAAGCGCAAATCCGAGTACGTGCTTGATCTGGCGCAACACTTTGTGTCGGGCGCGCTGCACGTGGGCAAGTGGGAGTCGATGGAAGACGAAGCCGTGATCGCCGAATTGACGCAGATTCGTGGCATCGGACGCTGGACGGCAGAGATGTTCCTCATCTTCAACCTGTCGCGTCCGGACGTCCTGCCACTCGACGACCTCGGCCTGATTCGCGCGATCAGCGTGAACTACTTCAGCGGCGAGCCGGTGACGCGCAGCGAAGCACGCGAAGTCGCGGCAAACTGGGAGCCTTGGCGCACCGTCGCAACCTGGTATATGTGGCGTAGTCTCGATCCGTTACCGGTCGACTATCAAGAAAGAGCGTAACAATTCGCAACTATCGATATCTTATAATTGATAGTTGCGACAGGGTTTTGACATTGCCGAGCGCGGTTAGAATACGCGCTGCCGGTAAGTCCAAGGATTACAACCAATGAAGACCACGTTTCTGGATTTCGAACAGCCGATCGCTGAACTCGAAGCGAAGATCGAAGAATTGCGCTTCGTGCAGGACGATTCGGCCGTCGATATTTCGGAAGAGATCGAGCGGCTGTCGAAGAAGAGCCAGCAGCTCACCAAAGATCTCTATGCGAACCTGAGCCCATGGCAGGTCTCGCAGATCGCGCGTCATCCGCAGCGTCCGTACACGTTCGATTACGTCAGCGAACTCTTCACCGATTTCCACGAGCTTCACGGCGACCGCAACTATGCGGACGACCTGTCGATCGTCGGCGGTCTGGCGCGTTTCAATGGCCAGCCGTGCATGGTGATCGGCCACCAGAAGGGCCGTGACACGAAGGAGCGCGCACTGCGTAACTTCGGCATGCCGCGTCCGGAAGGCTATCGCAAGGCCGAGCGCTTCATGCGCCTCGCCGAGAAATTCGGTCTGCCCATTTTCACGTTCATCGATACGCCGGGTGCCTATCCGGGCATCGGCGCGGAAGAGCGCGGCCAGTCGGAAGCGATCGGCCGCAATCTGTACGTGATGGCCGAACTGAAGACGCCGATCATCGCGACGATCATCGGTGAAGGCGGTTCGGGCGGCGCGCTCGCGATTGCCGTCGGCGACAGCGTGCTGATGCTGCAGTTCTCGACCTATTCGGTGATTTCACCGGAAGGCTGCGCGTCGATTCTGTGGAAGAGCGCGGCGAAGGCGCCGGAAGCCGCCGAAGCGCTGGGTTTGACCGCGCATCGTCTGAAGGCGCTGGGTCTCATCGACAAGATCGTCAACGAGCCGCTCGGCGGTGCGCATCGCGATCCGAAGGGTATGGCTGCGATGCTGCGTCGTGCGCTGGCCGATTCGCTGCGTCAGTTCCAGGGCATGAGCATTCAGGACCTGAAGCAACGCCGTTTCGAGCGCCTGATGGCCTACGGCAAGTTCAAGGAAACGACGCCCGGCGCATAAGCCGGCGTCCGTTCTCAAGGGCGCATCGCGCCTTTCTACCGTGAATTCCCCCACTGAAAATCCCGCCGACCGCCTCGTTCTCGATGCGGTCGGCGCGGCGTTTGCGTCGCTGCCTTCCGATGCGCGTGTCGCCGTGGCGTTCAGCGGCGGACTCGATTCGACGTCGCTGCTCGATGCGGCCGTGCGCACCGGCGGCGCGAAGCGTTGTGTTGCGCTGCATATTCACCACGGCTTGAGCCAGCACGCGGACGAATGGCTCGCGCAATGCGAGGCGTTCGCGCGCGAGCGGGGTGTTGCGTTCGAGGCGCGACATGTCGACGTATCGCGTGAAGCAGGCGTGAGCATCGAAGCCGCCGCGCGCGATGCACGCTATCGCGCGCTCGATGCGATGTGCGGGGAGCACGGCGTTCACGCGCTGTGGCTCGCGCAGCATGCGGACGATCAGGCTGAGACGGTGCTGCTTCAACTGCTGCGCGGGGCAGGGCTTGCCGGCCTGGCCGCGATGGCGCCCGAGCGGCTGGCGCCGGGTACGCAGGTCGTGCGAGCAAGGCCGCTGCTCCACGTGCTGCGTGCGCAACTGGAACAGTATGCGCATGCACGCGACCTGAGCTGGATCGACGACGAATCGAACGCGGATACGCGCTACGCACGCAACGCGTTGCGTCATGAAGTGCTGCCACAACTGGCGGTCCATTTTCCGGGTTTTCGCGACGCGCTCTCGCGCACGGCGACGCATGCCGCAGCCGCGCAGCGTCTGCTCGACGACCTCGCGCGCATCGATATCCAGCAGGCCGCGCGCGACGCGGGGCGTGCCCTGTCACGCGACGCATTGCTTGCGCTTGACGATGAACGCGCACTCAATCTCCTGCGCTACTGGATGCGCACGCTCGGTTTGCCGGCGGCATCGACGGCGCGTCTCACCGACGCGCTGCGCCAGCTTAGCGAAGTGAGCGACGATCACGGCATGCGCGTCGATCACGCGGGCCAGTCTCTGCGCAGTTATCGCGACGAAATCTTCTGGGAAGCTGGCGACAGCGCCGATCCGGCCGATGAAACCGTGCTTGACGCGCGGCCTGCCAGCGAACTCACGTGGCGTGGCGAGTCGATCTGGCGTCTGCCCCAATGGCGCGGCACGTTCGTGTTCGCTGAAGTTGAGGCGGATGATCCTGACGCTATTTCTGAATCCACGCTCACGCGTGCGCCGCTGGCAGCACGCGCGCGCAGCGGTGGCGAGCGCATGCGTATCGATGCGAACGGGCCGAGCCGAACACTGAAAAATGTCTTTCAGGAACGCGGTGTACCGGCATGGAAGCGCGATGTGCCACTTGTTTTCAGTGGTGACGATCTGCTCTTTGTGCCGTTGCTCGGCGTCAACCGCGAGACGGCCCCAGTCACTTCGGACAAGGCGCGCGCCAACGCGTCCCGACATTTTCGTCTCGACTGGCGTCCGGACCTGCTGGTCGCCTGAGCGGGCGTTCGCAAGCCCCGCGACTGCCCTGAAATAGCGCGCAAGTCCTTTGTGCACAACCGTTTGGGCCTTCCCATTATGGGATTTTGGCTTGTCTTTTTGTGCCCGATCGGGTAGGTTTACATGTTTGCCCGGCGAGATTGTGCCGTGTTTTTATCGTAATCCCGGTCATGTCCGGACCGGTTGCCAGGCGCACCCCGCTCGCAACCGTCTGTTACGGGCAAATAAAGGGCAAATAAAGGGCAAACCCCGCGCGTGCTGCACGCGCGCTGCATCTACGCCGCCACACCTCATCGTCATTCCTGAACGTTGCCTCGTGTGCGGTCGTCTCCAGCGCGCCCAGCGCGGTCACCACTTCAGTTCAGAACGACAATGGCACTCATCGTACATAAATACGGCGGCACTTCGATGGGCTCAGTCGAGCGCATCAGGAACGTCGCGAAGCGCGTCGCCAAATGGCATAAGGCCGGCCACAAGATGGTCGTCGTGCCGTCGGCGATGTCCGGCGAAACGAACCGTCTGATCGGTCTCGCGAAAGAACTTTCCGCCCAGCCGAGCCCGCGCGAACTCGACATGATCGCGTCTACCGGCGAGCAGGTCAGCGTCGGTCTTCTGTCGATCGCGCTGCACGAGGCAGGCGTCGACGCGGTCAGCTACGCCGGCTGGCAAGTGCCGGTCAAAACGGATAGCGCGTTCACGAAAGCGCGCATCAGCGACATCGACGGCGAGCGCGTGCTGCGCGACCTCGACGCCGGCAAGGTCGTTGTGATCACGGGCTTCCAGGGCATCGATCCGGAAGGCCATATTACGACGCTCGGCCGCGGCGGTTCGGATACGTCGGCGGTTGCTGTGGCCGCGGCGCTGAAAGCCGATGAATGTCTGATCTACACGGACGTCGACGGCGTCTACACGACCGATCCGCGCGTGGTTGAAGAGGCACGCCGCCTCGATCGCGTGACGTTCGAAGAAATGCTGGAAATGGCCAGCCTCGGCTCGAAGGTGCTGCAGATCCGCTCGGTGGAATTCGCCGGCAAATATCAGGTGAAGACGCGTGTGCTGTCGAGCCTGACGGATCCAATGATCCCGCTCGAAGCGGAAATGAGCTCGGGCACCCTGATTACTTTTGAAGAAGACGAGACCATGGAAAAAGCAGTCATCTCGGGAATCGCGTTCCAGCGCGACGAAGCACGTATCGCCGTGATGGGTGTTCCGGACAAGCCGGGCATCGCGTATCAGATCCTCGGCCCGGTGGCGGACGCGAATATCGACGTCGACATGATCATCCAGAACCAGAGCGTTGAGGGCAAGACGGCGTTCACGTTCACAGTGGGTCGCGGCGACTATCAACGCGCAATGGACATTCTCACGGGCCAGGTGAAGGGTCATGTGAACGCCGAGCAGGTGCTGGGCGATCCGAAGGTGTCGAAAGTCTCGGTGGTTGGCGTCGGCATGCGTTCGCATGTCGGTATCGCGAGCACGATGTTCCGCACGCTGTCGGAAGAGGGCATCAACATCCAGATGATTTCGACGTCGGAAATCAAGATCTCGGTGCTCATCGACGAGAAGTACATGGAGCTCGCCGTGCGCGCGCTGCATAAGGCATTCGAACTCGATCAGGCGTGAATATCTGCGGCGAGCTCGATGTGAGGATTCATCGAGGGCTCGCTGCATCGTCTGCGAATGCATGGCGGGTGCATGAGCGAGAGTGAGTTTGAGTTGAATTCACGCGTCAATCACGAACTGGCACAAAAAATGTGTCTTAGAAATTGACCACGTTCCGTGAACCCGCTATTATCTTGGCTTCGTCGCGCTGACTCCCTGCGCGAGCGAAAGTTTGGGAGACGTGGCCGAGAGGTCGAAGGCACTCCCCTGCTAAGGGAGCATCTGGGCCAAAACCTGGATCGAGGGTTCGAATCCCTCCGTCTCCGCCAGCGATGGCGGCGAAACCCCGTAAGTTCTCGGACTTACGGGGTTTTTGTTTTTCGACGCGCTTTTTGCACGTCATATCCACGTTTTTACGGCGCGCACATCGCGGCATGCCGATTGCTCTAATGACCTGGTCGAAACGAAACGTTTGAAATGCGACGAGTGCATGCCGTGCTGGCATGGCCTCTCGCGAACCAACGGAGGTCACGTCATGGACAACACTTCAATCGAAGAGCGGATTCGGACACGCGCCTATCATCTCTGGGAAAACGCACCTGATCCCAAAGGCACACCAGACGAATACTGGGAGCAGGCCCGCAGCGAAATCCAGATCGAAAACGGCGAGGGCAAGTCGCTGGAAAGCGGCGCTGATCCGGATGGAAAGACCTGACGCTATCGACTGGACCAAACGTAGAAGTAAGCGGGCGCGGATCGACTTCCAGCTTTCGCCTGAGTGCAGCG
Source organism: Paraburkholderia sp. GAS334 (assembly GCF_050436625.1). Lineage (NCBI taxonomy): Bacteria > Pseudomonadati > Pseudomonadota > Betaproteobacteria > Burkholderiales > Burkholderiaceae > Paraburkholderia > Paraburkholderia sp. GAS334. The sequence continues at coordinate 102,762 of NZ_JBNDMO010000010.1, read as the reverse complement.
CCTCTTTTCCGTCTGTGAAAGCTTTGCAAATCTGCCACCCGTGTAACCACACGTAACGGAGTGAGTCAGGATGCGATGTTGTGCATCAGTTATTACAAAGTTGAAATACGCGAGCGGCCACCTTAAGTTATATTCCGGCCAACAAAATCAACTTGCCAAAGGTGAATACATGAAGTCGGCTAGTGTTGTTTCGTTGTTGATCGGTGCGCTGGCGGTCGGGGCGTCAGGCGTTGCGATGGCAGGCGTGAACGTGGGTGTCAACATCGGCATTCCGGCTCCTGTCTACGTTGCGCCGGCGCCGATCTACGTGCCGCCTCCGCCGCCGCCCGTCGTCTATCAGCCTGCGCCGGTGTATGGCGTACCCGTGTACGGCGCTCCGGCGATCGTGATTGGCTGGCACGGTGACCGTTACTATGATGGCCGTCGCTATTGGGACCGCGATGACTGGTATCGTCGTCATCCGGGCCGTGGTTACGATCGTGATGACCGTGACCATGATCATCATGACAACGGCCGCCACAATGGCTGGCACTAAGCGTGTCGTGAAGTTTGGAACGAAAAAGCCGCCCTGCTGGGCGGCTTTTTCATTGCGGCGGCGATCGCTTCAACCGCTGCGATCACGCCGTCGTCGCGTCGTCTCCGGCGGGCAATACTGAAGCCCGCGCGGGTTATTCGCCGATACCGGCCATGCCGCCGACGACCTCGCTGAACCCGCTGTCGACGTGCACGATCTCCGCAGTCACGCCGCCTGCGAGATCGGACAGCAGGAACGCTGCCGTATTGCCGACCTGTTCGATCGTCACGTTACGCTTGAGCGGTGCGTTGTTTTCGACGAATTCGAGAATCTTGCCGAAGCCCTTGATGCCGCTCGCCGCGAGCGTCTTGATCGGGCCCGCCGAAATTCCGTTCACGCGAATGCCCTTGCCGCCGAGCGAAACCGCCAGATAACGCACGCTCGCTTCGAGCGAAGCCTTCGCCAGACCCATCGTGTTGTAGTTCGGGATCGCCTTTTCCGCGCCGAGATAGCTGAGCGTGAGCAGCGCCGCATCGTTCGACAGCATCGGCAGCGCAGCTTTCGCGAGCGCCGGGAAGCTATAGGCGGAAATGTCGTGCGCGATGCGGAAGTTTTCGCGCGTCATGCCGTCGAGGAAGTCGCCAGCAATGGCTTCGCGCGGTGCAAAGCCGATCGAATGGACGAGGCCATCGAGGCTGCCCCAGTGCTCTTTCAGCGAGACGAAGAGGGCGTCGATCTGTGCGTCGTCAGCGACATCGCACGGGAAGATCAGGTTGCTGCCGAACTCGGCGGCGAATTCGGTGATGCGGTCCTTGAAGCGGTCGCCGACATACGTGAAGGCGAGTTCGGCGCCTTCACGTTTGCACGCCTGCGCGATACCGTACGCAATGGAACGGTTCGACAGCAGGCCGGTCAGCAGGATTCGTTTACCAGCGAGAAAGCCCATGAAATCTCCAGATGAAGTCTGCGCGCCGTGACGTTCGACCGGGTTTTGACCGGGGTTGACATGAGTTGGACCTGGGTTAGCCCTGGCCGAATGGCCATGACGTGGCCAGACGTACGGTTCGCGCGGGTTTATTGGGTAGAATTCTCTCACATTGCAACTGTCCCCTGACCAATAAGGCCCCTATGACGACTGGCTTGCCAACTGGCTCGCGATGGCCGCACCCGTTTCGTGCTGGATGGCATGCCGTAATTCGCACGTTATCGCGTCTCAGCGTCAAGGCGATTCCGCGTTCGGTGGCGGTGTGTTCGATGGCCGTGGCGTGCGGTTCTGGCGCGATGCTGGCAACGCAGCCGGCTCATGCGGTGTACGCGATTGCGCAGTACGGCGAGCCGAAGTATCCGGCTGACTTCAAACACTTTGACTACGTGAATCCAGATGCACCCAGAGGCGGCACGCTGGTGCTCGCGAATCCGGACCGTCTGACGAGCTTCGACAAGTTCAACCCGTTCACGCTGCGCGGCAATTCGGCACCCGGCCTCGGCGTCATGTTCGAGAGCCTGATGACAGGCAGTTCCGACGAAGTCGCGTCCGCCTACGGCTTGCTGGCGGACGATGTCAACATCGCGCCTGATGGCATGTCGACGACGTTCCACATCAATCCGCGCGCGCATTTCTCGAACGGTGATCCGGTGACGGCAGACGACGTCAAGTATTCGTTCGACACGCTGAAAAGCCCGAAGGCCGCGCCGCAGTTCGCTGCGTTCTTCGCGGAGATTACACGTGCGGTTGTCGTCGACCCGAAGACGATCCGCTTCGAGTTCCGTCAGCGCAATCGCGAGTTGCCGTTGATCGCGGGCGGCGTTCCGGTCTTTTCGCGCAAGTGGGGCGCGAAGCCGGACGGTAGCCACGTTGCGTTCGACCAGATTGCATTCGAGGAACCGGTCGGCAGCGGGCCGTACCTGATCGAGCATTACGATAACGGCCGCAATATCACCTATCGTCGCGATCCGGATTACTGGGGGGCCGCATTGCCTGTGCGCGTCGGTACGTTCAACTTCGAGCGCATCACGTACAAGCTGTATTCCGATGAAATTGCGCGACGCGAAGCCTTCAAGGCCGGCGAGTACGACGCGTTTGTCGAATACGTCGCGCGGAGCTGGGTGCGCCGGGACGTCGGCAAGAAGTTCGACAGCGGCGAACTGATCAAGCTCGAGTTTCCGCAGCACAACGGCACGGGCATGCAGGGCTTTATCCTGAATCAGCGAAGGCCGCTGTTTCAGGATGTGCGCGTGCGAAAGGCGCTTGATCTTGCGCTCGACTTTCAGTGGCTGAACCGGCAACTCTTTTACAGCCAGTACAAACGGATCGACAGCTTCTTCGCGAATACCGATCTGCAGGCGAAGGGTCTGCCGTCCGCCGGCGAACTCGCGTTGCTGAACCCGTGGCGCGCGAAACTCGACCCCACCGTATTCGGGCCACCGCCGAAGCAACCCGATACTGATCCACCTGGCTCGCTGCGCGCGAATCTCTTGCAGGCGCGCGCGCTGCTTACCGCCGCGGGCTGGACCTATCGCGACGGCGCGTTGCGTAACGCGAAGGGCGAGCCGTTCGAATTCGAGATTCTCGACGATTCGGGCGCGGCTGCGTCGATGGAGCCGATTGTCGCGACTTTCGTACGCAATCTGAGCAAGCTTGGCATCGTTGCGCGCTTTCGCGTGGTCGATTTCGCGCTGTATCAGAAGCGTCTCGACGCGTTCGATTTCGACGCCACGACGATCCGTTTGCCCGACGTGCAGGTGCCCGGCTCCGAACAGATCGACCGTTTCGGCAGCAAGGCGGCAGGCGAAACGGGCTCGGGCAACTACATCGGCCTGAAGTCGCCGGCCGTCGATTCGATCCTGAGTGCGCTGATCCAGGCGCAGACACGTGAGCAGCTGGTCGACGCCACGCACGCGCTCGACCGCGTGCTGATGCATGGTTACTATGTTGTGCCGCATTGGTACAGCGCGACGCACCGCGTGGCTTTTCGGCGCGGCATGGCATGGCCGAAGACGCTGCCGCTGTACTATTCGGCAAACGAATGGATCACCTCGATGTGGTGGTTCGTGCCGAAGCCGTGATGTTCCACATCGCACCCGATCGATCAACTGCCGCACCCGTCAGCATCGCAGCACGCTTTCAGTTGCTTTAGACCGCGCACCGGACCACCGCTCATGTGGAGTTACATCCTCAAACGTCTGCTGTTGATGATCCCGACGCTGCTCGGCGTGCTGACGCTGACGTTCGTCGTGATCCAGTTCGTGCCGGGCGGCCCGGTCGAACAGGCCGTTCACGATCTGCGCAAGGGCGCGGAGCAGGGCGCGCCGTTCGGCCTGCGCGCGCATTCGGGCGTCGACGCACAGCAGATCGCGCAACTCAAGGCGCTCTACGGCTTCGATAAACCGCCGCTCGAACGCTATGTGCTGATGCTCAAACGCTTCGCGCGCTTTGATCTTGGACAAAGCTATTTTCGTCATCAAAGCGTTTGGTCACTGATCGTCTCGAAGCTGCCGGTGTCGATCAGCATTGGCCTCTGGACCTTCTTCCTGACCTATCTCATATCGATACCGCTCGGCATCGCGAAAGCGGTGCGCAACGGTTCGCGCTTCGATGTCGCGACGAGCCTGCTGGTGCTGGTCGGTTATGCGATTCCTGGCTTCGTGCTGGGCGTGCTGCTGCTCGTGCTGTTTGGCGGCGGCTCGTTCCTGCAACTCTTTCCGTTGCGCAATCTCACGTCCGATAACTGGGCGCAACTGAGTGTCGGCGGCAAGATCGTCGATTATCTCTGGCACATCACGCTGCCGATTTTTGCTTCTGTGATCGGCAGCTTCGCGGTCATCACGATGCTGACGAAAAACGCGTTCCTCGACGAGATCCGCAAGCAATACGTGCTGACCGCGCGCGCGAAGGGCCTCTCCGAGCGGCGCGTGTTGTGGAAGCATATATTTCGCAACGCGCTGCTGCCGTTGATCGTCGGTTTTCCCGGTGCGTTCATCGGCGCGTTCTTCACGGGCAGCCTGCTGATCGAGACGCTGTTTTCGCTCGACGGTCTCGGGTTGCTGTCGTACGAATCGGTTGTGCGTCGCGACTATCCGGTCGTGCTTGGCACGCTGTATCTCTTTACGCTGATCGGTCTTGCGACCAGGCTGATTTCCGACCTGTGCTACGTCTGGGTCGATCCCCGTATTCAATTCGAGCAACTGGAGCGCTGACTTGAGCCAGGCCGTTCCAAACACCCGCACCGAGACGGTTCGCGCGTTCGTGTCGCCATCGCCGACGCGACGTATCTGGCAGCGCTTCAGGCAGCAGCGTCTCGGCTACTGGAGCCTGATCATTTTCTTCGTCGCGTTTGCGGCGAGTCTTGCCGGGCCGCTGTGGTCGAACGACAAGCCGGTCGTCGTGCGCTACGAAGGGCATCTGTATTTTCCGCTGTTCGAGACATATCCGGAAACCACATTCGGTGGCGACTTTCCGACGCCCGCGGATTACCTCGATCCGTACATCAAACATCGCTTCGACACGCCTGGCAACTTTGCGATCTATCCGCCGAATCCGTATTACTACGACACGCTCAACTATTTCTCGAAGGTGCCGAATCCTGCGCCGCCTTCGCGCGACAACTGGCTCGGCACCGATGATCGCGGCCGCGATCTGTTCGCGCGGCTGCTGTACGGCTTTCGTGTATCCGTCGAGTTTGCGCTGGTGTTGACGTTCATCGGTACGGTGATCGGCATTTTCACGGGTGCGATACAGGGATATTTCGGCGGACGGACCGACATCTTCGGCCAACGTTTGATCGAGATATGGAGTGCGATGCCGGAGCTGTATCTGCTGATCATCTTCGCGTCGATCTTCGAGCCTGGCTTCATCCTGCTGATCGTGCTGCTGTCGCTGTTCGGCTGGATCGGCCTGTCGGACTACGTGCGTGCGGAGTTTCTGCGCAATCGGCAACAGGACTATGTGCGCGCGGCGCGGGCGATGGGTCTGTCGAACTGGCAGATCATCTGGCGTCACGCGCTGCCGAACAGTCTCACGCCGGTCATCACGTTTCTGCCGTTTCGCATGAGCGGCTCGATTCTCGCGCTGACTAGCCTCGATTTCCTCGGCCTCGGCGTGCCATCGCCGACGCCCAGTCTTGGTGAACTGCTCGCGCAGGGTAAGGCCAATCTCGACGCGTGGTGGATCTCGCTGTCGACGTTCGGCGTGCTCGTCGCGACGCTGCTCCTGCTCACCTTCATGGGCGACGCGCTGCGCAACGCACTCGACACCCGCATCGCCGATGCCATGCGTGCCGGAGGCAACCAGTGAGCGGCGCGAACAATCCGACGACTCCGCCGTTCGCAGGGCCGCTGCTCGCGCTCGATCACCTGCGCGTCACTTTCGGCGACACGGTCGCGGTCAACGACGTGACGCTTGCCATCGAGCGCGGCGAGCGCGTTGCGCTTGTCGGCGAATCGGGTTCGGGCAAGAGCGTGACGGCACTGTCGATCCTGCGTCTGCTCAGCGACGCGCAGGTGAGCGGCTCGATCCGCTTCAACGGCGAGGAACTGCTGACGCAGAGCGAACGCGAGATGCGCGGCCTGCGCGGCTCCGACATCGCGATGATCTTCCAGGAGCCGATGACAGCGCTCAATCCGCTCTACACGATCGGTGACCAGATCGCGGAGACGATCGTGCTGCACGACGGCGTGTCGCCGCTCGAAGCGCGTAAGCGGACTGTCGCGCTGCTGGCACGCACGGGTATCGCGGAGCCGGAGAAGCGCGTCAACAGCTATCCGCATCAACTGTCGGGCGGCCAGCGGCAGCGCGCGATGATCGCGATGGCGCTGTCGTGCCGGCCGCGGCTGCTGCTCGCCGATGAGCCGACCACCGCGCTCGACGTCACGATCCGTGCGCAGATCGTCGAACTACTGCTCGAACTGCAGCGCGACGAAGCGGAGAAGCGCGGCATGGCCGTGCTGCTGATCACGCACGACCTGAATCTGGTGCGTCACTTCGCGCAACGTGTGGCGGTGATGGAGAACGGCGTGCTCGTCGAAAGCGGGCCGGTTGAACAGCTGTTCGCGTCGCCGAAACATCCGTATACGCAACGCCTGCTGCAAAGCCGCCCGGAGCGGACCGTGATGCCGGTCATGCCGATTGCCCCGGTCATCCTCGAGGCGCGCGATGTTTCGGTCGATTTCCGCACGAAGCTGCCGGGCGTGCGTGGCTGGTTCGGTTCGGGACGATTCCGCGCGGTTGCTGACGCGGATGTGTCCGTGAGGCAAGGCGAAACCCTCGGGATCGTCGGCGAATCGGGGTCAGGAAAATCCACGCTCGCGATGGCGCTCCTCGGTCTCCAGCGGACGGCGGCGGGAGAAATCGATTTCCAGGGCAGGGCGCTCAAGACGTATCGGGGGCAGGAACAGACCACGCTGCGCTCGAACATGCAGGTTGTCTTTCAGGACCCGTTCAGTTCGCTTTCTCCGCGACAGACCATCGAGCGGATCGTCGGCGAAGGCCTGGCGCTCCATCGGCCGCAGCTGGGTGCGCAGGGCCGGCGCGAAAAGGTCGTTTCGGTGCTGCGTGAGGTTGGCCTCGACCGGACGGTTCTGCAGCGCTATCCGCACGAATTCTCCGGCGGGCAACGACAGCGGATCGCTATCGCGCGTGCGCTGGTGCTGGAGCCGCGTCTGCTGATCCTCGATGAGCCGACCAGCGCGCTGGACGTATCGATCCAGCAGCAGGTGCTCAAGCTACTCGCCGGGTTGCAAAAAAAGTACAACCTCGGCTTCGTTTTTATCAGTCACGACCTGGCGGTGATCGGCGCGATGGCGCATCGGGTCGCGGTGATGCAGAACGGTTCTATCGTCGAGTCCGGGGATGTGGAGAAAATTTTTGCTGCGCCAGATCACCCTTACACGCGAAAGCTGCTGAAAGCTTCGTTCGCTACCTAACATTCACCAATTGGGTGCGTGTCTCGATTGTATTTTTCTATTTGTTTTGACAGATAAATACTTACTGGCTAGTATCGTCAAAACTTTCCGTATCCCACTGATTTTTAGGCAAAAACTACCGACCGATGCAGCACCGATCTCTAACCCAGGCTTGTGCGCGCGTCGTCGCCGGGATGTTCATCGGCGTCATGATGGCTGCAGCTCCCGGCGCGTTCGCCGACGAAGTAAGCAGTATTAACCAGAACGCCACATTTTCGATCCAGAATGGATCGAATTCGCTGTCCTCCCCCAATTCGCAAAACCAGAGCGCCGCATCGTCCAGCGATAGCGGCGCACGGTCGTTTCTTTCCGGCATGGCCGGCAAGGCTGGCGACGTCGTGGTGGGCGCGCTTAACATGATTGGCGTGCGCTACCGCTGGGGCGGCAATACGCCCGATTCGGGACTGGATTGCAGCGGCTTCGTCCGCTACGTGTTCCAGGACACGCTTGGCATGGCGCTGCCGCGTCGCGCGGAAGAAATGAGCCGCGTCGGCGAAAAAGTACGCATGAGCGAACTGAAGCCGGGCGATCTCGTGTTCTTCAACACAATGCGTCGGGCGGCGTCGCATGTGGGCATCTACATCGGCGACAACAAGTTCGTGCATTCGCCTTCCACCGGCAGCACCATCCGCGTCGACGATCTGGATGATGGCTACTGGGAAAAACGTTTCACGGGCGCCCGTCGTATCGAGACATCGTTCACGGAACAGCAGGACCTGCGTACGCGCGTGAACGCCACCATCGGCGGCAACTGATCGGCGCTACGGGTTGCACCTTGCAGGTACGAAAAAGCCCGCTTCGAAAGAAGCGGGCTTTTTTACTTCTGGCGCGAACCGACGGCTGAAATCAAGGCGCGCCAGCCGTCAGACGACCGGTCGGTCCGGCTGCGAGCCTGCGTTGCAACTCTGGCATGATCTTCGCGACCGCTTCCTCGCCGGCAAGAATCGCCGCGTTGCGCTGGCTGAAATCGCTGCTGTTCATCGCGGCGAGATTCGGGCGGATCACAATGTCGGCGTATTTTTCGAGTTCGTAGGCCTTGATCGTCTGGCCCATGATCGTGAATGTCTGCATCAGCACGTCGAACGAGCTGGCCGTGAGGGCCGTTTCCGGGCGCGCGGAGATATCGACTGCGATCACGAAGTCCGCACCCATTTTGCGGGCGAATGACGCCGGCACCGGGCTCACCAGACCGCCGTCGACGTATTCATGTCCACCGATCTTCACCGGCTCGAACACCGATGGCACGCTGCACGATGCGCGCACGGCAATGCCCGTGTTGCCGCGCTGGAACAGGATCGGCTGACCGGTTTTCAGATCGGTCGCGACGACGCCGAGCGGCTTCACCATCTTTTCGATCGGTCGATTGTTGAGCGTCGCGTTCAGGTAGTTCTGCAGCGCGATGCCCTGCAGAAGGCCGCGCGTGCGAAACGGCATCGCCCAGTCGCTGATCGACGCTTCGTCCATCTTCAACGCCAGCCGGTTCATGTCGATACCGGTCATGCCCGACGCGTACAGCGCACCCACCACCGAGCCCGCGCTCGTGCCGCACACCAGGTCAACCTGGATGTTGCGCGCTTCAAGCGCCTTGATCACGCCGATGTGCGCGAAGCCGCGCGCAGCGCCGCCGCCGAGTGCAATGCCGACTCGAACGGGTCGCGGCGGTTTGGCGACAGGCGGCGGATTGGTCGCGATCGGGTTGTCGGTCGACGCGCCGGCGCCGGATTTGCTGCCGGCCGTGTTCGTCGTCGCAGGCGTAGTCGTGCACGCGGTAAGGACGGCGGATGCCGCGGCAAGTGAAAAGGTGCGGCGGCTCAGGCGAGGGGATGACGGCTTCAACGATTTCTCCAGCGGCTGCGTTGCGCGACCCGGATCCGGGCATCTCGCGACAGGACGCAGCGATCATGCGTACACGAGCGCCCGTGGCGATCGCACCGCGCCGCGAACGGAACGGCGGCGCGCGCACATCATAAAGCAAAGCGCGATCGCCGCGCGGTTACGGCGTGTGGCAATCCCGCCTGGTAGCGTTGCGCGGCAATGCCCCGCGATTCCCGCCTCGCGCAAGCCAGCGCGGCGCGGGAAGCAGCAGCCGACGGGTATAATCGCCGTCTCGCATTTGTCATTCGAGTCCACGCGCCGCGTTGCACACTGCATGCGCCGCATGGACGCGTTCCGCTTTCGCGCGTCACCGCGACGATGTCCGCGCGTCGGCGCCTGCCTTCGAGTAACCGCATATGACCACACCCGTTCGTACCCGCTTCGCACCGAGTCCCACTGGCTTCATCCATCTGGGGAACATCCGTTCCGCGCTGTATCCGTGGGCGTTCGCCCGCAACAAGAAAGGCGCGTTCGTGCTGCGGATCGAGGACACCGACCTCGAACGATCGACGTCCGAATCTGTCGACGCGATCCTCGAAGGGATGGAGTGGCTCGGCCTCGATTACGACGAAGGTCCGTTCTACCAGATGCAGCGCATGGACCGTTATCGCGAAGTGCTGAAGCAGATGGCGGAGAAGGACCTCGTGTACCCGTGCTACATGTCCACGGAAGAGCTCGACGCGCTGCGCGAACGCCAGCGCGTCGCGGGCGAGAAGCCGCGTTACGACGGCACGTGGCGCCCGGAACCGGGCAAGGTGCTGCCGACGCCGCCTGCAGGCGTCGAGCCGGTGCTGCGCTTTCGCAATCCGCTGACGGGCACGGTCGCCTGGGACGACGCGGTGAAGGGGCGCATCGAGATCTCGAACGAAGAACTGGACGATCTCGTGATCGCGCGTCCGGACGGCACGCCGACGTACAACTTCTGCGTGGTCGTCGACGATATCGACATGCGCATCACGCACGTGATTCGCGGCGACGATCACGTGAATAACACGCCGCGTCAGATCAACATCCTGCGCGCACTCGGCGCAGAGCCGCCGGTCTATGCTCACCTGCCGACCGTGCTCAACGAGCAGGGCGAAAAGATGAGCAAGCGGCATGGCGCGATGAGCGTGATGGGCTATCGCGATGCCGGTTACCTGCCTGAGGCCGTGCTCAACTATCTCGCGCGGCTCGGCTGGTCGCACGGCGACGCGGAAATTTTCTCGCGGGAACAATTTGTCGAATGGTTCGACCTCGAGCATCTGGGCAAATCGCCGGCACAGTACGACCACGACAAGCTCAGCTGGCTGAACGCCCACTACATCAAGGAAGCCGACAACGCGCGTCTTGCGGGTCTCGCAAAGCCGTTCTTTGCCGCGCTGGGTATCGATGACGCGGCGCTTGCCAGCGGCGCCGATCTGACGGCTGTGGTGGGTTTGCTGAAAGACCGTGCGTCGACCGTCAAGGAGATCGCCGGGAACGCTGCGATGTTCTACCGTGAGCCGGCTCCGGAACCCGAAGCCGTTGCGCAACACGTGACCGACGCAGTGCGTCCCGCGCTTGCCGATCTGGTCAGCGCGTTGAAGAGCGCGGAGTGGACGAAGGAGGGCATCGCCGCTGCGCTGAAGGCCACGCTCGGCGCACACAAGCTGAAGATGCCGCAGCTCGCGATGCCGGTACGTCTGCTCGTCGCTGGCACGACGCACACACCTTCGATCGACAGCGTGCTGATGCTGTTCGGTCGTGATGTCGTTGTGAGTCGCATCGAGAACGCACTCGCCTGAACGATCAGCGTGGCCTGAACGAACGAACATGTGCACGCACGCATGCGGCTTCGAAAAAAGTCGCATGCGATGACTCACAGGGTATTTACAAAACGGGATTCGCTATCTACAATCTCGCTTCTGTTCTGCAAGGGGGTATAGCTCAGCTGGGAGAGCGCTTGCATGGCATGCAAGAGGTCAGCGGTTCGATCCCGCTTACCTCCACCATCAGAGCAGGTTGAAGTCTTTCGCGAACGCAGTGGTTGTAGCAAAAAAGACTTCACAAACGGCAGTATGGCAGTTAGAATGGCGTTCTTCGCTGTTAACGAAACGTTGACGTTAATTAGCAGCGAGAACAAGACAGAATCTGAAAAGATTATGTCCCCTTCGTCTAGAGGCCTAGGACATCACCCTTTCACGGTGAGTACAGGGGTTCGAATCCCCTAGGGGACGCCAGACATCAGCGTCGCTTCGTAGTTAAAGCGATGTCGCTTGCAGAGATTTAGCTATCGCTCGCGGGCCACGATGCAGTAAATGGAGTGGTAGTTCAGTTGGTTAGAATACCGGCCTGTCACGCCGGGGGTCGCGGGTTCGAGTCCCGTCCACTCCGCCAGACAAAGCCCGTTCAGGTGCGCTTGAGCGGGCTTTTTCATTAAAGGTGTAAGCGTACGTTGTCCCCTTCGTCTAGAGGCCTAGGACATCACCCTTTCACGGTGAGTACAGGGGTTCGAATCCCCTAGGGGACGCCAGACATCAGCAGCGCCATAACATGCCGGCGATGCAGCTTGAGAGAGATAACCAACGCTCACAAGCCACGATGCAGAAAACTGGAGCGGTAGTTCAGTTGGTTAGAATACCGGCCTGTCACGCCGGGGGTCGCGGGTTCGAGTCCCGTCCGCTCCGCCAGATCAAGGAAAGCCCGCTGAATTTTCAGCGGGCTTTTTCTTTTTCGTCGCCGGCTTTCGCCGACTCCTGTCGCCACCTTAGCCGCGGCTTCCATTGGCGCTTTCCCGGCCGGCCCACAGTCCTCACCGGGCCGCATCGGGCAAACCGCCCTTGCCAGCGCACGCCGCCTGTCTTACCTTTGTGGGTCATCACCCCGTCCGATGCGCCATGCTCGACCCGACCGAAGTTTTGTCGCCTGCCTTCCTGTTGCGCGAAGCCAGCATGGATGACTTCGAGTTTGCAGAAGCGCTCACGCGCAACAACATGGGCGGCTACTACAAGCGACACCATCTGGTGTGGCGCGGCGATCTGTTTCTCGCTAGCTGGCGCGAGTCGGAGAATTTCATCCTCGAAGTGGATGGCGAAGGGATCGGCGTTCTGCGGGTCACCGAAGAAGGCGACTCGCTGCATATCCGCGACGTGCAGATCGCCGAAGGACATCGTCGGCAGGGTGCCGGCACATACCTGCTGAACATGTCGCACCGGTGGGCGCGAGCGCGCGGGCTGAGGGAGTTGCAGCTGCGCGTTTTCGTCGACAACCCGGCCGCGCGGCTTTATCAACGAATGGGCTTCCGTCTCGCCGGGCCGCGTCTCGCGCAGCTTGGGGCGATCCGGCATATGGCACGCCGCGTCTGATACCTTCGATACCAGCGTGCCGCTATTTCAGCTGGCCGCGATGCGTGTCGTGCTCGTCCACGAGCAGATTGCTCTCGTCTTCATCCTCGCTGTGTTTGCCCTCGCGATGCTCGGCGCCACGTTCGATGAACGCACGTGGGCTCTCGCCAAACGCGCGCCGGAACATCGCAGAAAACGCACTCTGGCTTTGATAGCCCAGTTCCTGGGCGACCTGCGAAAGCGGCCGTCCCTGACTCAGCAACGGGATCGCACGCGCGAGAACGGCCTGCTGACGCCATTGCGAAAAACTCACACCGAGTTCCTGTCGAAACAGACGCGCGATGGTGCGCGTGCTGGCGCCCACGGTCGATGCCCAGCCTTCCAGAGAATCCGTATTGGCCGGGTCGGCGATGACGGCTTCGCACAGCGCCCTGAGTCGTTTCTCAGCTGGCATCGGCACCGAGAGGGGCAACGGTTCCGAGCGCGTCAGTTCATCAAGCGCCAGCGAGCCGAGTAGCCGCTCGCGTGCCACAGACAATCCAGCCGTATCGAGCGCGGCGATGACCTCACGCAGTAGCCCCGACACCTCGACCACACGGCACGTATCGAGCCCCGGCGGCACGACTGACTCGTTCACGTAGAGCGTGCGCAGAAAGGCATCCTCGACGATAACGACCTCGTGAGTGACGTAAGGCGGTACCCAGATCGCGCGCGATGGCGGCACCATCCAGGTCGTACCTGACGTTGTGATCCGCAATACGCCGCGTGACGCATACGCGACTTGCGCCCATGCGTGCGTATGACGCGCAACGCGCACGCCAGCGGGCATCGGCCGCGACCGGACGCGGATCGGATGTGTGGGCGTCGGCGCGAATTCCGGTGGTATGTCGGCGAAATCGACGCGCGTCGATTTCGGTGTGGCAATGGGCAGGTTCATGGAGAAGCAGGATCGCAACCGGATGCAAGGTGTGATGCCATTGTAGGGGCGTTGCGTGGACTTCGGCGCGGGTGTCATGCAGCGTTAGCCAGACGGCCGAGGGTTGCCCGAAATTCTTGCGGGGCATAATGCATGTCATCCGATTCATTTCTCTGGAGACATCGATGACCTTCGCAACTGCAGACCTGTGCGACGCCAATGAGGACCAGCTGGCCGCAGGCACACTTCGCGTACTCGAGCCTGTGTTTCGTTTGTGGGGCCGCACGGGTTCGTTTAGCGGCGAAGCCGTGACGTTGAAGCTGTTCGAAGACAACACGCTTGTACGCACCACGCTTGAAGAAAAGGGTGCAGGGCGCGTGCTGGTCGTGGATGGTGGGGGCAGTCTGCGATGCGCGCTCGTCGGCGGCAACCTCGGCCAGATTGCCGAAAAAAATGGTTGGGCGGGCATCGTCGTGAATGGCTGTGTGCGAGATACGCTCGAACTGAACGAATGCAATATAGGCATCGCTGCGCTCGCGACGCATCCACAACGAAGTCAGAAGCGCGGTGGCGGTGAGCGCGACGTGCCGGTACGTCTGCCGGGATCGGTCGTGCGTCCGGGCGAATGGGTCTATGCAGATATCGATGGCGTGCTGGTTGCAACCGCGCCATTGAACTGACCGGAAGAGGAAGAAGGCATGCAGAACGTATTTGTCTACGGCACGCTCCGGGCGGGCGAAGTCAACGACATCAGCGCGGCAGCCGCACGTCACGATATCGCGCCGCCCACCCTGCTCGGCACGGCGGCGGTGAAGGGCTGGCTATACGATTTCGGCTCGTATCCGGGCCTTGTTGTGGATGATCGGGGTGTGCCTGTCCTGGGCGACGTCTACGAAATCGACGACGAACTTGTGGCTGTGCTCGATGAAATCGAACAGGTATATCCGGGTGTCGAAGGGCTGTTTCGCGGACGTGACGCCACGATCGAGGTCGACGGCGTGGCGGTCGCGTGCCGCTTTTATCCGGTTATGAAAGAGGCGGTGGTCGGGCTGAAGGAGATTGCGTCGGGTGACTGGGTCGCGCATCGTCGCGGGCGATAGGGTGAAGCTCGCTTGCGGATGCATGACCGTCAGCGGGTCCATCGGGTTTTCGTCGACGTGGTAACAGGCGCAGCCACTGCCGCCACCGCAACGGATCCGTCCTCCGTAGCGACCGGCGCCAGCGGATAAAGCGTAACGGCCCAACAAGCCTTGACCTGTTGGGCCGTTACGTCACACGCTGGAACCGCGCTAAACCTGCGGCGAAGCGCTCACGCGGGCTCGCGATCACACGAACGCGGCAGCATCAGATCTCCTCGTACAGCGGCAGTGTCAGAAACTCGGTGAAGCTCTCCGAGGTCGACATCTGTTCGAAGATTTCTGCCGCGCGTTCGTACGGCTTCGTGTCGCCGCCTACCGCGGTCCTGACCTTGTCGAGTTCCTGTCTGATCAGGTCGCGCACCAGCGCGGCGGTGACCTTGCGATCGTCGTCAAGCTTGCCCTTCGGCGAACGGATCCATTGCCACACCTGCGAGCGCGAGATCTCGGCAGTCGCCGCATCTTCCATCAGGTTATGGATCGGCACGCAGCCATTGCCAGCGAGCCACGAGCCCAGATAGTGAATGCCGACGTTGATGTTGTTGCGCAGACCGGCTTCGGTGATTGGCGCTTCCGGACGGAAGTCGGTCAGGTCCTTCGCGGTAACCTGCACGTCTTCACGCTGTTTGCCGATCTGGTTCGGTTTGTCGCCCAGCACCTTGACGAACTCTTCCATTGCGATGGGCACGAGACCCGGGTGAGCGACCCAGCCGCCGTCGTAACCGTCGCCAGCGTCGCGCGCCTTGTCGGAACGCACACCGCCCATCGCCTTGTCGTTGGCGGCGGGGTCATTCTTGATCGGGATCAGCGCGCTCATGCCGCCGATCGCGGGTGCGTTACGACGATGGCATGTCTTGAGCAGCTGCAAGGCGTAAGCGCGCATGAACGGTACGGTCATCGTGATCTGCGAACGGTCCGCCAGACAGAAGTCCTTGTCGTTCTTGAACTTCTTGATCGCCGAGAAGATGTAGTCCCAACGGCCCGCGTTCAGGCCCGAGCTGTGCTCGCGAAGTTCGTACAGGATCTCATCCATTTCGAACGCCGCGAGAATCGTCTCGATCAACACTGTCGCGCGAATCGTGCCGCGTGGAATGCCAACCGCTTCCTGAGCCGCGACGAAGATGTCGTTCCACAGACGCGCTTCAATGTGGCTCTCCAGCTTCGGCAGATAGAAGTACGGACCCGAGCCGCGTGCCACCAGTTCCTTCGCGTTATGGAACAGGAACAGCGCGAAATCGAAGATGCCGCCGGACACGCGCTGGCCGTCGACCGTCACATGCTTCTCGTCGAGATGCCATCCGCGCGGACGCACGATCAGCGTCGCGACCTTGTCGTTGAGACGGTACGACTTGCCGTTCTGCTCGAGCGAGATCGTTTTGCGCACTGCGTCTTTCAGGTTGAGATGCCCGGTGATCAGGTTGTCCCAGCTCGGCGCGTTCGAATCCTCGAAGTCCGTCATGTACGAATCCGCGCCCGAATTCAGCGCGTTGATGATCATCTTGCGTTCCACCGGCCCGGTGATCTCGACGCGACGGCATTCGAGATCCTTCGGCAGCGCTGCAACCTTCCAGTCGCTGTCGCGGATGTGCTGCGTTTCAGCGAGGAAGTCGGGCCGCTCGCCGGCGTCGAGGCGCTTCGTGCGTTCGGCGCGCACCTTCAACAGTTGCTGGCGACGTGGCTCGAACACGCGATGCAGATTCGCAACGAGGTCCAGCGCGTCGGGCGTGAGAATCGATTCGAAGCCCGGCTTGATTTCAGCGGTGATCCGCATGCCCTGCGGCAGTTGCAACGACAACGACGATGTATTCGTCATGGTTTCTCCCTTGGTCGGTCAGATTATGAAATTGCGATGAGGTGTTGCATGCCCGTTCAATGCCGTTCATTCCGCGTGGCACCAGGGCTGCGGCGCGTGCGGCCTGAACTTTTGTCGGGCGGCGAAAGCGAAAGGGTGTCCAGAAACGCGGACAGATCGGCAAGACTTGCGCCGGTGCCATGCGGGCTGACGCCGAGTTCCTCGGTCGGCCCGTGCGCACGGTTGATCCAGAAAGTGGTGTAGCCGAACCACGTCGCGCCGGCCGCGTCCCAGCCGTTCGACGACACGAACACGATCTCGCGCGGCGTCGCGCCAAAGGCGGCCGTGCCGAGTGCGTAGGCGGCCGGCGCAGGCTTGTAGGCGCGCACCGCGTCGACCGACAGCACGTGATCGAAGAGGCCGGTCATTCCCGCGCTCTTGATGGCGATATCGAGCATCTGCGGGTTGCCGTTCGACAGAATAGCCAGGCCGATGCGCTCGCCGGCCACACCATCGGTGCCGCTGGCTTTACGGTCGCGCAACTGGCGCAGCGCCGGCACGGCGTCGGGGAAGGCGGAGAGGCACGCGTATTCGTCCATCAGGCGCTTTTCGGCGGCCGTGTTCAGCGTGAGGCCGAGCTTGCGCGCGGAGAAGCGCAATGCGTCGAGCGTGATGGTCCAGAACGGTTCGTAGCGCGCACCGCCGATATCCGACAGCGTACGCAACTGCGTGTATTCGATCTGCTTTTGACGCCACAGCAGCGAAAGTGCATCGCCGTGGCCGGGGAACATCTGCTCTGCGGCAGCGACGACCGAATGCACGTCGAAAAGCGTGCCGTACGCGTCGAAAATCACTGCTTTGGGGAAGAGTGTCGTTGTGGCCGACATTGCCGTGCGCTCCAGTCAGAGGTCAAGACGGATTCTATTAGTGATGTCTTGCGCTTAAAAAGACCATAAACATCACTTGATCTTTTACTTTCATATACCTAATCTGGCGCTCAATGCCATTTTCAGCGTCCACGCGACGCGCCCACTCGCCATGGACCGTTTCAAGCAGATCGAAACTTTCATCGCCGTCGCGACGCGGGGCAGCCTGTCGTCGGCTGCGCAGGCCGAAGGCGTCGCGCCAGCCATCATCGGACGCCGCATCGATGCGCTCGAAGAGCGTCTCGGCGTGAAACTGCTTGTGCGCACGACACGGAAAATCACGCTGACGTTCGAAGGCTCTGCGTTTCTCGAAGACTGCCAGCGCGTCATTCACGACATGCAGAACGCGGAGGCGAGCGTGTCGGCGGGCGGCGTGAAGGCAAGCGGGCATCTGCGCGTGTCGGCGCCGGCGGGCTTCGGGCGACGTCACGTCGCGCCGCTCGTACCGGCTTTCACGGTGGCGCATCCCGATGTATCGATCACGCTCGATCTCTCGGACCGGATGGTCGATCTGGTCAACGAAGGGTTCGACTGCGCGGTGCGGCTCGGCGAACTGCCCGATTCGTCGCTGGTGTCGCTGCGGCTGGGCGACAACCGGCGCGTCGTCGTCGCTTCGCCGGCTTATCTGGCGCGTCGCGGCGCGCCGCAGACGCTCGCCGAACTCGCTCGTCACAACTGCCTCGCGCTGGGCGCAAGCGCGAACCAGCAGCGCGGCTGGATGTTCCAGCAGGGCGATAAAACCGTATCGATCAGGGTCTCCGGCACGATGGAGTGTTCGGACGGCGCGGTGCTGCATGAGTGGTGTCTCGAAGGCTACGGGCTTGCCTGGCGCTCCTGGTGGGAAGTCGGAACGGACATCGCGGCCGGACGCCTCGTCGCGGTGCTCGACGAGTTCGCGGCCCCGCCCATCGGCATACACGCCGTGTTTCCGCAGCGTCGCCATCTGCCGCTGCGTGTGCGGCTTTTTCTCGACTTCCTGAAACATACGTACAGTCATCCAGGCTATTGGGGCTAGCGCAAAGCCACGGCCCACGAGGCTCGCGCGGGTTTCCGATATGCGGACAGACCCGCACGCGGGCCGTGTTGCTGATTTCTGCGCACTACAATCGATTCGAGGCGCCGCGCGTTGCCAGACGAACTGCACACGTCCTGCATCCCCCGGACCTGCCGGAATGTCACAGCTGACGACGGAGGGCACGATGTTCAAGCACATCCTTGTTCCGACCGATGGTTCAGATCTGTCGAAAATGGCCATCGACGGTGCAATCGATCTCGCGAGAGCCGTCGGTGCACGCGTCACGGCATACGCGTGTCTGCCGCAATATCCCTACTCACCGTTTTCCGAGGTCGTGATCGAGCCGCCCGTCGATTTTCAGGAGCGCAGCGAACGCGAAGCGCGCCTGCATCTGCGGGAGGTCGAACAGGCGGCGCTCGAAGCAGGCGTCGACTGCTCCAGTGAGACCAGTGTTCATCCGTCACCGTACCTCGGCATCATCGAGGCGGCGGAGCGGGGCGGCTGCGACGTCATCTTCATGGCATCGCACGGCAGGCGCGGGCTCGGCAGTCTGCTGATCGGCAGCGAGACCCAGCGTGTCCTCACCCATACGAAAATTCCGGTGATCGTCTACCGCTAGGCTTGCGGACCACCTTCCACCCTGGCGTCAGCCGCGTGACCGGGACCGGTGCGGCGCGTTCAGGACAGGCAAGGAAAAACGCGCCGGCGGGTAGCCGACGCGCGTTGTGTCAGTTCCCAGCACGGGATGCCGTGCCGAAACTCCTCGCAGGTGCCATTCCAGCCGCCGGTGTGTGACTGGCAGCCGGGCTTCCTTTCGTGACGGCCCTCTGCGGGGCCGTTTCTCCCTGTTTTGCCTGTCGTGCCGTTCGGGCCGCAATCAGTCCACGGTTAGCCGGATCAGGCGACCTTCTTGTCGAAGAACTGCTCGTCTTCCGTCGAGCCGTGCAGGGCCGTCGTCGACGCATCGCGCTCGACGGTTTGCGTCACAGCGTCGAAGTAGCCGGTGCCGACTTCGCGCTGGTGCTTCACCGCGGTGAAGCCCTTTTCGGCTGCCGCGAATTCAGCCTGCTGCATTTCGACGAAGGCGCTCATCTGCGTGCGGGCATAGCCGTGTGCGAGGTTGAACATCGAGTAGTTCAGCGCGTGGAAGCCGGCGAGCGTGATGAACTGGAACTTGTAGCCCATCGCGCCGAGTTCCTTCTGGAACTTCGCGATCGTCGCATCGTCGAGGTTCTTCTTCCAGTTGAACGACGGCGAGCAGTTGTACGACAGCAGCTTGTCCGGGAACTGCTTGTGGATCGCTTCAGCGAATTTCTTCGCGAACTCGAGATCCGGCTTGCCGGTTTCGCACCAGATCATGTCGGCGTACGGTGCGTAGGCGAGGCCACGCGAAATTGCCTGTTCGATGCCCGGCTTCGTGCGGTAGAAGCCTTCGATCGTGCGCTCGCCGGTCAGGAACGGCTTGTCGTTGTCGTCGATGTCCGACGTCACGAGGTCAGCCGCTTCCGCGTCCGTGCGGGCAAGCAGGATGGTCGGAGTGCCGGAGACATCAGCCGCGAGACGCGCAGCCGTCAGCTTCGCGATGTTTTCGCGCGTCGGCACGAGCACCTTGCCGCCCATGTGGCCGCATTTCTTCACCGAGGCCAGCTGGTCTTCGAAGTGGACGCCTGCGGCGCCGGCTTCGATCATCGACTTCATCAGTTCGAACGCGTTCAGCACGCCGCCGAAACCGGCTTCCGCATCAGCGACGATCGGTGCGAAGTAGTCGATATAGCCTTCGTCACCCGGGTTCTTGCCTTCTGACCACTGGATCTGGTCGGCACGCGTCAGCGTGTTGTTGATGCGCTTCACGACGAGCGGCACTGAGTTCGCCGGGTACAGCGACTGATCGGGATACATTTCGCCCGCAACGTTCGCGTCGCCGGCCACCTGCCAGCCCGACAGATAGATTGCCTTCAGGCCGGCCTTCACCTGCTGCATGGCCTGATTGCCGGTCAGCGCGCCGAGTGCATTGACGAACGGCTCGTTGTGGATGGATTCCCACAGCTTTTCTGCGCCGCGCTTCGCGAGCGTGTGCTCGACAGGCACGGAGCCGCGCAGACGCACCACGTCTTCAGCGGAATACGTCCGCTTGATGCCCTTCCAGCGCGGATCGGTGTCCCATTGCTGTTGAAGTTGTTGAGCCTGTTGTTGACGTGACATGGTGTGCTCCTTTGATTTGCCGTAATAGGGTGGATCAGTTGACTCGTGTCTCCTGCGATTCGGGCTTTCCGGCTGCTCCGTTTCGTGAAGTCTTATATAAGAGTCTAGGCAAATCGAGCCAGGTGCAACAGCCATGATCTCAGCTTTGCTTGAGATTTTTTATTGTTATAAATCAATGGTATATTTGTTTTATTTCACAATGAGAAACGCAATTTCCCCTGTTGCAACAGCTTATGTTGTGCCACGCAACACGATTTTTTACGACGCAAAAAATTTTTCCACATTGTGAAATTTCGAAGATGCGGCGAGAGGGCGAAAAAAAACCGGTGCATGAGCACCGGTTTTCCTTGATACCTGATACGGCACGGGGCCGCTTGCATCGATATAGACACAGCTTCGGGGTCTGCATACACCGCAGACCCTGCCGTCTGTGACTGTTTAGCTGCCGCGACGCGCCGTACGCGGACCGTCGCTGCGACGGGCGCCATAGCCGCCGTCACGCGAGCCGCCGTAGCCTTCACGCGAACCGCCGCCTGCCGACTTGCCTGCCCAGCCGCCGCCGCCCGTGCGAGCGCCGCCGCCGTTGCCAGCCGGCTTGCCGGCGCCAGTGCCGCTACCGAAGCGACGGCCACCGCCGTTGCCACCACCCGGACGGCCACGGCCGCCGAAACCCGGACGGCCATTGCCCGACGGAGCCGATTTGCGCGGCTCGAAGCCTTCAACGACGTTGACCGGCAGCGGGGTACGCACGAAACGCTCGATGCGCTTCAGCGCGCCCTGTTCGGCGTGATGCACGAGGCTGACTGCGATACCCGAGCGACCAGCACGGCCAGTACGGCCGATACGGTGCACGTAGTCTTCAGCGAACTTCGGCAGATCGTAGTTGAACACGTGCGTGATGCCCGGAATGTCGATGCCGCGAGCAGCCACATCCGTTGCCACGAGGACACGTACCTTGCGATCGCGCAATGCCTTGATCGTGCGGTTACGCGCGCCCTGCGGCAGATCGCCATGCAGCGCGGCCGATTCGAAACCGGCGTCGGCGAGACGGCCAGCCAGCTGGTCCGCTTCGTTCTTCGTTGCCGTGAACACGATGGCCTGGTCTAGGCCGGAGTCGCGCAGCAGATGGTCGAGCAGGCGATCCTTGTGATCGCGGTCATCGACGTAATGCACGGTCTGCGCAATGTTCGTACGCTGTTCCATGCGCTGGACGATTTCGATGCGTTCCGGATCCTTCAGCAGGCGGCCGATCAGCGAACCGATCTTGCCGTCGAGCGTGGCCGAGAACAGCATCGTTTGACGCGATGTGGGTGTCGCCTTGACGATCGTTTCGATGTCTTCGATAAAGCCCATGTCGAGCATGCGATCGGCTTCGTCGAGGACGAGGATCTGCAGTTGCGACAGGTCAATACGGCCGCGTTCCAGGTGGTCCAGCAGACGGCCCGGCGTTGCGACGAGAATTTCGGGGTTCTTGGCGAGCAGCATCAGCTGCTGGCCGTACGCCACGCCGCCCAGAATGCTGACGGTGCGCAGACGCTTAAGGTGCTTGCCGTACGTCGACGCGGCGGTGGTGACCTGCATCGCGAGTTCGCGGGTCGGCGTCAGAACCAGCAGGCTCGGACGGGCAACCGGTTGCGGACGGCGCACGCTGCGATCCGGGCCGGAGCCTGCGTTACGCGGCTGCGCAGCCTGGGTCTTTTGCAACTGGGCGAAACGCTCGATGGCCGGCAGCATGAAGGCTGCCGTCTTGCCGGAGCCGGTCGGGCTCGACACCATCAGGTCGCGGCCAGCGATAGCTGCAGGAATGGCACGCTGCTGCACCGGCGTCGGCGACGAATAGCCGGCGGCCGTCAGCGCGGAGACGATTTCCGGCGACAGGCCAAGCGACGCGAACGTCGGACCGGTCGGCGCGCCTGCTTCGACAGCGGCGGCTTCGATCGCGACGTCAGACGTGGCGATGGCGGCAGGCGTATCGAGACCGAGGGCTTGATCGGCGATGGCGTTCAACGGGCTGGGGGTATTGCTCGAAGTCATGAGAATCCTTGAAACACGGGAAGTGAAACGTCGGCGCCAATCGGCATACCCAAGTCGTCGGATTCAGCGAGCAAAGAAGCAGCGAGCAAATCGAAAAACGGGGGCAGCTCGCAACAATGAAGGCGAGCTTTTCGTTAGAAGCTGTATCGGATGCGACAAGCCGATATTGGCATTGTCGCCAGCCTGGTACTTGACGGCCCGGAAAGAGGGCCTGCTGGCAGGAGGGGACAGGTTCTAAACTGGATTGGAGCAAAACGCTACGAGGCGCTGCGCAGCAACGGCCGGAATGAAAACCGGGCAAAGCAGTGAAGCGCAGGCGCATTATATAGGGTTTTGCTGCACTGCGCCACTATCCCGGAATTGCCGGCGGCGGATGGATGGGACGGCGCCCTTGGCTATCTCAAGCTGATGCGCCGCTCTTCAGCGATTCGACCAGTTCGACATATTGCTGTTTCGCTGCGTCCTGTGCGGTGCCCTTGAGCGCCTTCCATGCGTCGTACTTGTATTTACCGACGATGTCGGTGAAACCGGGCTTGTCGCCGTGAACGTCGCCGTCGGTGGCCTGCTTGAACAACGCGTACAGACGCAGCAGCGTCAGGTTGCCCGGGCGCTCCGGCAGTTGCTTCACGTCTTGCTGGGCCTGCGCGAACAGTGCGTTGATGTCGCTCATAGTTGTTCTCCATGCTTTTCGAGATCGGCCGGTGATCATATCAAGCGTCGCCGGGCAAATGGCTGGAGCGATTCTTCCAAACGGCGCGAGCTATCGACTCGACGCCCGCGACGATGCCGATGCGGTTCGCGTCCCGGCAACGCGGGGCGCCGCATTACAATAGCGGTCATGACTCGAATCGTGCTGCTTGCCCTTGATACGTCGACCGAATTCTGCTCGGTCGCGCTTTTGTCCGCCGGTCCCGATGTGGACGCCGACGCTTCGCCTGTCAACCCGACTGTCGAGTTGCCGCGCGTATGGGTGCGTCACGAAGCGACGGGCGCGGTGTCCAGTACGCGCCTGTTGCCGGCGATCCGCGAACTTTTCGATGAAGCGGGCCTCGCGCTCGCCGACTGTGACGCCATTGCGTTCGGCGCCGGCCCCGGTTCGTTCACTGGCCTGCGCACTGCGACTGGCGTCGCTCAGGGGCTTGCGTTCGGCCTCGATATTCCGGTGGTGCCGGTCGGTACACTGCTCGCGTGCGCCGAAAGCGCGCGGCTGCGCGATCCGTCGACGATCCGGGTGCTGGCTGCGCTCGACGCCCGTATGGACGAAGTCTACTGGGCCGATTACGCGTGGGACGCCGGGCAGTGTGAGTGGCGCACGGTCCATCCAGCCTCGCTCGACGCGCCTGACAAAACTGCGGTTCCTGACGCACCCTTTACATTGGCAGGCAATGCCGCCGCGGCGTTCGGCGAGCGCCTCGTGGCGGCGGCGCGCGCGCGGGTGATCGATGCCGAAGCATTGCCGCACGCGATGCCGGTCGCGATGGTCGCGCTGCGCGCGTATCGCGCGGGCCGCACGGTGCCGGCCGATCAGGCCGCGCCTGAATACATCCGCGACAAGGTTGCGCAGACCACGGCCGAGCGCATGGCCGCGAAGACCGCGCAGCACGGATCGCCGACTGGCCAGCCGGCCCAGTCCGCTCAACCGGTACAGCCCGCTGAATCCGCTCAGTCCGCCCAGCCGGCGCAAGGTGAGGGCGCGCAATGAGCGGCGTGCTGCTCGCCGACCGCTACGTATCGCCGATGACAGAAGGCGATCTGGACGAGGTCGCCGCGATCGAGAAACTCGCCTACGAGTTTCCGTGGAGCCGCGGCAATTTCGCGGACTCGTTGCGCAACGGCTATTTGGGCATCTGCCTGCGCCACGTTACGGGCACACTTATCGGGTATTGCGTGCTGATGCCGGTAGTGGACGAAATGCATCTGCTGAATCTGTGCGTCGCGCCTGCGTCGCAGGGCGCGGGCGCCGGCCTGACGCTGCTGCGCGAAGCGGTACGTATCACGCGCACCGAGAAACTCGACGGGCTGCTGCTGGAAGTGCGGCCGTCCAATCACCGTGCCATCCGTCTTTATGAGCATTTTGGGTTCTCATCGATCGGACGGCGCAAGAACTATTATCCGGCGCGACATCGCAGCCGGGAGGACGCCATCGTGATGCGTTTTTCGTTTGCAAGGGAGGGCGCAGATGGCGTTCTCTGAATCGGCGCTGGAAGAACTCGGCCTCGCGCCGACGTGGGTGCGACGCGGGGTGCGGCCGGCGGTTGAAGCGATCGACGCCGTCGATGCGATCGATGCCGTCAAAACGGTCGACGCCGTCGCACAGGCAGTCGATACGTCGTTGCGATCGCAACCGCAGTCGGGGCGCGAGGTCAGCGTTACGTTGCATCAGCAACGGCCTTCCGCGCCGGACGAAGAACCCGCGTGGCTGGACGACGTTCCCGCTGAACCACCGGCCCGCGCCCGGGCGAAAACCATCGTCGCCGATGTCGACAACGGCACCGCCACCGAACCGTCGATCGCCACCCTCGACTGGGATACGCTGAGTGCGCGCGTCGCTGCCTGCGAGCGCTGCCGCCTGTGCGAAAAGCGCACGAATACGGTATTCGGCGTCGGTGACCGTAACGCCGACTGGATGCTGATTGGCGAAGCGCCAGGCGAAAACGAAGATCGCCTCGGCGAACCGTTTGTCGGCCAGGCGGGCAAGCTGCTGGACAACATGCTGCGTTCGCTGACGCTCGCGCGCGACACCAACGTCTATATCGCCAACGTGATCAAGTGCCGGCCGCCCGGCAATCGCAATCCCGAGCCTGACGAGGTGGCGCGCTGCGAGCCGTATCTGCAACGTCAGGTGTCACTCGTCAAACCGAAGGTCATCGTCGCGCTTGGCCGCTTTGCCGCGCAGAGTCTGCTGAAGACCGAGGCAAGCATTTCGTCGCTGCGCGGTCGCGTGCACGAGTACGAAGGTGTGCCGGTCATCGTCACCTATCACCCGGCGTATCTGCTGCGCAGCCTGCCGGACAAGGCGAAAGCGTGGGCCGACCTGTGCCTCGCGCGCGATACGTGGCAGAAAGCGGCCGGCGCGCCGTCCCGCTGATGAATGCCGCCGTCGGGCCCGTGGCGGATGCCGCAGCGCCTGCCGCGCGGCTCGACCTGCTGCGCGACGCCGTCGTACGCGATCTCGCCTGGCTTCTCTTCAGCCCGGATCTGTTGCGCGCGCAACCACCTGCAGGCATGCTCGCGCGCCTCTTCGAAACGGCCGCCGAGGAAACCGCTACGATCGACTGGCTGTGCGCACTCGATGCCGCGCCGGAAAGCCTGCATCGACACATCGCCGCGTCGCGGATCACGCGACTCGGCCGGTACGCGGAGTGTCTGCTCGGCTGGTTTCTTCAACATGGACCGGCGGCGCGGCTCGTCGCGGCGAACATCGCCTTGAGGCGCGCGGGCGTGACGCTCGGCGAATGCGATTTTCTGGTGGAAACGGCGAGCGGTCGGCGGCTGCATTGGGAGCTCGCGGTGAAGTGCTATCTGCATGCCGGTGACGGTCGCTCGGAACTGGCGGATTACGTTGGGCCGAATCTGCAGGATCGCTTCGATCTGAAGCTGTCGCATCTCCTCGATCATCAACTGCCGCTCAGCGCGCGCGAAGAATTTGTGACACTCGGGCATCGCGGTCCATGGGAACCGCAGATGTTCATCAAGGGATGGTTGTTCTACGGCGTCACGGACAGCGATGCCGGTTCGCGTCACGAAGCGCCGCAGATCGATCCCGCCCACGCGCGCGGCTGGTGGTCGACCCGTGCGGACTGGCCGGCGTTCGCGGCAACCCAGGCGGATGCGTGGAAGGTGTTGCCGCGTCTCGAATGGCTGGCGCCGCGCCGTTATGAGGCGCGTGGGGCGTCGCCGGAAACGGCGTTCGTCGATGCCGCCACGCTGTTTACCCAGTTCGAACGGCAAACCGGTCCAACGATGGTTGCGGCATTCGCGCTCGATGAGGCGGGGCGGTGGATCGAGCAGTCACGCGGCTTTGTCGTTCCCGACGACTGGCCGCGACGCGGTCAGGCGTTCGCGCGTCAGTGATCGGGGCGGCCGGTGCGTAGCGGCGCCGGTCTCAAACCAGCCACCGAAATTCGCCACTTAAGGACTCCGTCCGCGGGTTCGCCGACACAAGGCATCGCCGTTCTTAACCCCTGCGGTCAATGTCGCGCTTCAGTGACTTTCGTTGGCGACGTGAACGCCGCCTTTACCACCACCGATAAAAATGATGCACCGGCCCGACGCCGCTACCGACGTCCAGCCGGTCGCTCTGTTCGAGCGCGCCGGTCAGGTACAGCTTCGCCTCGGCGACTGCGCTGGCCAGATCGCTACGCTGCGGAATCAGCGCCGCGATCGCCGACGACAACGTGCAGCCGGTCCCGTGCGTATTTTTCACCGGCACGCGCGGGCCGCCGAGCCGCAGTGTGCCGCTTTCCTGAACCAGCCAGTCCGGGCTGTCGGACGAGGCGAGGTGGCCGCCTTTCATCAGCACCGCACGCGCGCCAAGCGCACGCAGCGCTTCGCCCTGGCGGACCATCGCGGTTTCGTCGGTGGCAGCGGCTTCGCCGAGCAGGGCGGCCGCTTCGGGCAGGTTGGGCGTCAGCAGATCGGCCAGCGGCAACAGTTCATCACGTACTGCCGCGACGGCATCCGGCGCCAGCAGCGCGTGATTGCTCTTTGAAATCATCACGGTATCGAGCACGACGTACTTCGGACGATGACGACGCAATGCCTCGGCCACAGCGCGCGCAATCTGTGCGTTGGCCAGCATGCCGATCTTGACGGCGTCGATGCGGATATCGTCGAACACGGCGTCGAGTTGCGCGGTGACGAACGCAGGGTCAGGCGTGTGGATCGCCGTGACGCCGCGCGTGTTCTGGGCCGTGAGCGCGGTGATCACGCTCGCGCCGTACGCGCCGAGTGCCGAGAACGCCTTGAGGTCGGCCTGAATGCCAGCGCCGCCGCCTGAATCGGAGCCGGCGATCGTCAGGACGTTGGGTATGGATTGAGTCATGGGAAAGCGTGCGGAAAGGGGGAGATGCGCGTGCGGTCGGACCCGATGGAAGGCTGGCGCGCGAGCGGCGCGCCACCTGTCCTCAGTGCTTCACTTCGCCGATCAGCGCGACGGAGTCGAACGCGCGCTGGTTAGCCTGATGTCGCCGCATCACAAACCACATCATCAGGCAGACGAACGTGCCGAACAGCACGATCACAGCCGACACCGGCACATCGAGCCACACCAGCACGGCGTACAGGCACAGCATCACGAGCACCGACAGGTTCTCGTTGAAGTTCTGCACGGCAATCGAGTGACCCGCCGACAGCAGCACGTGCCCGCGATGCTGAAGCAGCGCATTCATCGGCACGACGAAAAAGCCCGACAGGCCGCCGACGACCATCAGGAACAGATACGCAATCAGCAGATAGCCCGGCACGTGCATCCTGCCGAAATAAATGCCCCAGTGCGCCGGAAACATCGTCTTCGTATAGAACGCCATCAGCATCACGGCGATGCCCATCATGATGCCTACCGGCAGCACCGACAGTGACTTTCTGAGCGGCACCTTCGCGGCCGCGATCATCGCGCCCGCTGCCACGCCGACCGCGACGATGGCCTGCAGGATCGCGCCTTCAGACAGCGACATGCCAAGTGACACTTCCGCCCACTTCAACACGATGAACTGCAGCGTCGCGCCTGCGCCCCAGAAGAGCGTCGTGACCGCGAGCGAGATCTGGCCGAGCTTGTCACGCCACAGCACCAGAAAGCAGTCGGCGAAATCGGTGACGAGTTTGATCGGGCCGCGTTCCTGTTTCGGATAGCGGGCGCCGGTGTCGGGAATGCGCAGATTGAAGAGCGCGGCGATCACATAGAACACCATGATCACGAGCATCGCGGCTTCAGCGGGCGTGTTGATCGTGGGAATGTGATGCCGGAGGATGGGCGCCGCGATGTGCGGGCTGATCAGCGCGCCACCCAGCACCGTGCCGAGAATGATCGAGCCGACGGTCGTGCCTTCGATCCAGCCATTCGCCGCGACGAGCCGCTCGGGCGGTAACAGTTCAGTGAGGATGCCGTACTTGGCCGGCGAGTAGGCTGCGGCGCCGAAGCCCACGATGCCATAGGCAATCAGCGGATGCGCGCCGATCAGCATCGCGATGCAGCCGAGCACCTTGATCGTATTCGTGACGAACATCACGTGACCCTTGGGTCGCGAATCGGCGAAAGCGCCGACGAAAGCAGCAAGAACGACGTATGACAGCACAAAGAACAGCTTGAGCAGCGGCGTCATCCAGTTCGGAGCGTGAAGGTCTTTCAGCAGCGCGATAGCAGCAATCAGAAGCGCATTGTCGGCCAGCGACGAAAAAAACTGCGCGGCCATGATTGTGTAAAAACCTTTTTTCATCTGATGCGATGCTGTCCTCGCTGCGGTCTGTCCGCCCCGGCCGTGTGCAATGCGTCCGGGCTTATGCCGTTCGAAATGGGTTGTGCGCACGGCTTTATATCATGAAAATAGGTGCATTCAGACTAGCAGAATCCTTGATCGCACCGTCTGGCGGCCTCCAGCGCGTTGAAAACGCACTGTAAGCTCCTGATTCGCAAGCGTCTTTACGAAAATATCCTATGCCGCGCCCGCTCTCAGCCACTATTCATACCTCCGCCCTCGCCAACAACCTCGCCGTCGTCCGCCGCTACGCGCCGAAATCCCGCATCTGGGCCGTCGTCAAGGCCAATGCCTATGGCCACGGGCTCTCCCGGGCGTTCCCTGGTCTGCGTGCAACTGACGGCTTCGGATTACTTGACCTCGAAGAAGCCGTGAAGTTGCGTGAACTTGGCTGGGCGGGTCCGATCCTGCTGCTCGAAGGCTTCTTCCGTTCGACGGATATCGACGTCATTGACCGCTACAGCCTCACCACGGCGCTGCATTCGGATGAACAGATGCGGATGCTGGAAATGGCGCGTCTGTCGAAGCCGGTCAATATCCAGCTCAAGATGAATAGCGGCATGAACCGGCTCGGTTACACGCCGGAACGCTACCGGGCCGCGTGGGAGCGGGCGCGCGCCTGCCAGGGCATCGGCCAGATCACGCTGATGACCCATTTTTCGGATGCTGACAGCGAGCGTGGCATCGCGTACCAGATGGAAGCGTTCGAGCGCGGTGCGGAAGGTATCGCCGGCGCGCGCAGCCTGTCCAATTCGGCGGCGACCCTGTGGCATCCGGCAGCGCATTTTGACTGGGTGCGGCCCGGCATCATTCTGTACGGTGCATCGCCGTCGGGCGTGACGTCCGATATCGAAGGCACGGGGTTGCAGCCGGCGATGACGCTCGCCTCCGAACTGATCGCCACGCAGATGGTCGCCGAAGGCGAGACGGTCGGCTACGGCTCGACGTTCGCGGCGCGCGGGCCGATGCGCATCGGCGTGATCGCCTGCGGCTATGCGGACGGCTATCCGCGCACGGCGCCCGAAGGTACGCCGGTCATCGTCGATGGGGTACTGACGCGGCTTGTCGGGCGCGTTTCGATGGACATGATCACCGTCGATCTCACACCGTGTCCGACTGCTGGAGTCGGTTCGCGCGTCGAACTGTGGGGCCCGGCGCTGCCGATCGACGACGTCGCGCGGGCGTGCGGCACGATCGGTTATGAGCTGATGTGCGCCGTCGCGCCGCGCGTGCCGGTGCGTGCCGAATAAGCGTCCGCAGACACAATCAATCAGAAATCGCAGTAACAGGAAGGGCGCGTGGCTAAACAGAAGACGTTGTACACCTGCACCGAGTGCGGCGGGCAGGCGCCCAAGTGGCAAGGGCAGTGCCCGGCGTGCGGTGCGTGGAACACACTGGTCGAGACGATTGCCGAGTCGGCTTCGGCGAACCGCTTCCAGTCGCTGGCGAAGAACGCGCCGGTGCAACGCCTCGCAGATATTGAAGCGTCCGACGTGCCGCGTTTCTCGACAGGCGTCAGCGAATTCGATCGCGTGCTGGGCGGCGGGCTGGTGGCCGGCGGCGTCGTGTTGATCGGCGGCGACCCGGGTATCGGTAAATCGACGCTGTTGCTGCAGTCGCTTGGGGAAATCGCGAGCGAGCGGCGCGCGCTCTATATTAGCGGCGAAGAATCCGCCGCGCAGATCGCGCTGCGTGCGCAACGGCTTGCGCTGCTCGATCCGCAGTCGAAGGCGGGTGAGCTCAAACTGCTCGCCGAGATCCAGCTCGAAAAAATCCAGGCGACGATCGAGGCCGAGCGGCCCGACGTCGCTGTTATTGACTCGATCCAGACCATCTATTCCGACGCACTGACGTCGGCGCCGGGCTCGGTTGCGCAGGTTCGCGAATGCGCCGCCCAGCTGACGCGCGTCGCGAAGCAGTCGGGCACGGCGATTATCATGGTCGGGCACGTGACGAAGGAAGGCAATCTGGCCGGACCACGCGTGCTTGAACACATCGTCGATACGGTGCTGTACTTCGAGGGCGATACGCATTCGTCGTTTCGCCTCGTGCGCGCCTTCAAGAACCGCTTCGGTGCGGTGAACGAGCTGGGCGTATTCGCGATGACCGAGCGAGGCCTGCGTGGCGTGTCGAATCCGTCGGCACTGTTTCTGTCGCAGCATGAGCAGACGGTCCCCGGTTCCTGCGTGCTGGTGACGCAGGAAGGCTCGCGGCCATTGCTCGTCGAAATTCAGGCGCTGGTGGATACAGCGCATGTGCCCAATCCCCGGCGGCTTGCGGTGGGGCTGGAACAGAACCGTCTCGCACTGCTACTGGCCGTGCTGCACAGGCATGCAGGCATCGCATGTTTTGACCAGGACGTGTTCCTGAACGCGGTGGGCGGCGTGAAGATTACCGAGCCGGCT
Source organism: Paraburkholderia sp. GAS334 (assembly GCF_050436625.1). Taxonomy (NCBI): domain Bacteria; kingdom Pseudomonadati; phylum Pseudomonadota; class Betaproteobacteria; order Burkholderiales; family Burkholderiaceae; genus Paraburkholderia; species Paraburkholderia sp. GAS334. The sequence goes on along the minus strand of NZ_JBNDMO010000010.1, from coordinate 71,209 downwards.
GCCGACCTTGCAGTGCTGCTTGCAATCCAGTCGTCGCTGCGCAACAAGCCGCTACCGAAGGGCTTGTTCGTGTTCGGCGAAGTGGGACTGGCGGGCGAAATCCGGCCGTCGCCGCGCGGCCAGGACAGGCTGAAGGAAGCCGCCAAACTCGGTTTTTCGATCGCCGTGATCCCGAAAGCGAATGCGCCGAAACAGCCGATCGACGGCCTGCGCGTCATTGCCGTCGAACGGATCGACCAGGCGATCGACCAGGCGCGCGACCTGGATTGACTGTTCTGACCACCGGCGCTGATCGGGCACTTTTGTCGCGTAATCAGCGGTAAAAGTCTCTACATCGCCTGTAACCCGGTGGACATGGGTTTTCCTTATCCTGCCTGAGTTAGCAGTCCGTCACGGGCGGAAAAGGAACGCGTCTTGAAACAGTCTCATGAATCCTCGGCCGAGCGTCTCATGAACCTGCGCGGCTGCCGTGTGTCGGAGCCGATCCGGCAACCCTGGGGCGGCCGCGGCTGCCGTATTGTCGAGTGGGTCGATACCACCGGAACGATCTCGCGGCGCGTCGTCGCGGAAGATGTCACCGCTGACGAAGTGCGCGCCACCATCGAACGCCACGTCGAAGGGCGCAAGCATGTGTTGATCGACGATGAGCGTGAGCCACGGCAGACCTTGCCGCGACGATGAGGGTGGGCATACGCAAGCGGCTGTCGCTTTTTGCGTTGCGGGCGTTATAGATCGTCCGCGCTTTCCTGTTGCATCGCGAAATCCGGATTGAAGAGCGGGTGCCGCGCCGCTTCAGCCGGCGTCAGCACAGGCGAGACGCAACAGTCGAGCGGTTCCAGCAGCGCAATCCAGTCATCCAGTGTCTGGCTCGCGATGATCGCGGCCAGTTCCTGCGTCAACGCGATGGCGTCCGGGCCACCGATGGCCTGGCCGAGGCTCCAGTGCCGGTCGGCCCAGTCACGGCGGCCGAGTGCCGCGCACAGGGTTTCCCAGAACTTCAGTTCGAGCGCGCCAATGGCGAGCCAGCGGCCATCGCGCGTGCGATACAGGTTGTAGCAGGGCACACCGCCGTTCAGCAGGCCGCCGCCCGCACGTGGGCCTTCGCCTTCATTGGCCAGCGCGACCTGGGCGACGACGTTATTTGCGTGCGACGCATGCGTCATCGACACATCGATAAAGCGGCCGTTACCGCCCCGCGCGACGTGCCACAAGGCCGCGAGCATCTGCGTGACGGCAGAGAGCGCGCCACCGAGCAGGTCGGCGATCTGGAAATTTGGCATGATCGGCGTGCCGTCCCGGGCAGCGAGCTGGTCGAGCACGCCGGCATACGCGATGTAATTCAGATCGTGACCGGCAAAGGTCGCGAATGGGCCATCCGAGCCGTAACCTGTAATCGCGCAATAGACGAGTTTTGGATTCTCCACACGCAACAGGTCATAGCCGACGCCGAGCCGGTCCATCACACCCGGCCGGAAACTCTCGACCAGCACGTCGGCTTCCTGAGCCAGCGCGCGCAGCACGTTGCGGCCAGCTTCCGATTTCAGATCGAGCCGCGTTTCGCGCTTGCCGCGATTGATGATCCGGTAGAACGCGCCGGGTCGGCCCGCGAGCCGGTCGGCAGTGCTTTGCATCATCGTGCGCGTGTAGTCGCCGGCGCCGGGCGATTCGATCTTGAGGACGTCCGCGCCCAGTTCGGCGAGCCGCAGTGTCGCCACGGGACCGGGTAACAGGCGCGTCAGGTCGAGTACGCGCAAGCCTTTCAATGCAGGGGGAGACGACAAGGCCAACCTCTCATCGATGCCGGCGCGGTCTCAGTCTGAGCGCCGCTAGCCGATTTGTTCGAGTTCCTCGTGCTTTTCGAGCCATTCGGCTTCGAGCGTTTCGAGGCGTGTAGTGACTTCCGCCTGACGACGGATCGCATCCGTCAGTTTTGGTTTCTGCTCAGGCTCATAGCTGGCTGGATCGGCGACGAGCGCGTCGAGCGTCGCTTTTTCCGTGTTCAGCATATCCATTTCCTTTTCGATCTTCGTAATGCGCGACTGCAGCGGCTTTTTCAGATGTGAAAGCTTTTGCCGTGTTTCCGCTTCAAGACGGCGCTGCTCCTTACGGTTAACGGCCGAATCCGCGGCAGATTCAGTACTGCCTGCGCCATTGCTGGCTTTCGCGGCGGCGCGCTGGTCGGCGGCGTGCTGCAGTAGCCAGTCGCGATAGTCGTCCAGATCGCCGTCGAACGGTTGCAACCGATGCTTCGCGACAAGCATGAACTGATCGGTGGTGGCGCGCAGCAGGTGGCGATCGTGCGAGACGAGGATCAGCGTGCCCTCGAACTGCGCGAGCGCCATGGTCAGCGCGTGACGCGTTTCGAGGTCAAGGTGGTTCGTCGGTTCGTCGAGCAGCAGCAGGTTGGGCTTTTGCCAGATGATCAGCGCAAGGGCGAGGCGCGCCTTTTCACCGCCTGAAAACGGCGCGATCGCGGCCGTCGCCATATCGCCGGAAAAATTAAAACCGCCAAGGAAGTCGCGCAGTTCCTGTTCGCGCGTATCGGGTGCGAGCCGGGCGAGATGCCGCAATGGCGAATCGTCTGGCCGGAGCGTTTCCAGCTGGTGCTGCGCGAAGTAGCCGATGCGCAGGCCTTTGCCTTCGCGCACGTGCCCACCCAGCGCCTCGAGCGTGCCGGCAAGCGTCTTGATGAGCGTCGACTTGCCCTGACCGTTTGCGCCGAGCAGACCGATGCGCTGACCGTTCTGGATCGACAACTTCACATGCTGGACGATCGGGATCTCGGTGTTCTCTTCGGTGCGGTAACCGCAGCGGACGTCCTCCATCACCATCATCGGGTTCGGCGCCGAATCGGGCGTGCGGAACTCGAACGTAAATGGCGACGACGCGTGCGCCGGCGCGATCAGCTCCATTCTTTCGAGCGCCTTCACCCGGCTCTGGGCCTGGCGCGCCTTGGTGGCCTGCGCCTTGAAACGGTTGATGTAGCTCTGGAGATGTTCGACGGTTTTCTGCTGCTTCTCATATGCGCTCTGCTGCAACGCGAGCTGCTGTGCCCGCAGGATTTCGAACTGCGAGTAATTGCCGCCGTAGCGCTTGATCTGCTGTTGTTCCAGATGCAGCGTGACGTTGCAGACGGAATCCAGAAACTCGCGATCGTGCGAAATCACGATCAGCGTGCCTGGATAACGGTGCAGCCAGTCTTCGAGCCACACGATCGCATCGAGGTCCAGGTGGTTCGTCGGTTCGTCGAGCAGCAGCAGATCGGAACGGCACATGAGCGCCTGTGCAAGATTCAGACGCATCCGCCAGCCGCCGGAGAAGCTGCCGACCTGCTCGCGCGTCTGTTCGAGCGTGAAGCCGAGGCCGAGCAGTAGCGCTTCTGCACGGGCGGGCGCGGTGTAGCCGTCGGCGTCGGCAAAGGCTGCGTGCGCTTCGCCTTCGGCGGCGCCGTCATGGGCGGCCGAGGCCGCGGCGATGCGCGCTTCAATCTCGCGCAATGCTGCGTCACCATCGAGTGTGTAGGCGAGGGCGGTTTTGTCTGCTGCCGGCGTTTCCTGTGCGACATGTGCAATCTGCCACGAAGGCGGCATCGAGAAATCGCCGCCGTCCGCGTGCAGTTCGCCGCGCAGCACGGCAAACAGCGTGGATTTGCCCGCGCCATTTGCACCCACGAGCCCCGCTTTCTCGCCGGGGTTAAGGGTGAACGAGGTCTGTTCAAAAAGCGGCTTGGTGCCGCGCGCGAGGGTGAACTGGTTGAAGCGAATCACAGGATGGCCGGCTGGGAAAAAACGCTATTCTAGACCGCGCGGGAAAATGGAGGCATCGGCCGTTCGGCCAGATGTCGCGAAAGAGCATTTAGCTTAGACTGAGTGCTTTCCGGGGAGAGCACATGACTTCGATCTACACGTTTTCCGCGCGTACGCTCGGTGGCGACACAATCGGGCTGGACCGCTATCAGGGCAAGGTATTGCTGATCGTCAACACGGCCAGCGAGTGCGGGTTCACGCCGCAGTATGCCGGGCTGCAGAAACTGCAGGATGAGTACGCCTCGCGCGGGCTCGAGGTGTTGGGCTTCCCGTGCAACCAGTTTGGTAAACAGGAGCCGGGCGATGCCGCCCAGATCGGTACCTTCTGCGAAAAGAACTACGGCGTGTCGTTCCAGATGTTCGACAAGATCGACGTGAACGGCGCAGATGCACATCCGCTCTACAAGTATCTGACCGGCGAAGCGCCTGGTCTCCTGGGGCTCGAAGCCATCAAGTGGAATTTCACCAAGTTTCTGGTCGGGCGCGACGGTACGGTTCTGAAACGCTATGCGCCGTTGACGAAGCCTGAATCGATCACTGACGATATCGAGAAAGCGCTTTAGGCCTTTGTGGCGCTCCGCTGCGGCGCGTCGAGGTATCCGTTTGCCGGCCGGCGCCTTGACGCGCCGCTTCGGAACCGCGCGAAGCTACAGCACTGGCGAGAACAGTCTCGCCACATGCATGGCGACCCGGCGGAGTGCGGGAGCCTTTCGGTATTCGTCCCGGTTGATCTCGAACGAATTCTGGAAGTCTCTCATCAGCATGACTTCGACTTCGGCCGCGAACCTGCGGTCGACCGTCATCACCATGATCTCGAAGTTCAACCGGAACGAGCGGTTATCCAGGTTCGCACTGCCCACCGCCGCCGCGACGCTGTCGATCAGCACGACCTTCTGGTGGAGAAAGCCCGGCCGATAGCGGAAGATCCGCACGCCAGCCCTTACGGCGTCGTACGCGTACAGCTTCGACGCCTCGAAGACGACGATATGGTCGCGCCGGCAAGGGATCAGGATCCTTACGTCGACGCCGCGCATGGCCGCAAGTCGCAACGCGGCGAACACCGCTTCGTCCGGAACGAGATACGGCGTGGTGATCCAGATGCGCTCCTGCGCCGCGTTGATCGCCTCGACGAAAAAGAGCGAGCAGGTTTCCTGCCTGTCGGCGGGGCCGCTCGGGATGACGAGGCAGTGCATGCCTTCGTCGGTGGCGCTGATGGCGTCGATCGAGGGCAAGTCGAAGTCGGGAAGCTGCTGCGTCGCCCAGTACCAGTCTTCGGTGAACACGAACTGGATGCTCGCGACCGCCGGCCCGCGTACCTCGATATGCGTATCGCGCCAGGGGGAGAGCGGCGGATGGCCTCCGAGATACTCGACACCCACATTGTGTCCGCCAACAAACGCGCACTCACCGTCGACGACCACGATCTTCCGGTGGTTCCGGAAATTGAGCTGGAAGCGGTTGACGAATTTCCGGTTTGTCGCGAACGGATGCACCTCGACTCCACCGGCACGCAACTCCGATGTATACCGATGCGGCAGATCGAAACTGCCAATGCTGTCGTAGAGAAAGTAGATACGTACGCCTTGCGCGGCCTTTGCGAGCAGGGCGTCTTTCAGCATTTCACCGAGCGCGTCGGCGCGCACGATGAAGAACTGAACGATCACATATCTCTGCGCGCCTTCGATCGCCTCGAGGATCGCAGCGAACGTCGCTTCGCCGTTCACGAGTGTGCGGACCGTGTTGCCCGGCAGAAACGGCATGCCCCCGAGACGCGTCAACGAACGGATCACTCGATGGCCGAGTTCATCGGTGGGCCGTCCGCCTGAAGAGGCCCGCGTATCCCATGCGGGTGGATGGGCGAGCGTGCGAAGCGATTCGTTTTCGAGCCGGCGTGCGTCCGCATAGCCACGGAATTTGCTGCGGCCAAGAAACAGGTAAGGCACCAGTGTGAAATAAGGCATCGCCACGAGCGATACTGCCCAGGCAATCGCGCCCTGCGAGGTGCGGGTATAGAGAATGGCGTGGCACGCGGCGATCACGCCCAGCACGTGAGCGAGGGCGACCAGACTGCCGACGTGAAGCAGGTCGAATTGCATAAGCGTCCGAAATATTCCCGGTGGCGCGTGAGGCGCAGCGTCGAGGGTAATCCCGCCATCTTACCGAACCCGGCCGATAGCTGGTCGGGTTCGTTGCATTCGTTTTGACTCCGGCCGGTCGCAAAGGGGGCGGGCGACCGACCGTATCGCAGGTCTAAAGCAAGATCGTCAGGACGGAAGATCGGATGCCTGGATCAGGAACACGTTGTCGTCGCCGGCGCTCGTCGACAGCCACACGAGATCCAGGCCGCCAAACGCTGCTTCGACGTTCGCCCGCTCGTTGCCGATTTCGACGACGAGTACGCCTTCATCGGTGAGCCAGTTGCGCGCCTCGGTGATGATGCGACGGACAATGTCCATGCCGTCGACACCGCCTGCAAGCGCCATCTCGGGTTCGTGTTTGTACTCGGCGGGCAGTGACGCCATCGACTCCGCGTTCACATACGGGGGATTCGTGATGATCACGTCATAGCGACGCTCGGGCAACGGCGCGAACAGATCGCCTTCGAAGAGCGCGATGCGGTCGTCAAGCTCATACTCCTGCACGTTCTTCGTCGCGACTTCGAGCGCCGGGCCGGACAGGTCGACGGCATCGATGTCCGCATTCGGAAACGCGTGGGCGGCCAGGATCGCGAGGCTCGCCGATCCCGTGCACAACTCGAGCACGGCGCCAACCTGCTCGGGATCGTCGACGTACGGTTGCAGACCGTCCTGCAGCAGCTCGCCGATAAACGAGCGCGGCACGATCACACGCTCGTCGACGTGAAAGCGGAACCCGTGCATCCACGCTTCCTGCGTGATGTACGCGGCCGGCACGCGTTCGGTGGCGCGCCTTTCGATTACGCGCAGAATCGTCTCGATCTCGGGCGTGGTCAGCTTCGCGTCCAGAAACGGATCGAGCAGATCGAGCGGCAGATGCAGCGAGTGCAGGATCAGATAGGCGGCTTCGTCATAGGCATTGGCGGACCCATGCCCGAACGAGAGTTCGGCCTGATTGAAGCGCGAGACCGCGAAACGCAGCAGGTCGCGGACAGTGGAAAACGGAAGCGTCATGTTGGGTCCCTGGTCAGGCGACTAGTTGTTCGAGCACACGGCGATACACGTTTTTGAGCGGTTCGATGAATGCAACTTCGATGTGTTCGTCGATCTTGTGGATGCTGCCGTTCGGCGGTCCGAATTCGACAACCTGTTCGCAGATGCGCGCGATGAAACGGCCGTCGGACGTACCGCCTGTCGTCGACAGTTCGGTGGTGACGCCGGTTTCGTCGCTGATCGCCTTTGCCAGTGCGTTCGAGAGATCACCGCGCGGCGTAAGGAACGGCAGGCCGCTGACGGTCCACTTCAGGTCGTATTCGAGCCCGTGTTTATCGAGAATCGCGTGCACGCGGCGCTGCAATCCCTCGACCGTGCTTGCCGTCGAAAAGCGGAAGTTGAACAGCACGTCGGCATGACCTGGGATCACGTTGCTTGCGCCCGTGCCACTGTGGATGTTCGATACCTGCCACGTAGTGGGCGGGAAATACTCGTTGCCGTCGTCCCAGCGCTCGGCGACCAGTTCGGCCAGCGCGGGCGCGAGCAGGTGCACCGGATTCTTCGCCAGATGCGGATAGGCAATGTGGCCCTGCACGCCTTTCACAACGAGCTTGCCGGACATCGAGCCACGCCGGCCATTCTTGACCATGTCGCCGAGCGTTTCGCTCGACGTCGGTTCGCCGACGATGCAGTAGTCCATCCGCTCGCCCCGCGCCTGCAGCGCTTCGACGACCTTGATCGTGCCGTCGGTGGCCGGACCTTCCTCGTCGCTCGTGATGAGGAAGGCGATCGATCCGCGATGTTCCGGATGCGCCGCGACGAATTCCTCGCTCGCCACCACGAAACCGGCGATCGACGTTTTCATGTCGGCGGCGCCGCGACCGTACAGCTTGCCGTCGCGATGCGTCGGCTCGAACGGCAGCGACGTCCATTGTTCCAGCGGGCCGGTCGGCACGACATCCGTGTGGCCGGCGAAGGCGAGCAGTTTGCCATCGGTGCCGTCGATGCCGCGTTTCACGGCCCACAGGTTCGTGACGCCGTGCGATTCGATCGTCTCGCAGACGAAGCCGATCGCCGACAGGCGCCCGATCAGCAGGTTCTGGCAATGCTGGTCGTCGGGCGTGACGGATGCGCGCGCGATCAACTGTTCAGTAAGGGCAAGTGTGCCGGACATGTTTGGGTACTAACCACCTGAGATGAAAAAATGCCGGCGCGCACGCCGGCAACAATCTTTTGCAGAACGATGACGTGGATGTCGGTCAGCCGCGCCGACGACTAGCCAAACAGCGTCTCGTACTGTTCCTCTGAAAAGCCGAGTGTCTTGACCCGTCCGTTCACGACCACCACCGGCCGCCTGATCACCGACGGCTTGTGGATCATCAACGCGATCGCACCGGCTTCGGTATCGGCAGCCGCCTTCATGCTGTCCGACAGCGCGCGCCACGTCGTGCCGCGACGGTTCAGCAACGTGTCGAGCGACACGTCCTTCAGCCAGTCCTGCACGAGCGGCGCCGTAACGCCCGCTTTCTTGAAGTCGTGAAACTCGAACTCGACGCTATGTTCTTCCAGCCACACGCGGGCTTTCTTCACGGTGTCGCAGTTCGGGATGCCGTAGACGACGGTCTTGTTGGCGCGAGCCATCAATCGCCTCGCAGCAGCTCGTTGAGGCCGACCTTCGCGCGCGTCTTTGCGTCGACTTTCTTGACGATCACGGCGCAGTAGAGGCTGTGCGAACCGTCTTTCGAAGGCAGGTTGCCCGCCACGACCACCGAGCCCGCCGGAATGCGGCCATACGTGACTTCGCCGGTTTCGCGGTCATAAATCTTCGTGCTCTGGCCGAGGTACACGCCCATCGAGATCACTGAGTTCTCTTCGACGATCACGCCTTCCACGACTTCCGAGCGCGCGCCGATAAAGCAGTTGTCTTCGATGATGACCGGGTTTGCCTGAAGCGGCTCCAGCACGCCGCCGATGCCAACGCCGCCCGACAGGTGCACATTCTTGCCGATCTGCGCGCATGAGCCGACGGTGGCCCACGTATCGACCATCGTGCCTTCGTCGACATAAGCGCCGATGTTCACGTACGACGGCATCAACACGACGTTCTTCGCGATGAACGAGCCGCGGCGCGCGATGGCGGGCGGCACGACGCGAAAGCCGCCGGCAGCGAAATCTTCAGCGGTGTAGTTCGCGAACTTCGACGGCACCTTGTCGTAGAACTGCGAGTATCCGCCGGCCGGTTGCGGCACGTTGTCTTCCAGGCGGAACGACAGCAGCACCGCTTTCTTCAGCCATTGATTGACGGTCCAGTCGCCATCCTTCTTTTCGGCGACGCGCAGCGTGCCCTTATCGAGCTGCTCGATGGCGTGCGAGACGGCTTCACGCACTTCGGCGGGCGCGGCCTTCGGTGACAGCCCGGCGCGGTTTTCCCAGGCGTTATCGATGATCTGCTGAAGTTGTTGCGACATGTTCGTGATTTCTGAAGAGTTGAAGTCGGTGGAGAGGGCGGCGCCGGCGTGTAGCGGTTTTCGACGCGTTATCGCGCCAGTGAACGGCAAAAGTCGACGATCCGCTGTGCGCCTTCCGTGCATTCGTCGACGCCGGCGACGAGCGCGAGGCGCACGAAATTGCGGCCGGGGTTCGTGCCTTGCGCGGTGCGCGCCAGGAACGATCCGGGCAGAACGGTCACATTATAGTCGGCGTACAGGCGCTGGGCGAAGTCAGTATCCGAAAGGCCAGTGCGCGATACGTCGGCCCACAGGTAGAACGCGGCGTCCGGCAGGCGCACTTCGAGCACATCGGCGAGCATCGGCGTCACGGTCGAGAACTTCTGCACGTACTTCGCGCGGTTTTCGCGCACGTGCGCCTCGTCGTTCCACGCGGCAATGCTGGCCGTCTGGTAGACCGTCGAGAGCGCCGTGCCGTGGTACGTCCGGTACAGAAGGAACTGCTTCAGGATGGCGGCGTCGCCCGCGACGAAGCCCGAGCGCATGCCCGGCACGTTCGAGCGCTTCGACAGGCTCGAAAGCATGACCAGACGCTCAAAACCGCGGCCCAGCCTGTGCGCAGCTTCGAGACCGCCCAGTGGCGGCGTCGCTTCGTCGAAATAGATCTCCGAATAGCATTCGTCGGACGCGATCACGAAGCCGTAAAGGTCCGACAGCGCGAACAGTTCCCGCCAGTCGTCGAGCGTCAGCACCGCGCCTGTCGGATTGCCCGGCGAGCACACGTACAGCAGCTGCGTGCGCGCCCAGATATCTTCAGGAATCGCTGCGTAATCGCAAGCAAAGTTGCGCGCCGGATCGCTGTTCGCGAAGTACGGCTGCGCGCCGGCCAGCAGCGCCGCGCCCTCATAGATTTGATAGAACGGGTTCGGACAGAGTACGATCGCAGGCTTGCCATCGACCTTTTTCGACGGATCGATCACGGTCTGCGCAAGCGCGAAGAGCGCCTCGCGCGAGCCGGCGACGGGTAGCACCTCAGTCAGCGGATTGACTGCGGGCAGGCTGTAGCGCTGGGTGACCCAGCGCGCGATCGACTCGCGCAGCGCTTCCGAACCGAGCGTCGCCGGGTACGACGCCAGGCCGCCGAGCGATTCGATGACAGCATCGCGGATCAGCGCAGGCGTCGGATGTTTGGGCTCGCCGATGCCGAAGCTGATATGGACGAGACTGGCGGGCGGCGTGACGTCCTTGAAAAGCGCACGCAGCTTTTCGAACGGATAGGGCTGGAGGGAGTCGAGTAGCGGGTTCACTGGGCGGATCGAGCCTGATCGAAGACGGACAAACACAGATGAAGGCGGCGCGCGGCGACATCCTGGGCAGCGGGAAGTAGCGACCGGCGGCGAGCATTGGATTATAGCGTGCCACAGAGGCTCCGGGCCCACGGCGCGCGGCGGGCAGCAGGGCGGAAGCCCTGGCGGCCGGGCCAGACAGGAGGCGGGATGCGAGCGGTAAACAGTGAAAGGCGGTTCGGCGAAAGGCGGATCGACGGAAGGCGGGCCGGCTGGACGGGCGCGGCAGGCACCACGTTGGGTAACGGACGATGAATAACTGGCTTCGCAACGGCTGGCCGACGCTCGCGATCATGATGGGCGCATCGGTCTGGGGCCTGATCTGGTATCCGCTGCGCATGCTGGCCGCGCTTGGCGTGACCGGCACGGCGGCAAGCGCCCTGACGAGCGGCGCCGGGTGTCTCTTCGTGCTGATTTTGCGCCGTCGCGCGATCGCGACCATCAAGTGGCACTGGCTGCTCCCCGCACTGGCGCTTGCGGCGGGTGTGACGAACCTCGGCTTCGTATGGGGCTCGATCCACGGCGAAGTCATGCGCGTGCTGCTGCTGTTCTATCTCACACCCGCGTGGACTGCGCTCTTCGCGCATTTCATCCTGCACGAACGGCTGACGTGGTCAGGGGCGGCGCTGGCCGCGCTGTCGCTGGCGGGCGCAATGATGATGCTGTGGTCGCCGCAACTTGGCATTCCAGTACCGGGCAACCTGGCCGAATGGGCAGGGCTGGCTGGCGGCATGGGCTTCGCGATGAGCAACGTGCTGATCCTGAAGGCAAGCCGCGTGCTCCCCGACATGAAGCCGGAGATGCGGACGGCGACGATCTTCGGCGGCGCGGCGATATTCAGTTCGTTCGCGTCGTTTTTTGAAGCGATGCCCGCGCCGCCTGCGGGCTCGCATCTGGCCACGGCCGCTTTGCTCGTGCTCGGTCTGGGCTTCGTGCTCGGGTCCAACAATATGCTCGTGCAATACGGCTTGTCGCGCGTACCGGCTAACCGCGCGTCGATCATCATGCTGTTTGAGATCGTGATTACGGCGCTATCGGCATGGCTCTTCGCTGGCGAGACGCCCGGTCCGCGCGAATGGGCAGGCGGTGCATGCATCGTGCTGGCCTCTGCGCTCTCGAGCTGGGTGCATCGCACGAAGGCAAAGCCCGAAATCGGCCCGCACCCAGACCAGGACCGCCAGGATCGAGAACGCGCGATGGTATGATTGCCTCTGCCTGCCGGGGCGCGCTTGACCGCGTGCCTTCGGCGCGAGTACCGCGGAGGTCCCGCGTACCGTTTCGCGATGTTCGCAGATGGTGCCGGGAGCCGGGCGGTCCGATTCAATTTTCCCTTTTCAATCAGCGATATCGCCGTGCGTCTGACCTCGATCAAACTCGCTGGCTTCAAATCATTCGTCGACCCCACGCATTTCCAGGTTCCAGGCCAGCTCGTTGGCGTGGTGGGTCCGAACGGTTGCGGCAAATCCAACATCATCGATGCCGTGCGCTGGGTGCTCGGCGAATCGCGCGCCTCCGAACTGCGCGGCGAATCGATGCAGGACGTGATCTTCAACGGCTCGACGGCGCGCAAGCCGGGTAGCCGCGCCAGTGTCGAACTCATCTTCGACAATGCCGACGGCCGTGCCGCCGGGCAGTGGGGTCAGTATGCCGAGATCGCCGTCAAGCGTGTGCTGACGCGCGACGGTACATCGAGCTACTACATCAACAATCTGCCGGCCCGCCGGCGCGACATCCAGGACATCTTCCTCGGCACCGGGCTCGGTCCGCGTGCGTACGCGATCATCGGGCAGGGCATGATCGCGCGGATCATCGAGGCGAAGCCCGAAGAGTTGCGTGTGTTCCTCGAAGAAGCCGCGGGCGTGTCGAAGTACAAGGAACGCCGCCGCGAGACGGAAAGCCGTTTGCATGACACGCGCGAGAATCTGACGCGTGTTGAGGACATCGTCCGCGAACTGGGCTCGAACCTCGAAAAGCTCGAAGCACAGGCGGTTGTCGCAACGAAGTTCAAGGAATTGCAGGCCGACGGCGAAGAGAAGCAGCGCCTGCTGTGGCTGTTGCGCAAGAACGAGGCTGGCAGCGAGCAGGAACGCCAGCAGCGCGCTATCGAGCAGGCCCAGATCGATCTCGAAGCCCACACCGCGAAGCTGCGCGAAGTCGAAGCGCAACTGGAAACGCTGCGCGTCGCGCATTACTCCGCCAGCGATGCGATGCAGGGCGCGCAAGGCGCGCTCTACGAGGCGAACGCCGAAGTCAGCCGTCTCGAAGCGGAAATCCGCTTCATCGTCGAATCGCGCAACCGCGTCCAGGCGCAGATCGCTGCGCTGACCGCGCAGCGCGAGCAGTGGCAGTCGCAGGCTGAGAAAGCGCAGGGCGACCTCGAAGACGCGGAAGAACAGCTGGCGGTCGCGGAAGAAAAGGCCGCAGTCGCGGAAGACGAAGCGGCCGCGAAACACGACGCAATGCCGGCGCTCGAAGCCCGCTGGCGCGATGCGCAGACGCAGCTGAACGAAGAGCGCGGCGGCATCGCGCAGACCGAGCAGGCGTTGAAGCTCGAAGCCGCACATCAACGCAATGCCGACCAGCAGTTGCAGCAGCTGCAGCAGCGTCATGAGCGCCTGAAGCAGGAAGCGGGCGGCCTTGACGCGCCGGACGAGGCGCAGCTCGAAGAGCAGCGCATGCAGCTTGCCGAACACGAGGAAATCCTGAGCGAAGCGCAGGCACGTCATGCGGATGCGCAGGAAACGTTGCCGCGTCTCGATGGCGAACGTCGTGCTGCGCAGGAGCGCGTGCAGGCGGAAAGCGCGCAGATTCACCAGCTCGAAGCGCGGCTTTCTGCGCTGAAGCAGCTTCAGGAGAATGTGCAGACCGAGGGCAAGATCCAGCCCTGGCTCGACAAACACGAGTTGAGTGCATTGCCGCGTCTGTGGAAGAAACTGCACGTCGAGGCGGGCTGGGAAACGGCGCTCGAATCGGTGTTGCGTGAACGCCTGGCCGCGCTCGAAGTATCGAATCTCGACTGGGTCAAGGCATTCGCGACCGATGCGCCGCCGGCCAAGCTCGCGTTCTACGCACCGCCTCTCGCCGGTCAGCCGGCCGACGTGCCGGCGACGTTGCGCCCGCTGCTGTCGCTCGTCCGTATCGACGATGCAGGTTTGCGCGCGGTGCTCAACGACTGGCTCGGTCAGGCGTTCGTTGCAGACGACCTCGCACAGGCGCTGGCCATGCGCTCGCAATTGCCGGCAGGCGGCACGTTTGTCGTCAAGGCCGGGCACGTGGTGACACGGGTCGGCGTGCAACTCTACGCGGCCGATTCCGAACAGGCCGGCATGCTGGCCCGTCAACAGGAAATCGAAAACCTGACGCGTCAGGTGCGAGCGCAGGCGCTTCTCGCCGACGAAGCCAGGGCTGCCGCGATCCGCGCAGAAGCCGCGCATACGCAGGCATCGCAGACGCTGTCCGACGTGCGCTCGCAGGCCGAGCGCGCGACGCAGCGCGTGCACGCCTTGCAGATGGATGTGCTCAAGCTGACGCAGGCGCACGAGCGCTACACGCAGCGCAGCACGCAGATCCGCGAGGAACTGGAAGAAATCACCGCGCAGATCGAAGAGCAGCGTGCGTTGCGTGGCGAGTCTGAAGCGAATTTCGAACGTCACGATACGCAGCTGGCCGAACTGCAGGCACGTTTCGAAGACAACCAGCTTGCGTTCGAAGCGCTTGACGAAGCACTGACTGTCGCACGCGCGCAATCGCGCGATCTCGACCGCGCCGCCACCGACGCGCGCTTCGCCGCGCGCAACATGGCGAACCGCATCGATGAGTTGAAACGCAGCATCCAGGTTGCGCACGAACAGAGCGAGCGCGTCGCGGCATCGCTTGAAGATGCACGCGCCGAACTGGAAACGATCAACGAGCAGACGGCGCACACCGGCCTCCAGGGCGCGCTCGAAGTGCGCGCAGTGAAGGAGGAATCGCTGCACGCTGCACGTCTCGAACTCGACGACCTGACCGCGAAACTGCGTGCGGCCGACGAAACCCGTCTGACCGCAGAGCGTGCATTGCAACCGCTGCGCGACCGCATCACCGAGCTGCAGTTGAAGGAACAGGCGGCGCGCCTGAACGGCGAGCAGTTCGTCGAACAGCTTGCTGCGGCGGGCGTCGACGAAGCCGAGTTGCAGGCGAAGCTCACGCCGGACATGAAGCCGTCGTATCTGCAGGGCGAAGTCACTCGCCTGAACAATGCAATCACGGCGCTCGGGCCGGTGAACATGGCCGCGCTCGATGAACTGAAGGCGGCGAGCGAACGCAAGACGTTCCTCGACGCGCAGTCGGCCGACCTGAACAACGCGATCGAAACGCTCGAAGACGCGATCCGCAAGATCGACCAGGAAACCCGCACGCTGCTGCAGGGCACGTTCGACGAAGTCAACAGACACTTCGGCGAGCTGTTCCCGCGTCTGTTCGGTGGCGGTCAGGCGAAGCTCATCATGACGGGCGACGAAATTCTCGACGCGGGTGTCCAGGTGATGGCGCAACCGCCAGGCAAGAAGAATTCGACCATTCATCTGCTGTCGGGGGGTGAAAAGGCGCTGACGGCCACGGCGCTCGTGTTCGCGATGTTCCAGCTGAACCCGGCGCCGTTCTGTCTGCTGGACGAAGTGGACGCGCCGCTCGACGACGCGAACACCGAACGCTTCGCGAACCTGGTGCGCGCAATGTCGGCCAAGACGCAGTTCCTCTTCATCTCGCACAACAAGATCGCGATGGAAATGGCGCAGCAACTGATCGGTGTGACCATGCAGGAGCAGGGCGTGTCGCGGATCGTCGCGGTCGACATGGAATCGGCCGCGGGCTTTGCACAGAATATTGTTTGACCAGAAGAATGATTCGAGCAGGCGGCGCGCGCCTGCACGCCACGCAGCGGCTTCTGGCCGCGCGGGGCAGGCGCGGCTGGCTGCATCGCAGATAAAAGAATTGCTGATGGAGCATGCATGGACGAGTTGACACTCGGTTTGATCGGCGCTGGCGCCGTGGTGGTCGGGGGAGTGGTGGTCTACAACGCGTGGCAGGGCGCGAAGGTGCGCCGCCGGATGCCGCGATCCATGCCGACCGAAGCCACCGAAAACATCGCGCGCGACGACGAACAGGAACAGAGCCCGTTCATCGAACCCGCACGCTCGACCACACGCCGTGAGCCCTCGCTCGGCGATTCGGCTGACGCGGCGTCGGCATCCCGCGTCGAACCGAGTTTTGGTGGAGCGGGCGTAGCGCCGCTCGACACCCCGGTCGACATCCAGGCTGAAGCAACGACGCCGAACGGCTACCCTGAACCGGGCGATGCGGACACCTCTGGCGCTGCCGGACGGGAACCCGTCGAGCCGATTCTTCCGGCTGCCACGACGATTTCGTCGGCTCCGCCGGCCATCGTGGATCGTCGCATCGATTGCATCGTGCCGATCCGTCCTGCCGGCCCCGTTGCTGGCGACAAGGTGATTCCGCTCGCCCAGCGTCTGCGACGCGCGGGCAGCAAGCCGGTACACATCGAAGGCAAGCCTGAGGGCGGCGGCGCGTGGGAGTTGTTGCAAAGTGGCGCCCGCTACGAGGAACTGCGCGCGGCGGCACAGCTGGCGAATCGCAGTGGCCCGCTCAACGAACTGGAGTTCTCGGAATTCGTGACGGGCGTGCAGCAGTTTGCAGACGCGATCGACGCTTCGCCGGAATTCCCCGACATGCTCGAAACGGTCGCAATGGCGCGCGAGCTCGATGGTTTCGCCGCGCAGTGCGACGCGCAACTGTCGATCAACGTGATGTCCGACGGCGCGCCGTGGTCCGCGAACTACGTGCAGGCCGTGGCTTCGCAGGATGGCCTGCTGCTGTCGCGCGACGGCACGCGTTTCGTCAAGCTCGATTCGAAGCAGAGCCCGGTGTTCATGCTTCAGTTCGGCGACACGAATTTCCTGCGCGACGACCTCACGTACAAGGGCGGCCAGATGATCACGCTGGTGCTCGACGTGCCTGTCGCCGACGAGGACATCCTGCCGTTCCGCCTGATGTGCGATTACGCGAAATCGCTGTCCGAGCGTATCGGCGCGCGGGTCGTCGACGATCAGCGCCGTCCGCTGCCGGAAAGCGCGCTGCTCGCAATCGAGAAGCAGTTGATGACGCTGTATGCCCGGCTTGAACAGGCGGGTATTCCGGCGGGCTCCGCAGCCACACGACGTCTCTTCAGCCAGTAATTTCCCGGCAAGCCGTTTCTTTACCCTGCTGCGCGATACCGTTGACGGGTCGCGCAGCAGCGGTCTGTTCGTCACTTTACCTCCTTCGGCCATGTCGCTCCGCTGATCCATGCCTTGATCGCGGCAATCACGGCGCCGTCCTGTCCGTGGAAACCGTGGTGCGCCATTGCCTTGCGGGGATTGCCGCTCGCGCTACCTGAATAGACACGACTTCTCCCGCAATCGATGCGCCAGGCGTCTGGCGCGAGATAGTGCTGCGGTCATCAAATTCGCATTGCGCGGTGCACCTGTCAACGCAGCGGAGTGCACGTTAGCCGAGCGGCCAGGAGGACGGCGAGGGTGGCTGCTGCATATGCACAAAGCCGGCCATTCGGACGATGCCACGACGGACGCTTCCTGCGATAATCTGGCGTCTGAGATTATTCTGAGAACCCTTCCCCAGCATGGCTCGAACTTCCGCCCCTGATCCCGCAACCACTTCGCCGGCCGAGCGGGCCACATGGTTGCGCGCCGAACTTGAACGCGCGAACCATGCGTACTATGTGCTCGACCAGCCAGACCTGCCGGACGCCGAATACGATCGGCTCTTCAAGGCGTTGCAGCAGGTCGAGTCTGATCATCCGGATCTGGTCACGCCCGATTCGCCAACGCAGCGTGTCGGCGGCGAGGTCGCGCGTGGCTTCGAACCCGTTGTGCATTCAATGCCTATGCTGTCGCTGAACAACGGCTTTGCGGATGAAGACATTGTCGCGTTCGACAAGCGTGTGTCCGACACGCTCGGCAAGGCACCTGTCGATTACGCGTGCGAACTCAAGTTCGACGGTCTTGCCATTTCGCTGCGATATGTCGAAGGCCGCTTTGTGCAGGCGTCGACGCGTGGAGACGGCGAAACCGGCGAGGACGTCACCGAAAACATTCGCACCGTCCGCTCGATTCCCCTCACGCTGAAGGGCAAACGCGTTCCGGCGGTACTGGACGTGCGTGGGGAGGTGCTGATGTTTCGCCGCGACTTTGAACGGCTGAATGCGCGGCAGCGGGAAGCGGAGCAACGCGAGTTCGCGAATCCGCGAAACGCCGCGGCCGGCAGCCTGCGTCAGCTCGACCCAAAAATCACTGCACAACGCCCGCTGTCATTCTTCGCGTACGGAATTGGTGTACTTGAAGGCGTCGAAATGCCCGCGACGCACAGCGCGCTTCTCGACTGGTATAGCGAACTCGGCCTGCCCGTCAACGGAGAGCGGGCTGTGGTCAAAGGCGTCGAGGGATTGCTGGCGTTCTTTCGCGCTGTCGGAGAGAAGCGGGACGGTCTGCCGTACGACATCGACGGCGTCGTCTACAAGGTCAACAATCGCGATGAGCAGGATCGGCTCGGCTTCGTGTCGCGGGCGCCACGCTTCGCGCTCGCGCAC
The DNA here is from genome assembly GCF_050436625.1 of Paraburkholderia sp. GAS334. Classification (NCBI taxonomy): domain Bacteria; kingdom Pseudomonadati; phylum Pseudomonadota; class Betaproteobacteria; order Burkholderiales; family Burkholderiaceae; genus Paraburkholderia; species Paraburkholderia sp. GAS334. The sequence goes on along the minus strand of NZ_JBNDMO010000010.1, from coordinate 52,840 downwards.
AAGTTCCCGGCGCAGGAAGCGCTGACGAAACTCGTGGCTATCGATGTGCAGGTCGGACGCACGGGCGCCATTACACCGGTTGCCCGACTGGAGCCGGTTTTCGTTGGCGGCGCGACGGTGACCAACGCGACGTTGCACAACGAAGACGAGGTGCGCCGCAAGGACATCCGGATCGGCGATACCGTCATCGTGCGCCGCGCGGGCGACGTGATCCCCGAAGTCGTGAGCGCGCTGGTCGACCGGCGGCCGCCCGATGCACGCGAATTTGTGATGCCGACGCATTGCCCTGTCTGCGGTTCCGCGATCGAGCGTCTGCCGGACGAAGCGATTGCGCGCTGTACGGGCGGCCTCTTCTGTCCGGCTCAGCGAAAGCAGGCGCTGTGGCACTTCGCTCAACGCCGTGCACTGGATATCGACGGCCTGGGTGAAAAGATCATCGATCAGCTTGTTGAGCAGAATCTGGTTCGCACGCCCGCTGATCTGTTCGGTCTGGGTTTCTCGACCCTGGCCGCGCTTGACCGCTTCGCCGACAAGTCCGCGCAAAACCTGCTGGATTCGCTGGAGAAAGCGAGGCACACCACGCTCACCCGTTTTATCTATGCGCTGGGAATCCGGCACGTCGGCGAATCGACCGCGAAGGATCTGGCGAAGCATTTTGGCTCGCTCGATCCGATCATGAACGCCTCGGTCGATGAACTGCTCGAGGTCAACGACGTCGGCCCGGTGGTCGCCGATGCGCTTCATCAGTTCTTTGCCGAAGAGCACAACAGAACGGTAATCGACCAGTTGCGCGCACCGGGGCGGGTCACGTGGCCGGAAGGGCCGCCGGCGCCGAAGGCGCCGCAGGGCGTGCTGGCCGGCAAGACCGTCGTGCTGACGGGCACGCTGCCCACGCTTGCACGCGACGAGGCGAAAGAAATGCTGGAGGCGGCTGGCGCGAAAGTGGCCGGCTCGGTATCGAAGAAGACTGACTACGTGGTCGCCGGCGCCGAGGCGGGTAGCAAGCTCGCGAAGGCAGAGGAACTCGGCGTTCCTGTACTCGACGAAGATGGTATGCGCAAGCTCCTGGAGGGGCACTCGACATGATCCGTGAAATCCTCAAGATGGGCGATCCACGTCTTCTTCGCATCGCCGCACCAGTCGATCGTTTCAACACCCCCGACCTGCACGTCCTCGTGAAGGACATGTTCGACACGATGCACGATGCGAACGGCGCCGGGCTCGCCGCACCGCAGATTGGCATCGATCTGCAGGTTGTGATCTTCGGTTTCGGGCATAACGAACGTTACCCGGACGCGCCCTCCGTGCCGGAAACGGTGCTGATCAATCCGACTATTGCGCCGGTGTCGCAGGACATGGAAGAGGGCTGGGAAGGTTGTCTGTCTGTGCCGGGGCTGCGCGGCGCCGTGAGCCGGTTCTCGATGATCCGGTATCAGGGTTTCGATCAGTTCGGCAAACCGATCGACCGCGTCGCGGAAGGCTTTCACGCGCGCGTCGTTCAGCACGAATGCGACCATCTGATTGGCAAACTCTATCCGATGCGGATTACCGACTTCTCGAAGTTTGGTTTCACCGAGGTGCTGTTTCCCGAGCTCGATCCAGGCAGCGACGAGTGAGCTCCCGTCGCCGGGAACGGGACGTGAAGCACAATAAAAAACGCCCGCAGTTCAGATTGCGGGCGTTTTTGCGTGTCGGACTTACCGTGCAACGGCGGGCGTTCTCACACTGTTTCGCCGTTCAGAACGACTCTTCAGCGTCCAGATAGCGCCATTGGCCCTGCGGCAATGCGCCGAGCTGTACACGGCCCATTCTCACGCGCTTCAATCCGACGACGTCGAGGCCCACCAGTTCGCACATGCGCCGGATCTGCCGTTTCTTGCCTTCGCGCAGAACAAACCGCAGTTGCTCGCCGTTTTGCCAGCTGACCATTGCGGGCTTGAGCGGGACGTCGTCCAGCGACAGGCCGTGACGCAACTTCGCGAGACTTTCCGGCGGGAAGTTTTGATCAATGTCGGTCGTCTGGTCGCCGTAAGTCACACGCACCAGATACTCCTTGTCGATATCCGAGTTTTCGCCGATCAGCTGCTTGGCGATGCGGCCATCCTGCGTCAGCACCAGCAGGCCGGTGGAGTCGATGTCGAGACGTCCGGCGGGTGCGAGCGCGCGCAGCTGCGTCGCTGAAAAGCGAATGCCGGAGCGGTCGCCGTCCCAGTGGTTATCAGGTGTGACAAGCGTGACGGCCGGCAGATAGCCGTCCTCAGCCTGACCTGAGACAAAACCGACCGGCTTGTGCAGCAGAATCGTCACCTGTTTCGCCTGCGCGGCCTGAGCGGCCGGATCAATCTCGATGTGCTGCTCGGGGCGCACCTTTGTGCCGAGCGTGTCGATCCTGATGCCGTCCACAATCACCCAGCCTTTTTCGATCCACTCGTCGGCTTCGCGTCGCGAACACAAACCGAGTTCCGACATGCGTTTCGACAGACGCAGCGAGCCCGGCTGATCGTCGTGATGATGTTCTGTCGCGTGAGCGCGCGGTTCGGCGGCACGCGGCGGTCTGGCTTCACCGGATGTCGCGCGGCGTGCCGGCCGGTCTTCGCGCGCCGGGCGCTCCGAGCGGTCGGTGAAGCCGCCTTTTACCGGCTTCGCGAAAGTCCGCTCGCCGCGCTGGCCGCGATCCGTAGTCCCATTGCGTTCTTTCGGGAATGCGGGGCGTTCGCCGCCGGAGCGGCTAGCCGCGTCCCGGCGTGCTGGACGATCGGAATCGCGTCGTGCACCGGGCGCGCCACGGTCGGCTCCGAAGCGTGGGCGCGCGGTGTCGGTGCGTTCGCGAGTATCGTCCCGATCGCGACGCGGCGGACGGTCGTCACGCGCTCCTCCGGCGTCCGCCGTACGGGTCGGGCGGGCAGAGAACGGACGCTTCGAGTCATCGGTACGACGCGGCGCGGCGCCGTAGGGCCGGCGCGCGCCTTCTTCGCGCGGTGCGCGTGCTGGGCGGTCGCCCTCGAAACGGCGCGGCGCACGCTCACCACCCGTGCGGTCACCTTCAGCCCGACGCGGTGCACGTTCTCCACGTTCACGCCCCGCGTCGAACGAGCGAGCCGGACGATCACCGTCAGCACGCCGCGGTGCGCCAGCAGAGCCCTCACGACGCGGCGGACGGTCGCCTGCAGGTCGCCGTTCGCTACGCTCGCCGCTGCCCGATCGTTCGCGCGTTGCCGCGCCCTCCGGTCGCGCTGGCCGCGCACCCGCAGAAGGCCGCCCTCCGGCGCCCGGTGCGCGCTTACCGCCGGCCGCGCCCGCTCCGGCAAAAGGACGCTTCGCGGCGCCTTCCGATGGCGGCCCGCCACGACGCGCGCCACCGCCTGCGTCATCCTTGCCGCGCTTACCTAGCATGGATGTCGGCTTGGGTCCGACCGGCTTCGATTTGCTACGCGCCGCGGCGCTGCCGGAACGAACGGGGGCCCGGTCGGCAGTGGCCGGCCGCGGGTGCTTGGCTGTCAGTTTGACTCGCATGAAATCTCACACTGCAATCGCGCGCAGCAGTTCGGTCTCGACCTGGATTTGCAGGCGGTTGTCCGAGAGGCCATGGCCGTCCAGCAGGAACACGTCCTCGACGCGTTCGCCGAGCGTATTGATCCGCGCCGCATGGACGCCGACCCGATGTTCCGCCAGCACGCGCGCGATCGAATAAAGAAGGCCTGGCCGGTCGTTCGCCGACACGGACAGGATGTAGTACTGGCCGCGCTCGTCGGCCCGAAGGTCGACGCGCGGCGTAACAGGGAAGGTCCGCGACAGACGCGAAAGACGTCCCTTCGACGGTTCCGGCAGCAAGGGCCCTTCACCCGACAGGCGGGCGCTCAGCTGCTGCTCCACCAGATTGGCAATATCGCGATAATGCACGTCTTCCTCGGTATGTGCGACGAGGAAGTTGTCCAGCGCGTACCCGTGGCGCGTCGTACTGACCCGCGAATCCAGCACCGACAGTGCATTGCGGTCGAAGTATGCGCAGATCGCGGCGAACAGGTCAGGGCGGTCCTTCACATACACGAGCACCTGTAGCCCTTCGCCGATCGGCGATGGCCGGGCGCGGACGATCGGCGTGGGTGTCTCGACATGCCGGTGCAGCACACGCGTTTGCCAGGCGATGTCGGCGGCGTCATGACGCAGGAAGTAGCCGACGTCGAGCTGGTCCCACAGCGCCCGCTGGGCGTTTTCCGGAACAGTTTCCAGGCGCAGCAGCGCGAGCGCCTGCTCCTGCCGCGACTTCAGTTCTGAATGCGCATCCGGACGCGCGCCGCCGAGCACGGCAAGCGTCGCACGATACAGGTCCTCCAGCAGCTTGCCTTTCCACGCGTTCCAGACCTTCGGACTCGTGCCCCGAATATCGGAGACCGTCAGCAGATAAAGCGCTGTCAACCATCGTTCCGAACCGACCAGTCCGGCGAACTGCTTGATCACTTCCGGATCGCTCGTGTCCTGCTTCTGCGCGACCTGACTCATTGTCAGGTGATGCTGGACCAGCCACACGATGAGTTCACCGTCGTCGCCCGCGATGCCGTGGTCGCGACAGAAGCGGCGCGCATCGGCCATGCCGAGCGTCGAATGGTCGCCGCCGCGGCCCTTCGCGATATCGTGGAACAGCGCCGCCACGTAGAGCACGTACGGCCGCTCGAAATTTGCGATCAGCTGGCTGCAGAACGGATATTCGTGCGCATGCTCGGCGACGGAGAAGCGACGCAGATTGCGCAGCACCATCAGGATGTGCTGGTCGACCGTATAGACGTGATACAGGTCGTGCTGCATCTGCCCGACGATACGGCGGAAGTTCAGCAGGTAGCGTCCGAGCACGCTGGTCTGGTTCATCAGACGCAGCGCATGCGTCACGCCGGCCGGCTGCTTCAGGATGTCGAGGAAGAGACGCCGGTTTTCGGGATCGCGCCGCCAGTGCTGGTCCATCACGTCGCGGGCGTTGTAGAGCGCGCGGAGTGTCCGCGCGGACAGGCCCTTCACGCCAGGCGTTTCCTCATACAGCAAAAAGGCTTCAAGGATCGCATTCGGCTCGCGCTCAAAGACGTCGTCGGATGCGATCTCGAGCATGCCCTGTTTCTCGACGAAGCGATCGGACAATACCCGCGTAACGTTGCTCGTGTTAGGGAAAAGCTGCGCTTCGATGTTCTGGATCAGGATCGTCGCCAGCTGCGTGACGGCCTTCGCGGCCCAGTAGTAGCGGCGCATCAACTGCTCGCTGGCGCGCTTTGTAGCAGTCGCCTTGTAGCCGAAGCTTTCGGCGACTGGATTCTGCAGGTCGAACACCAGAATGTCCTGGCGACGGCCGGCGATCATGTGCAGCCGGGCGCGCAGCGTCTTCAGAAAACCTTCGTTGCGGCGCAGTTCACGCGCTTCGCGCTCGGTGATCAGCCCGCGCGCGTCGAGTTCGCGCCAGCTGCTGCCGAACTGTGCCGCCTGCGTGATCCACAGGATCAATTGCAGATCGCGCAGCCCGCCGGGGCTTTCCTTGATGTTCGGTTCGAGCGCGTACGGGGTGTCCTGGAAGCGGGCGTGACGCTGACGCATCTCCAGCACTTTTGCCTGGAAGAACGCGCGCGGATCGAGTGCATTGCGATAACGCTGCGCGAACTGCTCGAAGAGCGGGGCGCTGCCGGTGATCCGACGCGCTTCGAGCAGCGCCGTGCGCACCGTGACGTCGTTCGCGGCTTCGTCGATGCATTGCGAGACCGTGCGCACGCTGCTGCCGAGTTCCAGGCCCAGATCCCACGCAAGACCGATAAAGCGCTCGATGCGTGATTCCAGATGCAGCAGAGGCTCGTCGGGAAGGAGGACGAGGATGTCGATATCCGAGTGCGGCGCCAGTTCGCCGCGTCCAAAGCCGCCGACCGCGACAAGCGCGAGCGATTCCGGCAGCTCACAGGCATTCCACGCGCCGACGAGCGCGCTGTCCGTGAGGCGCGTGAGCGCACGCATCAGCGAGTCGACGTTGGTCGCTGACCGGAAACGTTCCAGTAATGAGGCTTTTGCCACCTTGTAATCCGCTCTCAGCGACGAGGCATGGGTTAGCGCGACAGCTGGAACACTCATGGGCAACCGGGGCAGGAGATCGAAGGACCGCTCAGGCGGTGGTGGCGGCGAGCGCAGGGCGAGCAGGCGTTCCGGCGGAGACCGTCAGCACTTCGTAACCGGTATCGGTAACCAGTATCGTGTGTTCCCACTGCGCCGACAGGCTGCGATCTTTCGTCTTCACGGTCCACTGGTCGGGCATCGTGCGAATGTCGCGGCGGCCGGCGTTGATCATCGGCTCGATCGTGAAGATCATACCTTTCTGCAGCTCGATGCCGGTGCCGGGGCGGCCGTAGTGCAGGATCTGGGGATCGTCATGAAAAACCTGGCCGATGCCGTGGCCGCAGTATTCCCGCACGACGCTGTAGCCCTGCGCCTCGGCATGCCGCTGGATCGCGTGGCCGATATCGCCGAGATGCGCGCCTGGGCGAACCTGCTCGATGCCGAGCCACATGCATTCGAACGTGGTCTGCACGAGCCGTTTCGCCAGAATCGAGCCTTCGCCGACAATGAACATCCGGCTCGTGTCGCCAAAATAGCCATTCTTGATGACGGTCACGTCGATATTGAGCGCATCGCCGTTCTTGAGCGTCTTTTCGCCTGGAATGCCGTGACAGATCACGTCATTGACCGAAATGCATGTGGCTTTCGGATAAGGCGGATAGCCGGGCGGCTGATAGTTGAGGGGCGCCGGGATCGTGCCCTGTTCATTCAGCATGTATTCGTGGCACAGGCGATCGAGCTCGCCCGTCGTGACGCCTGCCTTGACGTAAGGCGTGATGTAGTCGAGGACCTCGCTTGCGAGCTTGCCGGCGATGCGCATCTGCGCGATATCGTCTTCGTTTTTGAGCGTAATAGCCATGAGTCGGGCCTGAAATGCGATTTATTTCGGGATTATCGCACCATATGGGGCCTGCCGCTGCCTTTTGCGACAGGGCTTCAGCCATCCGGCCAGGTATCGGTGGCTTCTGGCGGGCGCGGTGGCGACGGCGAGTCGTTGATTAAAGGTGCAACCGCCCATGCGTTTTCCGGGCAACCACGCGGGTTGAGTCGGCCGATAGTCGCGTGCTATAATCTTTGGCTAAGTCGTTCAGGGTTATGTTGTCCGCCCGAGCGACCTATAGAGAGCAGTAAAAGAAGCAAAAGCGAAGCAAAAGCAGCAGACTCGCAAGCCGGCGCACCCAGGGTGTTCGCGGCGTCAGGTTCTCGCAGATGGCGGGGGCGGCGCAGCGGATACGGCAGCCGGCTTAAGACCCTAACCCTCGCGGAGATTTTCATGGCAGTTACCATGCGTCAAATGCTGGAAGCCGGTGTCCACTTTGGTCACCAGACGCGCTTCTGGAACCCGAAGATGGCCCCCTTCATTTTCGGTCATCGCAACAAGATTCACATTATCAACCTCGAAAAGACGCTGCCGATGTACAACGACGCACTGAAGTATGTGCGTCAACTGGCAGCGAACCGCGGCACGATCCTGTTTGTCGGCACGAAGCGTCAATCGCGCGACACGATCGCCGAAGAGGCACAACGCGCTGGCATGCCTTACGTCAACGCGCGCTGGCTCGGCGGCATGCTGACCAACTTCAAGACGCTGAAAGTATCGATCAAGCGCCTGAAGGACATGGAAGCGGCCGTTGAATCGGGCGAGACCGAGCGCATGAGCAAGAAAGAAGCGCTTCTGTTTGAACGCGAAATCCAGAAGCTGCAAAAGTCGATCGGCGGCGTGAAGGACATGGGCGGCATTCCGGACGCGATTTTCGTCGTCGACGTCGGCTACCACAAGATTGCTGTCACCGAAGCGAACAAGCTTGGCGTGCCGGTCATCGCCGTGGTCGACACAAACCACTCGCCGGAAGGCATCGACTACGTGATCCCGGGTAACGACGACGCCAGCAAGGCAGTCGCTCTGTACACGGCAGGCGTGGCTGACGCGATCCTCGAAGGCCGTGCTAACGCGGTCAACGAAGTCGTGCAGGCTGCCCGTGGCGGTGACGGCGACGAGTTCGTCGAGGTCAACCCGGAAGCGTAAGGCTGCCCCGTGTCCGGCAAAAAAGGGGGCTTTCTACAGGCCCCCTTTTTTTAAGTCGCGACAAAGAGTGCAGTCCGGGAATGAAGCCCGGAACGCGGCGCGGCAAAAATTTCGCGCCGCAGCGGAAACGAATTCTTGCCGCCGGCATCGAAGTGCGGGCGGCGTGTGAAAGACAGACTCAAGGAGCGAATGATGGCGGCAATTACCGCAAGCATGGTTGCAGAACTGCGCGCGAAGACCGACGCGCCGATGATGGAATGCAAGAAGGCCCTGACGGAAGCTGAAGGCGACATGGCCCGCGCGGAAGAACTGCTGCGCGTGAAGCTCGGCAACAAGGCCAGCAAGGCAGCATCGCGCGTGACGGCTGAAGGCGTGATCGCTTCGTTCATCGGCGGCACCGCAGGCGCGATCGTCGAACTGAACTGCGAAACCGACTTCGTTTCGAAGAACGACGACTTCCTGGCTTTCTCGAACACCGTTGCTCAACTGGTCGCCACGCAAAACCCGGCTGACGTCGCAGCCCTGTCAGCCCTGCCGCTGGAAGGCTCGACGGTCGACGCGGTGCGTCTGGCGCTGGTCGGCAAGATCGGTGAAAACCTGTCGATCCGCCGTTTCGTGCGCTTCGAAACGTCGAACAAGCTGGCAGCGTACCTCCACGGCACGCGCATTGGCGTGCTGGTCGAGTACACCGGCGCGGAAGAGCAGGTCGGCAAGGACGTCGCGATGCACATCGCGGCCATGAAGCCGGTCTCGCTGTCGTCGGACGAAGTGCCGGCTGACCTGATTGCCAAGGAACGCAGCATCGCTGAACAGAAGGCCGCCGAATCGGGCAAGCCGGCTGAAATCATCGCGAAGATGGTCGACGGTAGCGTGCAGAAGTATCTGAAGGAAGTGTCGCTGCTGAACCAGCCGTTCGTTAAGAACGACAAGCAGACGATCGAGCAGATGCTGAAGGCAGCGAACACGAGCGTGCAGAAATTCGCGCTGTTCGTGGTCGGCGAAGGCATCGAAAAGAAGCAGGACGACTTCGCCGCTGAAGTGGCCGCGCAAGTCGCTGCTGCAAAGCAGCAATAAGTATTATCGCAATACCGTTGGACCCGCGGCAGGGCAAGACCCTGCCGCGGCCGGCAGCGCCACGCGGTTAAACGCGGGCTGTTGCGCGGGTTGATCCCCGCGCGACGGCCGCCCGGGTCGGGCCTTCGGGCCCGATAATTTGGCGACGCTTGCCCGAATCAGCATTTCGCCCCTACAGTTCCAAGTTGTTGTCGTCCTCTTCAGCGCGATCCGGATACCTCTATGCCCACTGCCTATAAACGCGTCCTCCTCAAACTCTCCGGCGAAGCTCTCATGGGCGACGATGCTTTCGGCATCAACCGCCTGACGATCGAAAGAATGGTGGCGGACGTGGCCGAGGTAGTCCGGCTCGGCACGCAATTGGCGGTGGTGATCGGCGGCGGCAATATTTTCCGTGGTGTGGCAGGTGGCGCGGCCGGTATGGACCGCGCGACGGCAGACTATATGGGTATGCTCGCTACGATGATGAACGCGCTGGCGCTTCAGGACGCGATGCGTCACGCCGGTATCGAGGCGCGCGTGCAGTCCGCGCTGCGCATGGATCAGGTGGTCGAGCCGTACATCCGCCCGCGCGCCATTCGTCAACTGGAAGAAGGCAAGGTCGTGATTTTCGCGGCCGGCACCGGCAACCCGTTCTTCACGACGGACACCGCCGCCGCGCTGCGCGGGTCCGAAATCGGCGCGGAAGTCGTGCTGAAGGCCACCAAGGTCGATGGCGTCTATTCGGCCGATCCGAAGAAGGATGCCACGGCGACGCGCTACACCACCATCAGCTTCGACGAGGCGATCGGCCGCAATCTGCAGGTGATGGACGCGACGGCTTTTGCGCTGTGCCGCGACCAGAAGCTGCCGATCCGCGTGTTTTCGATCGTCAAGCCGGGCGCGCTCAAGCGCATCGTACAAGGCGAGGACGAAGGCACGCTCGTCCACGTGTAAACTCCCTTCCACGTAACGTGGGCTTGAACGCGGGCCCAGGTCGCCGCTCATGCGCGCTGACCCGCCTGCACCGATTTAAAGGTTCGGAGGTTTAATCATGTCTGTGGCTGACATCAAGAAGGGCGCTGATCAGAAGATGCAGCGTTCGATCGAAGCGTTCAAGAACGATCTGTCGAAAATCCGTACGGGCCGTGCCCACACGGGTCTTCTGGATCACATCCAGGTCGATTACTACGGCTCGCCGGTGCCGATCTCGCAGGTCGCGAACCTGACGCTGATCGACGCACGCACAATCGGCGTCCAGCCTTGGGAAAAGAAGATGGTGCAGGTCGTCGAAAAGGCGATCCGCGAATCCGACCTGGGCCTGAACCCGGCCACGCAGGGCGATGTGATCCGCGTCCCGATGCCCGCGCTGACCGAAGAGCGCCGCCGCGAGTTGACGAAGGTCGTCAAGAGCGAAGCCGAAACGGCCAAGATCGCGGTGCGCAACCTGCGCCGTGACGCGAACGAGCAACTGAAGAAGCTCGTGAAAGACAAGGAGATCTCCGAAGACGACGAGCGTCGTGCCGGTGACGAAGTCCAGAAGCTGACGGACCGGTTCGTCGCGGAAATCGACAAGCTCGTGACGACCAAGGAAGCCGAGATCATGACGGTCTGAAGCCGTCCGGCTCCAGAACCTTCACGGTTTCACTTCATTTTTGCAGTCACTGTCCCGACGGCCATGACCTATACCAGCTCTACCGTTCGCGTGCCTGATGTCGCGGCGGTGCCGCGACATATCGCGATCATCATGGACGGCAATGGCCGTTGGGCGACGCAGCGCCGGCTGCCGCGTGTGGCGGGCCATACGCGCGGCGTCGACGCGGTGCGGGCCGCCGTCGAGGCGTGTGCACGGCGCGGCGTCGAATATCTGACGCTGTTCGCGTTCAGCTCGGAAAACTGGCGTCGTCCGAACGACGAGGTGTCGTTCCTGATGCGCCTCTTCGTGACGGCGCTGGAGCGCGAAATCGGCAAGCTGCACGCGAATGGCATCCGGCTGCGCGTAGTCGGCGACCTGGCGATGTTCGATACGCGGATCCAGGACCTGATCCGTCGCGCGGAAACCAAAACCGCCCGAAATACCCGCCTGACGCTGACTATTGCCGCCAACTACGGCGGCCGCTGGGACATCATGCAGGCCACCCGCAAGCTGGTCGACCAGTCGGTCGCGGCGGGCCGTCCCGTCGAGGTCACCGAAGAAGCCTTCGCCGAACATCTGGCGATGGCCTACGCGCCCGAGCCGGATCTCTTCATCCGTACCGGCGGCGAGCAGCGCATCAGCAACTTCCTGCTGTGGCAACTCGCGTACACCGAGTTCTATTTCACCGATACCTACTGGCCGGATTTCGACGCGGACGCGCTCGGTCACGCCATCGAATCCTATGCGGAGCGTGAGCGCCGCTTCGGCCGCACGAGCGCGCAGCTCGAACCGCAATCGCAGAACGTCGATTCGCTTCCATGCTAAAAACCCGTGTCATCACGGCGATCGTCCTGCTGGCTGTCTTTCTGCCGGTCACCTTGTTTGCACCGGTGGGCGCGTTTGGCGCGCTGATCGCGTTCGTCGTGGTCTTTGCCGCGTGGGAATGGGCGCGTTTGCTCAAGCTGGGCGGCGCCGGGCCGGTCGTTTATGCGCTGATAGCGGCCGCGGTGCTGGTCGCGAGCACGAAGCCTGGCACCGGCGTCGAGCAATACCGGCCGCTGTTTCAGGCGGCGTCGGTGTTCTGGGTGCTGGTCGGGCCGTTCGTGTTGCTGAGAAAGCCGACGCTCGCGCAGGGTGCCTGGCGCGGTTTCCTGCTGATTGCGGGCCTGCTGGTATTCGTCGCGTGCTGGCATGCGCTCGTCGCGGCCCGCATGGCTGGCGTGCCGTTCGTGCTGTCCCTGCTGCTAGTGGTATGGCTGGCCGATATCGGCGCATACTTCTCGGGTAAGGCATTCGGCAGGCACAAACTCGCGCCTGCCATCAGCCCGGGCAAGACCTGGGAAGGCGCGGTTGGAGGCTGGATCGCCGTGCTGGTCGTGGCCATCGTGGCCGTTGCCACCTATGCGTTCGAGCCGACCCTGTATTCGGCGCTGCTGGAGCGCCTCGGCGCCCCACGCGCGCTCATCGCGCTGACTGTGCTGGTTGTATTCAGCGTCGTCGGCGACCTGTTCGAGTCGATGCTGAAGCGCCAGGCCGGCGTGAAAGATTCCAGTGGTCTGTTGCCGGGACACGGTGGCGTCCTCGACCGCATCGACGCGTTATTGCCGGTGCTGCCGCTTGCGATGCTGCTGCTCGGCTAGAGAAAGAGACATGCAAAAACGATTAACTCTGCTCGGTTCCACGGGCTCGATTGGAGACAGCACGCTTGATGTCGTCGCGCGTCATCCCGAGCGTTTCTCCGTCTACGCGCTGACTGCGCACCGCAACGGCGACAAGCTCGTCGAACAGTGTCTGCGCTTCAAGCCTGACGTGGCTGTCGTCGGCGATGCGGCAACCGCCGCGCAGGTCGCCACGAAGCTGCGCGAAGCGGGTTGCAAGACCGAAGTCGCGTATGGCCAACAGGCGCTCGTCGACGTGTCGAAGAGCGAGCATTGCGATACCGTTGTCGCGGCGATCGTCGGTGCGGCGGGCCTCGCGCCCAGCCTCGCCGCGGCGCGCGCCGGCAAGCGCATCCTGCTCGCGAACAAGGAAGCGCTCGTGATGTCCGGCGCGATTTTCATGGACGCCGTGCGAGACAACGGCGCGATCCTGCTGCCGGTCGACAGCGAACACAACGCGGTTTTCCAGTGCCTGCCGCGCGAAGCCGCGCTGCATGGCGGTGTGTCGAAGATCATCCTGACCGCGTCGGGCGGCCCGTTCCGGACGCGCGAACCGTCGACGCTCGTCGACGTCACGCCCGACGAAGCCTGCGCGCATCCGAACTGGGTCATGGGCCGCAAGATCTCGGTCGATTCGGCGACGATGATGAACAAGGGCCTCGAAGTCATCGAGGCGCACTGGCTGTTCAATCTGCCGGGCGAACGCATCGAGGTGCTGATTCATCCGCAGAGCGTGATCCATTCGATGGTTTCGTATGCGGACGGTTCAGTGCTCGCGCAACTCGGCAACCCCGACATGCGCACGCCGATCGCGTACGCACTGGCGTTCCCGGATCGTGTCGATTCGGGCGTCGCGCAACTCGATCTCTTACAGGTCGCCTCGCTGTCGTTCGAGAAGGCGGATTACGCGCGTTTTCCCTGTCTCGCGCTCGCGATGAAGGCGCTGGCTGAAGGCGGCATCGCAAGCGCGGCGCTGAATGCGGCGAACGAGATTGCCGTTGATGCGTTCCTGTCGCGCCGTATCGGCTTCATGGCCATCGCGCAGGTGGTCGACTCGGTGCTGAATGCGTTGCCGAACCGCAGCGCTGCCGCCCTCGATGACGTGATCGAAGCCGACGCAGCCGCGCGCCGGGCGGCCACGGCCTTTATCGACCGTCTGCCTGCGGGCGCCCGCCCGGAACGCGCCGTCCAGTGAGGCGTTCATGAACCTGCTGATCGAACTGGTTGCCTTCGCTGTCGCGATTGGCGTGCTCGTTGTCGTGCATGAATACGGCCACTACAGCGTCGCGCGGATGTGCGGCGTGAAGGTGCTGCGGTTTTCGATCGGCTTCGGCAAACCGCTCGTTCAGTGGGTCAGCAAGAAGACCGGGACCGAATGGACCATTGCCGCGTTGCCGCTCGGCGGCTACGTGAAGATGCTCGACGAGCGCGAGGAAGGCGCGACGATTTCCGCCGAGGAACTGCCGCACGCGTTCAACCAGCAATCGGTCGCGAAACGGTTTGCAATCGTCGTCGCGGGCCCGGTCGCGAATTTCCTGCTGGCCATCGTACTGTTCGCGGCCGTGTTCGCGAGCGGTGTGACCGAGCCGTCGGCGATTGTCGCAGCGCCGGCCGCGAATACGCCGGCCGCGCGCGCGGGCTTTGACGGCGGCGAAACCGTCGTCTTGATCCGCGATGAAAACGGTAGCGAGACCGAACCGGTCCGTTCGTGGTCCGATCTGCGCTGGAAGCTGCTGGGCGCGGCGTTCGATCACCGGCGCGTCGTGCTCGGCGCGAAAGACAGCCGTGGCACGTTTGATTTCGCGCTGGACCTGCGCGGCGTCTCCGATCGCGATATCGACGACGATTTCATGACGCGGCTCGGTTTCGAGCCGGGCGGTGGCACGTTGTCGGTGGCCGCCATCGAGCCGGGCAGCGCGGCGCAGAATGCGGGTCTCGTCGCGGGCGACCGGGTACGTGCGGTGGACGGCAAGCCGGTCGACAGCGCGACAGCTTTCATTGCTTACGTGAAGTCGCATGCGGGCAGGTCGATTACGCTGCAGATCGAGCGTGGCGCGCAGGGCAAAGAGCCGGGCGCGCGTCAGGACCTCAGCATCGTGCCGGTGATGACGCGCGATGACGCAAGCGGCCAGAATATCGGCCGGATTGGCGCGGCGCTCGCGACCCAGGTGCCGTCGGTCGATGTCCGTTATGGTCCGATTGAGAGCGTCCAGCTCGGTGCACACCGTACGTGGGATATCGCGGTTTACTCGCTTCGCATGTTCGGCCGGATGATTACAGGTGAGGCATCGCTCAAGAACCTGTCCGGTCCCGTGACCATCGCGGACTACGCCGGAAAGAGCGCGCGCCTTGGTCCGTCCGCGTTTTTATCGTTCCTCGCGCTCGTCAGTATCAGTCTCGGAGTGTTAAACCTCTTACCAATTCCGGTATTGGATGGGGGTCATCTGTTATATTATTTGGTTGAAGCTGTTACCGGCAAAGCCGTATCCGATCGCTGGCAGCTTGTTTTGCAGAGAGCGGGGCTGGTTTGCATCGTCGCACTATCGGCGATCGCGCTCTTCAACGATCTTGCTCGTTTAATCCATTTTTAAAGTGTCTGGTGGCGTTCACGATGGCGACCGCCCGACCTGATGCAGCTATACACACTGGGGAAGCACGTTGTTTAAACCTCATCGCTTTGTTCCAAAGACAGTTGTAGCCGCGGCATTTGCCGCGCATGGGCTGGTGGCTCACGCGACGACACCTTTCGTGGTGCAGGACATTCGGATCGAGGGGTTGCAGCGCGTCGAACCCGGTACCGTGTTTTCGTATCTGCCGATCAAGCAGGGCGATACGTTCAGTGACGACAAGGCTTCCGAAGCCATCCGCGCGCTCTACGCAACGGGCTTCTTCAACGACGTGAAGATTGCCACCGAAGGCAACGTTGTCATCGTGCAGGTCATCGAACGTCCGGCCATCGGCACGATCGATTTCTCCGGCATTCACGAATTCGAAAAGGACAACCTGGCGAAGGCGCTGCGCGCGGTCGGGCTGTCGCAGGGCCGTTATTACGACAAGGCGCTCGTCGACAAGGCCGAGCAGGAACTGAAACGTCAGTACCTGACGCGCGGCTTCTACGCCGCCGAAGTCACCACGACGATCACGCCGATCGACCGCAACCGCGTTGCGGTGCTGTTCTCGGTGGTCGAAGGTCCGAGCGCGAAGATCCGCCAGATCAACTTCATCGGCAACAAGGCGTTCAGCACGGGCACGCTGCGCGATGAAATGCAGCTGTCCACGCCGAACTGGTTCTCCTGGTACACGAAGAACGATCTGTACGCGAAGGAAAAGCTCACTGGCGACCTCGAAAATGTCCGCTCGTACTACCTGAATCGCGGTTATCTCGAGTTCAGCATCGAGTCGACGCAGGTGTCGATCTCGCCGGACAAGAAGGACATGTACCTGACGGTCGCGTTGCACGAAGGCGAGCCGTACAAGATCTCGAGCATCAAGCTCGCGGGCAATCTGCTGGATCGCGAAGCTGAGCTCACCAAGCTCATCAAGATCAAGGCTGGCGACCGTTTCTCGGCTGAAAAGCTGCAGGCCACCACAAAGGCGATCGTCGACAAGCTCGGCGAGTACGGCTACGCGTTCGCGACCGTGAACGCGCTGCCGCAGATCGACCAGGAACATCACACGGTCGACCTCACGCTGCAGGTCGATCCGAGCCGCCGCGTGTATGTGCGCCGTATTAATGTGGTAGGCAACACGCGTACGCGGGATGAAGTCGTCCGTCGCGAAATGCGCCAGCTCGAAAGCTCGTGGTTCGATTCGAACCGCCTCGCGCTGTCGAAAGACCGGGTCAACCGTCTCGGCTACTTCACCGATGTGGACGTCACGACGACCCCGGTAGAAGGCACGCCTGACCAGGTGGACGTCGACGTCAAGGTGGCCGAAAAGCCGACCGGCGCGATCACGCTGGGCGCGGGTTTCTCGTCGACCGACAAGGTCGTGCTGTCGGCGGGTGTCTCACAGGACAACGTGTTCGGTTCCGGTACGAGTCTCTCGGTCAACGTGAATACGGCGAAATCGTACCGTACGTTGACGGTGACGCAGGTCGATCCGTACTTCACGGTCGACGGCATCAAGCGCATCACCGACGTCTACTACCGTACGTACGAGCCGCTGTATTATTCGACGGATTCGAGCTTCAAGATTGTCACGATGGGCGGCGACCTGAAGTTCGGTATCCCGTTCTCGGAAGTGGATACGGTCTACTTCGGCGCGGGCCTCGAACAGAATACGCTCGACGTCGATCAAAACACGCCGGCTTCGTACAAGCTGTACGTTCAGGAGTTCGGTCGCGTATCGAACAACGTGCCGCTTACTGTCGGCTGGTCGCGCGACGCGCGGGATAGCGCGCTCGTGCCGAGCCGTGGTTACTTCACGCAGGCGAATGCTGAATATGGCACGCCGATCGGCGGTACGACGTATTACAAGGCAGATCTCCAGGCGCAGTATTATTACTCGTTCTCGCGCGGCTTCGTGCTTGGCCTTAACTTCCAGGGCGGCTACGGTAACGGTCTTCAAGGCAAGCCGTACCCGATTTTCAAGAACTACTACGCCGGCGGTATCGGTTCGGTGCGTGGCTATGAGCCGAGCTCGCTGGGTCCGCGCGACGCCACAACGAACGACCCGATCGGCGGTTCGAAGATGATTGTCGGCAACATCGAGCTTACGTTCCCGTTGCCGGGCACCGGCTACGACCGTACGTTGCGCGTGTTCACGTTCCTCGATGCGGGTAACGTCTGGGCGGACGCGAGTACCGCCGCTACCTCGACCGGCGCGAACGGCCTGCGTTACGGCTACGGTGTCGGTCTCGCGTGGATTTCGCCGATCGGGCCGCTCAAGCTGAGCCTGGGTTTCCCGCTCGTGAAGCACACCGGCGACCAGTACCAGAAGTTCCAGTTCCAGATCGGGACGGCATTCTGATCGCACAGTCCGGGATCACTTACAGTATCGAGAGGATGACTTTGCTAACCGGTATGTTTTCGAAACGTGTGATGTGCGCGCTGGCGCTGGCAACGACGCTGGGCGTGAGCGCCGCGGCGCACGCGCAGGAAGCCAGGATCGCGGCGGTCAATTCCGACCGCATCCTGCGCGAGTCCACGGCTGCGAAGGCGGCGCAGACCAAGCTCGAGGCCGAGTTTGCGAAGCGGGACAAGGATCTGCAGGACATGGCGGCGCGTCTGAAGTCGATGTCCGATTCGCTCGACAAGAATGGTTCATCGCTGTCGCCGGCGGATCGCGCGCAGAAGCAGCGCGATCTGTCCCAGCTCGACACCGATTTCCAGCGCAAGCAGCGTGAATTCCGCGAAGACCTGAACCAGCGCCGTAACGAGGAACTGGCGGCGGTGCTGGATCGCGCGAACAAGGTGATCAAGCAGATCGCCGAGGCGCAGCATTACGACCTGATCGTGCAGGAAGCGGTGTATGTCAGCCCGCGTATCGATATCACCGATCAGGTGCTGAAGGCGCTCGCGGCGTCGAACAGCGCCAACTGAACAGCAGGAGCAGTGCACGCATGGCATTTACGCTCGAGGACATCGCCCGGCAGTTCGGCGGCACGGTAGTCGGCGACCCGGCGCATCGCGTCGGCAGTCTCGCGCCGCTCGATCAGGCTGGTCCGGAACAGCTGGCGTTCCTCGCGAACCCGAAGTATCTGTCGCAGGTCGAAACGACCCGCGCGGGCGCCGTACTGATCAACGCCGACGACCTCGCGAAGCTCGCTCCGGATTCGAACCGTAACTTCATCGTCACGCCCAACCCTTACGCTTACTTCGCGCGCATCGCCCAGGCGTTCATCGACCTCGCGGCGCCGAAGCGCGCGCCGGGCGTGCATGCCAGCGCCACGATCGATCCTTCGGCGAAGGTCGCGGCGAGCGCCGTCATCGGTCCGAATGTGACGGTGGAAGCGGGTGCCGTGATCGGCGAGAACGTGCAGCTCGATGCGAACGTGGTAATCGGCCGCGGCACGCAGATCGGCGACGGCACGCATCTTTACCCGAACGTGTCCGTCTACTATGGTTGCCGGATCGGTCCGCGCGTGATCATCCATGCCGGCGCCGTGATCGGTTCCGATGGTTTCGGTTTCGCCCCCGATTTCACTGGCGACGGCGACGAGCGCACAGGCAGCTGGGTCAAGATTCCGCAGGTCGGCGGCGTGTCGATCGGACCGGACGTCGAAATCGGCGCAAATACGACGATCGACCGCGGCGCAATGGCCGATACGATCATCGAAGAGTGCGTGAAGATCGACAATCTCGTCCAGATCGGCCATAACTGTAAGGTCGGCGCGTACACGGTCATCGCGGGCTGTGCGGGCATCGCCGGCAGCACGACCATCGGGCGCCATTGCATGATCGGTGGCGCCGTGGGCATTGCCGGTCACGTGACGCTCGCCGATTATGTGATCGTCACGGCGCAATCCGGCGTATCGAAATCGTTGTTGAAGCCCGGCATGTACACGAGCGCGTTTCCGGCGGTCGATCATGCCTCGTGGAACAAGAGCGCGGCACTGCTGCGCAATATCGACAAGTTGCGGGATCGTATCAAGGCGCTGGAAGCAGCTGCCGGTAACGCATCCGGCGACAAGGTTTGACGAGGCAACGGCCAAAGGGCCAGGCAGTACAAAGAACAGAAGCAGCATAAATAGTACGAGCACGGCGTAAGCGCCGTTGACGTGCCCCGGCGGTGGGAGACGCCGCCAGGTCACATAAAACGACGGCCGCACGCGTTATCAACCTGCCTGCGCAAGCACCCGCAGTCATCATCGCGCCACCTACGCGTGAGCAGAAACACCATGAGCACCGAAAAAATCAATCTCGACATCCACAAGATTCTCACGCTGCTGCCGCATCGCTATCCGATCCTGCTCGTCGATCGGGTGCTCGAACTCGAGCCGCACAAGCGCATCAAGGCGTTGAAGAACGTGTCGATCAACGAGCCGTATTTCATGGGCCACTTTCCGAAGCGCCCGGTCATGCCCGGCGTGCTGATCCTGGAAGCGCTCGCCCAGACGGCCGCGCTCCTGACGTTCGCGGAAGAGCCGCACGATCCGGACAACACGCTGTATCTCTTCGTCGGTATTGATAACGCCCGCTTCAAGCGCGTGGTCGAACCGGGCGACCAGCTGATCCTGAACGTCACGTTCGAGCGGCATATGCGCGGCATCTGGAAGTTCAAGGCGCGCGCCGAGGTGGATGGTCAGGTCGCGGCGGAAGCCGATCTGATGTGCGCAGTCCGCACGACGGACGATGGCCAGTAATACGCCGCGCAGCATCCGGACAACGCAACGAATCACAAGCGAGGGCGCATGAGCAGGATTCATCCTACTGCGATCATCGAGCCGGGCGCACAGCTCGACGAGTCAGTCGAAATCGGACCGTATGCCATCGTCGGCGCACACGTCACGATCGGCGCACGGACCACGGTCGGTTCGCACAGCGTGATCGAAGGTCACACGACGATCGGCGAGGACAACCGCATCGGTCATTTTGCATCGGTCGGTGGTCGTCCGCAGGACATGAAGTACAAGGACGAGCCGACCCGGCTCGAGATCGGCAATCGCAACATGATCCGCGAGTTCACGACGATCCACACCGGCACGGTGCAGGACGCGGGCGTCACGTCGCTTGGCGACGACAACTGGATCATGGCGTACGTGCACATCGGCCACGATTGCCGCGTGGGCAGCAACGTCATTCTGTCGAGCAACGCGCAGATGGCCGGTCACGTGACGATCGGGGACCACGCGATCATCGGCGGCATGTCGGGCGTGCACCAGTTCGTGCGCATCGGCGCGCATTCGATGCTCGGCGGCGCGTCGGCTCTCGTGCAGGACGTTCCGCCGTTCGTGATCGCCGCCGGCAACAAGGCGGAGCCGCACGGCATCAATGTCGAAGGGCTGCGTCGCCGGGGCTTTTCGGTGGACGCGATCTCGGCGCTGCGCTCGGCCTATCGTGTGCTGTACAAGAACGGCCTGTCGCTGGAAGAAGCGAAGGTGCAGTTGCGCGAACTCGCGACCGCCGGCGGCGACGGCGATGCTCCGGTGCAGGCGCTGGTCGCCTTCGTCGAAGCGTCGCAGCGCGGCATCATCCGCTAGCCGATGGCGCTGCAACCCCGCCCGCTGCGGCTTGCAATGGTGGCCGGCGAGCCGTCGGGCGATCTGCTCGCGGCATCGCTGCTCGAGGGCCTGTCGAGCCGTCTGCCCGAATCCACGCAGTATTACGGCATCGGCGGCCCGCGCATGATCGCGACGGGTTTCGACGCGCACTGGCCGATGGAAAAGCTGACCGTGCGCGGTTACGTCGAAGCGCTCAGGCACATCCCCGAAATTCTCGGCATCCGCAATGAACTGAAGCGTCAGCTGCTGGCCGATCCGCCGGACGCGTTCATTGGCGTCGACGCTCCCGATTTCAATTTCGGACTCGAACATCCGCTGCGCGACGCGGGTATTCCGACGATTCACTTTGTGTGTCCGTCGATCTGGGCGTGGCGCGGCGGCCGCATCAAGAAGATCGCGAAAGCGGTCGATCACATGTTGTGCGTGTTCCCGTTCGAGACGGCGCTGCTTGAGAAGGCGGGCGTCGCCGCGTCCTACGTCGGTCATCCGCTGGCCGACGAAATTCCGCTCGTGCCCGAT
Source organism: Paraburkholderia sp. GAS334 (assembly GCF_050436625.1). Lineage (NCBI taxonomy): Bacteria > Pseudomonadati > Pseudomonadota > Betaproteobacteria > Burkholderiales > Burkholderiaceae > Paraburkholderia > Paraburkholderia sp. GAS334. Next base: position 31,706 of record NZ_JBNDMO010000010.1, on the reverse strand, counting down.
ACGTTGGGGGCGCGCCGCACGCTCGGTCTGCCGGAAAGCGGCCCGGTGATCGCCGTGCTGCCAGGCAGCCGGCGCTCGGAAATCGCACTGATCGGGCCGACGTTCTTCGACGCGATGGCGTTGATGCAGCAGCGCGAACCCGGCGTGCGCTTCGTGATGCCGGCGGCCACGCCCGCGCTGCGCGAACTGCTGAAGCCGCTCGCCGAAGCGCATCCGGGTCTCGCCTTGACGATCACCGACGGCCAGTCGCAAACTGCGATGACCGCCGCCGACGCGATTCTCGTCAAGAGCGGCACCGTGACGCTGGAAGCCGCGCTGCTGAAAAAGCCGATGGTGATCTCGTACAAGGTGCCCTGGTTGACGGGCCAGATCATGCGGCGGCAGGGTTATCTGCCGTACATCGGCTTGCCGAACATTCTGGCGGGGCGTTTCGTGGTGCCGGAAATTCTCCAGCATTTCGCGACGCCTGAAGCGCTGGCCGACGCCACGCTGACGCAGCTGAACGACGCAGCCAATCGCCGTACGCTCACGGAAATTTTCACGGAAATGCATCACGTGCTGAAGCAGAATACGGCCCAGCGCGCCGCGGAAGTGGTAACGGGCATCATCGAAACCCGCAAGGGGCGGCGGTGAACGCCGCCCGCACGCCGCGCCGTAACGTTGCTGATGGCTCAGCGGCGATCCAGGCCGGTCTGAACTTCGATTCAGACGTCGAGATCGTGTGCGGTGTCGATGAAGCCGGGCGTGGCCCGCTGGCCGGTCCGGTTGTCGCGGCGGCGGTCATTTTCGATCCGGCGAAGCCCATGATTCGCGGTCTCGACGATTCAAAGGCGCTCACCGCGAAAAAGCGCGAGGAGCTGTACGACAAGATCGTCGACCGCGCGCTGGCGTTCTGCATCGCGTCGGCGTCGGTCGAGGAAATCGACACGCTCAACATCCTGCACGCCACGATGCTCGCGATGAAGCGCGCTGTCGAAGGGCTCGCCGTCACGCCTACGCTCGTGAAGATCGACGGCAATCGCTGTCCGGTGCTGAGCATTCGCAGCGAGGCGATTGTCGGCGGCGATGCGCTGGTGAAAAGCATCTCGGCTGCGTCGATTCTGGCAAAGGTCACGCGTGATCGCATGCTGCTCGAACTGCATCAGACGTATCCCGTCTACGGCTTCGATGCGCATTCGGGCTACGGCACGCCGCAGCATCTGGCGGCGCTGCTCGAACACGGGCCGTGCGAGCATCATCGGCGCTCGTTTGCGCCGGTGCGCGAGGCGCATGCGCGGCTGGGTATGCCGGTCACATTGCCGGGGAAGGTGCCGGTTGTCTTGCCAGCCCTGCGCGACGACGCATTCGAAGGCGCGCTGGATGACGGCGCCGGTAATGCATTCGGCGACGGTGCACCCGCATTCTGAAGCGCTCCAGCGCCGGACCGGCGTTCTGACCACCTGAACCTTCTTCGCCACCTGTGAAAGCCATCACGTCGCGGGACAACCCGCTCTACAAACGACTGAAAGCGCTGGCCGGCTCGACGCACCAGCAGCGGCGCAGCGCGCACGCGTTACTCGAAGGTTTCCACCTGGCGAGCGCGTATCTCGATGTTGCGGGTCAGCCGGAGACGTGCATCGTCACCGAAGGCGCGCTGCGTCACGAGGAAGCGCAGGCGATCGTCTCGCGGATCGACGGGCATCGCGTCATCACGCTGCCGGATGCGCTGTTCGGGCAACTGTCGAGCGTCGTGCACGGCGTGGGGATTCTGCTGCTGGTCGAAAAGCTCGATGCGCCGCTGCCGGACAAGGTCACGCAGACCTGCGTCGTACTCGATGGCGTGCAGGATGCGGGCAACGTCGGATCGATCCTGCGTAGTGCGGCGGCCGCGGGCGTGTCGCACGTGTTTTGCGCGCCGGGGACGGCTTACGCATGGTCGTCGAAAGTGCTGCGCTCGGGAATGGGCGCACATTTTCTGCTGGAGATTCACGAAGACGTCGAAGCAGAGGCGCTGATCGGTCGGCTCGACATACCAGTGACGATCACCGATTCGCATGGCGCGCGGGCGATTTACGATTGCGACCTGTCCGGCCCGCATGCATGGGTATTCGGCAACGAAGGCGCGGGTGTGTCGCAGGCGTGGCGTGATGCGGTCACGCATCGGGTGACGATTCCGCAACCAGGCGGCATGGAATCGCTGAATGTGGCGGCCGCAGCCGCCGTGTGTCTCTTCGAGCAGTGCCGCCAGCAGCGCGGCGCCTGATCTTCGGGTCGAAGCGCGCTACACGCTTCAGCGTCAATACGACGAACGGTCGAGCTTGATTTCCTGCAGGATCGTCGTTGCGATTTCTTCGATCGACTTGTGCGTCGACGACAGCCACTTGATTCCTTCACGCCGCATCATCGCTGACGCTTCATTGATCTCGTAGCGGCAATTCTCGAGCGCAGCGTATTTGCTGCCCGGCCGCCGCTCGTTACGGATCTCCGACAGTCGCTGCGGATCGATCGACAACCCGAACATTTTCTGACGATGCTCAAGCAACGGCGTCGGCAGCTTGCCGCGTTCGAAGTCCTCGGGAATCAGCGGATAGTTCGCCGCCTTCACGCCGTATTGCATCGCGAGATAGAGGCTCGTCGGCGTCTTGCCGCTGCGTGATACGCCGACCAGGATCACATCGGCGTCCGCGAGATTGCGGTTCGACTGGCCGTCATCGTGCGCGAGCGAGAAGTTGATCGCCTCGATCCGGTTCTTGTACTCCTCGGTGTCGGCGTTCTGGTGCCCCCGGCCCATCGCATGGCTCGACTTCAGTTCCAGTTCCTGTTCGAGCGGCTCGATGAAGGTCTGGAACATGTCGAGCACGAGCGCGTTACAGTCCTTCACGATGTTGTTCGAAGGGCTATCGACGAGCGTCGTGAACACGATCGGCCGCCGGCCTTCGTGCTGACCGGCTTCGTTGATCTTTTCGAGCGTGGCGTATGCCTTTTCCGTCGAATCGACAAAAGGCACGCGGACCAGACGGAATTTCTGGTCGAACTGGGAGAGGATCGAATGCGCGAAGGTTTCGGCAGTGATCCCGGTACCGTCGGAGACGATGAATACGGTGGGCGGCATCGGAGGAGCAGGGAACGTGAGCGGAAAAACACGCTCGAAAGAAACATCGCCGCATGTTTCACCGCGCGCGATTCAAGGCTCGCGGCGGCGTCGAAGCAGCGCGCCGTGTGGCCACAAAATGCGTTCCGCCGGACGGCGCAGACCTCGTAAAGGCCCGCCCGACAGACCGGGACGCGGTTCGAGGCGCAATTCTCTGCCGACTGTCACATTTCGGGAGTCGGCACGGTAGAATAGCGGCAACCTGTTGGATAAGCAATTGCAGGCAATCCGCGTTGATGCCGGGCTTTTCGTCCGTATTACACGTTGAATGCCGTCAAGTTCGGTGAATCTTCTGCTTCCTCGCGTTTCATCCGCGAGCGGCCCCGCAGATGAATGCGCTGTGCGATTGTTTCTCCAACAGGTTGTGCAAGACGCGTCACCGCTTCTTATGAGCGGCCGCGTCAGAGCCCACTTGCACAGCCGTGAATTTCTTTCACACTTAGGGGCTTGTATGACTAACGCAGTTAACGTCACAAAGGATCTGGCGTATGTAGTTCCGTTCGAGCAGTTGCGGATGACCGATGTGGAGATTGTGGGCGGTAAGAACGCCTCGCTCGGCGAGATGATCAGTCAGCTCGCTGAAGCAGGCGTGCGCGTGCCGACCGGTTTCGCCACGACGGCGCTCGCGTTCCGCGATTTCCTGCATCACAACAATCTCACCGAACGCATTGCGAAACGTCTGGAGACGCTCGACGTCGACGACGTGAAGGCACTTGCTGAAGCGGGCAAGGAGATCCGTCAATGGATCGTCGATGCGCCGATGCAGCCGCGTCTCGAACAGGAAATCCGCGCAGGCTTCGACACGCTCCAGAACAGCTCGCCTGAAGAGCTTTCGTTCGCCGTCCGCTCGTCGGCGACGGCAGAGGATCTGCCGGACGCATCGTTCGCCGGTCAGCAGGAAAGCTACCTCAACGTAGTCGGCATCGACGACGTGCTCGATCGCATGAAGCACGTGTTCGCGTCGCTGTATAACGACCGCGCTATTTCCTATCGTGTCCACAAGGGTTTCACGCACGCTGAAGTCGCGTTGTCGGCGGGTGTGCAGCGCATGGTGCGCTCGGACGTCGGCGCAGCGGGCGTGATGTTCACGCTCGATACCGAATCGGGCTTCAAGGATGCCGTGTTCATCACGTCGAGCTACGGCCTCGGTGAAACGGTCGTGCAGGGCGCCGTGAATCCGGACGAGTTCTACGTCTTCAAGACCACGCTCGCGCAAGGCAGGTACCCGATCATCCGTCGCTCGATCGGCTCGAAGCTGATCAAGATGGAATTCACGAAGGCTGGCGAACAGGGTCGCGTGAAGACCGTCGACGTGTCGCACGAGCAGCGCAACCGCTTCTCGATCACCGACGAAGACGTGATCGAACTCGCGAAGTACGCGGTCATCATCGAGAAGCACTACCAGCGTCCGATGGACATCGAGTGGGGCAAGGACGGTCGCGACGGCAAGATATTCATTCTGCAGGCGCGTCCGGAAACGGTGAAGAGCCAGGCAGCGGGCAAGGTCGAGCAGCGCTTCAAGCTGAAGGGCCAGTCGCAGGTCATCGCAACCGGCCGTGCGATCGGTCAGAAGATCGGCGCGGGTCCGGTGCGCGTGATTCACGATCCGTCGGAAATGGAACGGGTGCAGCCGGGCGATGTGCTCGTCGCCGACATGACCGACCCGAACTGGGAACCGGTGATGAAGCGTGCATCGGCAATCGTCACGAACCGTGGCGGCCGTACGTGCCACGCGGCGATCATCGCGCGTGAACTCGGCGTGCCGGCAGTCGTGGGCTGCGGCGACGCAACCGACGTCCTGAAGGAAGGCGCGCTCGTCACGGTATCGTGCGCGGAAGGCGACGAAGGCAAGATTTACGACGGTTTGCTCGAAACCGAAGTGACCGAAATCCAGCGCGGCGAACTGCCCGAGATTCCGGTCAAGATCATGATGAACGTCGGTAACCCGCAACTCGCGTTCGACTTCTCGCAGTTGCCGAACGCAGGCGTGGGTCTCGCTCGCCTCGAGTTCATCATCAACAACAACATCGGCGTGCATCCGAAGGCGATCCTCGAGTATCCGAACATCGATCAGGATCTGAAGAAGGCCGTGGAAAGCGTCGCACGCGGCCATGCTTCGCCGCGCGCGTTCTACGTCGACAAGCTGACCGAAGGCATCGCGACGATCGCAGCTGCGTTCTATCCGAAGCCCGTGATCGTGCGTCTGTCGGACTTCAAGTCGAATGAGTACAAGAAGCTGATCGGCGGTTCGCGTTACGAGCCGGACGAAGAAAACCCGATGCTGGGTTTCCGTGGCGCGTCGCGTTACATCGCGGATGATTTCGCCGAAGCGTTCCAGATGGAATGCATCGCGCTGAAGAAGGTGCGCGAAGAAATGGGCCTCGACAACGTCGAGATCATGGTGCCGTTCGTGCGGACGCTGAAGCAGGCGGAACGTGTGGTCGGGCTGCTGTCGAAGTTCGGCCTGAAGCGCGGCGAAAAGGGCCTGCGTCTGATCATGATGTGTGAAGTGCCGTCGAACGCGATCCTCGCTGAAGAATTCCTGCAATTCTTCGACGGTTTCTCGATCGGTTCGAACGACTTGACGCAGCTGACGCTCGGCCTCGACCGCGACTCCGGCATGGAACTGCTGGCCGTCGATTTCGACGAACGCGACCCGGCGGTCAAGTTCATGCTGAAGCGTGCGATCGAAACGTGTCTGCGTCTGAACAAGTACGTCGGCATCTGCGGTCAGGGCCCGTCGGATCACCCGGACTTCGCGCAATGGCTGACGGACGAAGGCATTGCGTCGATTTCGCTGAACCCGGATACCGTCATCGAGACGTGGCAGGCGCTGGCGAAATCGTCGGCGAAGTAAACAAGCGTCAAGGCGCGGAATAACGCATCAGGTTCGTGCTATAAACACCCCGGTATATCCGGGGTGTTTTGCTTTCTGGAGGTCGACGTGGCAACAGGTGGGCTGTTCTGGTGGGTGGGTGCGGGGGTGCTCGTCGTGCTGGAGTTGTTCAGTGGCACCTTCTACATGCTGATGGTCGCGCTGGGGTTTGTCGCGGCGGGTCTGGCGCGCTGGGCCGGCGCGAATATCGATCTGCAACTCGCGCTGGCGGCGGCGGTTGCACTCGCGGCAGTGATCCTGCTGCGCCGCTCGCGCTTCGGCCGGCGGGTGCGCAAGGACGCATTGCGCAATCCCGACGTCAACCTGGACATCGGCGCCACGCTCAGTGTGTCGGACTGGCACGACCGGCGTGCGCGGATCAGCTACCGCGGCGCGGACTGGGACGTCGAACTGGCGCCCGGCGAACCCGAAGACGCGCGGCTCTACGAGGTCACCGCGTTACGCGGAAGCTGTCTGATCGTGGCAGCAAGGAAGCAGGCTGTGGGGGCCTGAAAGCGCGGACAGCGCATCGAATAACCATAAGGAGTGAGCAGATGGATTTGACTATTGTCGGGGCAATCGTGCTGGTGATCGTCATCGTGATCGCCGCACAAACCATCAAGATCGTGCCGCAGCAGCACGCCTGGGTGCTCGAACGGCTCGGCCGCTATCACGCGACGCTCACGCCCGGCATGAGCATCGTCGTGCCGTTCATCGACCGCATCGCGTACAAGCACATCCTCAAGGAAATTCCGCTCGAAGTGCCGAGCCAGGTCTGTATCACGCGCGACAACACCCAGTTGCAGGTCGACGGCGTGCTGTATTTCCAGGTGACCGATCCGATGAAGGCGTCGTACGGATCGAGCAACTTCGTATTCGCGATCACACAGCTGTCGCAGACCACGCTGCGTTCGGTGATCGGCAAGCTGGAACTCGACAAGACGTTCGAAGAGCGCGATTTCATCAACCACAGTATCGTATCGTCGCTCGATCAGGCCGCGGCGAACTGGGGCGTGAAGGTGCTGCGTTACGAGATCAAGGACCTGACGCCGCCCAAGGAGATTCTCCACGCAATGCAGGCGCAGATCACCGCCGAGCGCGAAAAGCGCGCGTTGATCGCGGCATCGGAAGGGCGCAAGCAGGAGCAGATCAATATCGCGTCGGGCGGTCGTGAAGCGGCGATCCAGCGCTCGGAGGGCGAGCGGCAGGCGGCGATCAACCAGGCGCAGGGTCAGGCCGCGGCGATTCTGGCGGTGGCCGAAGCGAACGCGCAGGCCATTCAGAAGATCGCGGCGGCGATCCAGTCGAATGGCGGCATGGAAGCGGTGAACCTGAAAGTGGCCGAACAGTATGTGAACGCGTTCGGCAATCTGGCCAAGCAGGGCAACACGCTGATCGTGCCGGGTAACCTGGCGGACATGAGCACGATGATCGCCTCGGCGCTGACGATCGTGAACCGCGGGAAGGCGGCGGCAGGCGAAACCCGTTGACCGAAGGCGCACCGAAATAAAAAACCCGCAGACTCCTGCGGGTTTTTTCATCGGAAGGCAGACGCCATCAGGTCGGCGTGCGCATCAAACGTGCCTTTTCGCGTTCCCAGTCGCGCTTCTTCTCGACGTCGCGCTTGTCGTGCATCTTCTTGCCCTTCGCGAGGCCAATCTCGCACTTCACGCGGCCGCCCTTGTAATGGAAGTTCAGCGGCACGAGCGTATAGCCACGCTGCTCGACCTTGCCGATCAGTTTGCTGATCTCTTCGCTGTGCAGCAGCAGCTTGCGTGTGCGGACCGGATCCGGGTGGATATGGGTCGAAGCTTCCGGCAGCGGGCTGATGTGCGCACCGATCAGAAAGAGTTCGCCGTTACGGATCACGACGTAACCTTCCTTGATCTGGCCGCGCCCCGCGCGCAGCGACTTGACCTCCCATCCTTCGAGCACGAGCCCCGCTTCGTAGCGCTCTTCGATGAAATAGTCGAAGAAGGCTTTTCTGTTGTCGATGATGCTCATGAATGGAAAGTGCCCAACTCGTTTAAAATCACGATTTTAGCAAAGCGGGGCAAGGAAAGCCCGCAGCGCTTTTCCACCGTTGCCACTTGTCGCGCAATTTATGGCAGATGTCCAGAAAACCGTGTTGATCCGCCATTCGGCGGAACAGATGTTTGACCTCGTCACCGACGTGGCCGATTACCCCAATTTCCTCCCGTGGTGCGGCGGTGTCGAAATCCGACGTCAGGACGAGAACGGGATGGAGGCGAAAATCGACATCAATTTCAAGGGCATCAAGCAGCATTTCGCCACCCACAATACCCAGCAACGCCCCACGCGGATTGATATGGAGTTCGCGGACGGCCCGTTCAGGAAGTTCACCGGCTTCTGGCGGTTCACGCCGCTGCGCGTGGACGCCTGCAAGATCGAATTCGCGCTGCACTACGAATTCTCGAGCATTATCATCGAGAAAATCATCGGACCGGTGTTCAGTCATATCGCGAACACGTTCGTCGAGTCGTTCGTGAAGCGCGCTGACCAGCGCTACGGTAAGGCATGAGCGCGATGCTGTCGATCGAAGTCTGCTACGCGCTGCCCGATACGCAGACGCTGATTGCCGTCGAATTGCCGGAAGGCGCGACGCTGCAGCAGGCCATTGACGCGAGCGGCATCCTCCAGCGGCATCCGGAGATCGATCTTGCAGCGCTGAAGACTGGCGTGTTCGGCAAGGTGAAGCCGCTCGACACCGTCCTGGCCCAACACGACCGCGTGGAGATCTACCGGCCGTTGATCGTCGATCCTAAGGAAGCGCGTCAGCGGCGCGTGCAGAAAACCCGCAAGGCGGGCTCGATCGAAGGGCGCAGGTGGCAGAACAAGGACTCGCGGTAGGTCAGTTTTTTTCCCCTTCTTCGGTTGTCCGTATTGTGATCCTGCGTCGTCGCCGCGCTCAACGTGGCTTCGTGTGCTGTGCGCTCAGTGCGCCGAGACCTGCGCCTTTTCTTCGATCGGCGTCTCGTCTGGGTCATCACTGGCGTGCTGACGCACCGACCAGCTGACGCCGGCCACGAGTAGTGCAATGGCGGCCATCTCGAGCGGACGGGGCATCCGGTGGTCGTAGATGAAACCATAGAGCAGCGCGAACAGCGTCTCGAACACGATCATCTGACCGGACAACGTGAGCGGCAGCCGCTTCGACGCTGCGTTCCACAGCCCGTTGCCCAGCCACGACGCGCCGATCGCCAGCACGAGGTTGACTGTCCAGAACAGATGCCAGCGGGCATCTGCAACGGGTGCCGGCGCTACGCCCGCGGGCAGCACGGCAATCACGCCCCACATGATCGCGGCGAGCGCGCCCGTGACCACGCCCCACAGCACCGACCACTCGTTGCCGCTGAAATGCGGATTGCGTCGCAGATAGCGGGTGTTTTCGACGGCGAACCACGTCCAGCACGCGAGCGCGCCAGCCGCGCAGACGAGGCCGGCGACTTTGGTCGTCACGCTTGTGGCGCCGCCGCCATCGACGGTGAATACATCGATATTGATGCACGCGATGCCCGCGACGACCATCGCCAGCGGCAGTACCAGGCGCGTGAGCGGTACGGCGCCGTGATCGCGCCGGCCAAGCAGCGTGACCGTGACGGGCAGCACGCCGACGATTAGCGACGACGGCGCCACGCCGACCATGTGCACGGCGCTCGCCAGCAGCACGTAATAGAGGATATTGCCGGCGAGGGCAAGCGTGACGAGCGCGCGCAGGTCCTCGCGCGTCAGGCGGCGCAGCAGCGAGCGCGCCGAAGGCAGTGCCGCCAGCACGGACACGACGCCGTACATCACGTAGCGGCCCGCGCCAAGGAGAAGCGGGGAAAAATCCGCGAGAAGCCGTGGCGCGAGAAAAACCACGCCCCATAACGCTCCGGCCATCACGCCATATGCCACACCGCGCCGCATTACTACCTCGAACCAAAATGCTATAAAGGCGCGCAGGTTAACACGGCAAGGTGGGTCGGCGTCTTGTTCGATCCTGCACTCCGGCCGGGCGAATGCCGCGCGAAAGGCTCAAAGGCGCCTCGTACACGCCGGGCAGGGCACCGGATCCAGCCCGGTGTAGCCGAACGAGCAAACGAAACCGGATCGAACCTGAGCCGAACCGCGAACCGAAATTCAGAGGCCAGCAAAGCCAGAAAAATTCACCGAAAATTCGCTAAGCTGCTGTTCGCGCAGTGAAAACCAGGGAGGTATCGCGTATAATTCGCTTTTGCGCCCATAGGATTTGCCATGCGTCTGATCCAAAAAGCACTCACGTTCGATGACGTGCTCCTCGTCCCGGCTTTCTCTGACGTTCTGCCGCGCGACACCAGCCTCAAAACCCGGCTGACCCGCAATATCTCCGTGAATATGCCGCTCGTGTCCGCCGCCATGGACACGGTCACCGAAGCCCGTCTTGCCATTGCAATGGCGCAGATGGGTGGCGTCGGCATCATTCACAAGAATCTCACGCCGGCCGAACAGGCGCGCGAAGTCGCCAAGGTCAAGCGTTTCGAGTCGGGCGTCGTGCGCGATCCGATTACGGTTCCGCCGCAGATGAAAGTGCGCGATGTGATCGCGCTGTCGCAACAGCACGGCATTTCGGGCTTTCCCGTCGTCGAAGGCGCACAACTGATCGGCATCGTCACGAATCGCGACCTGCGTTTCGAAACCCGTCTCGACGAACCGGTCCGTACGATCATGACGCCGCGTGATCGCCTCGTCACCGTCAAGGAAGGCACGCCGCTCGCCGAAGCGAAGGCGCTGATGCACAGCCACCGCCTGGAGCGCGTGCTGGTCATCAACGATTCGTTCGAACTGCGCGGCCTGATGACCGTCAAGGACATCACGAAGCAGACCGAACACCCGGACGCGTGTAAGGACGAACACGGCAAGCTGCGCGCGGGCGCGGCCGTCGGCGTCGGCGCAGATAACGAAGAGCGCGTGCAGCTGCTGGTCGCGGCAGGCGTCGACGTCATCGTCGTCGATACGGCGCACGGTCACAGCAAGGGCGTGCTCGAGCGCGTGCGCTGGGTCAAGAAGAATTTCCCGCACGTTGAAGTGATCGGCGGCAATATCGCTACCGCCGAAGCCGCGAAGGCGCTCGTCGAATACGGCGCGGACGGCGTCAAGGTCGGCATCGGCCCGGGCTCGATCTGCACGACGCGGATCGTCGCCGGTGTGGGCGTGCCGCAGATCACGGCAGTCGCAAACGTCTCCGACGCACTGCGTGGCTCGGGCGTGCCGGTCATCTCGGACGGCGGCGTGCGCTTTTCGGGCGACGTCAGCAAGGCGCTCGCAGCGGGCGCGGATGCGGTCATGATGGGCAGCATGCTCGCCGGCACCGAAGAATCGCCGGGCGACGTGTTCCTGTATCAAGGCCGTCAGTACAAGTCGTACCGCGGCATGGGCTCGGTCGGCGCGATGAAGGACGGCGCTGCAGACCGTTACTTCCAGGACAACTCCGCGAACATCGACAAGCTCGTGCCGGAAGGCATCGAAGGGCGCGTCGCGTACAAGGGTTCGGTCAACGCAATCCTGTTCCAGCTGATCGGTGGCGTGCGCGCCAGCATGGGCTACTGCGGCTGCAAGACGATCGACGAACTGCATGAAAAGGCCGAGTTCGTCCAGATCACCGCAGCGGGCATGCGCGAGTCGCACGTGCATGATGTCCAGATCACGAAGGAAGCGCCCAACTACCACGTGGACTAAAGGACCAGACGCCGATGAAGCCATTGCTGCGCGCTGTACTCGTGATCGATGCGTTGTTGCTGCTGGCGTTTGGGCTGCTGTTTCTGCTCACGCCGTGGACGTCGCTGTACAACGCGCTGCAACTGGTGCAGGTCGATCCTGCACTCGTCGGGCAGGCTTTTGGCCTTGGGCTGCTCGGGCTGGCGTGGCTCGCGTTTCACGCCGCGGTCGATGGCGGCATGACGCGCACAGTCGCCCGGGTCATCGGGCACGTCAACTGGCTGACCGGTGTGCTGATGCTGGTCTGGCTGATCGGTCTGCATAAGCCTTCGCTGACTGCGTTCGGTCAGCTGGTGGCCGCAGCGGTCGCCGTGGTGCTGGTGGTCATCGGTCTTGGTGGCGTGCGTCTCGCGCGCGTGGTGCGTCGGCGGGAGCGGGCGCGCGTGGCCGAGGTCGTGGTCGCTGAACGTGAGCAGAAACTCGCGGATAAACTCGCCGACAAACGGGCCGGGAAGGGACGTGAAACGGATCGCGAGCTGAATCGCGGCGTAGAAGGTGAGCCACGCGTTTATCAGACCGAGCCGGTGATGCCGGCGGCGCGTCCGGTGAGTCCGGTCAGTTCTGCAACGGGCCTGCCGGTCGAGCCGGATTTCACGGCAGCGCATCAACCGGGCGTCGTGACCGCTGAAACGCGGACGGTCGAAACCCGCACGGTGACTGACCACGACGTATCTCGCGACGAAGCCCGCGATGCTGCGGCCGATGCGCCTGGCGCGCCGCGTCCGCCCTTCCATGGCTGATTCGCGGACGCTGCCGCCACCTGCACACGCTCCCGGATTGCGTCTGTCTGTCCCGCACGCCGTACCACCTGCCTTATCACGTCTTTTAGCCATGACCTGCGCCGGTTTATCGGGCCCAGGTCAACGGCTGGCAATGAATTCACAGCCGTACCGGATAACACCCCGGTGCGGCGTTCCGTATCCGTTCACTTTTGATTCAGTCCGCTGCCATGCATGACAAGATCCTGATCCTCGACTTCGGTTCGCAAGTCACCCAACTGATCGCACGACGCATCCGCGAGGCACACGTGCTATCGGAAATCCATCCGTACGACGTCAGCGACGAATTCATCCGCGAATTCGCGCCGAAGGGCGTGATCCTGTCGGGTGGCCCGAACTCGGTTGTCGATGAAGACACGCCGCGTGCGCCGCAGGCTGTGTTCGACCTCGGCGTGCCGGTGCTCGGCATCTGTTACGGCATGCAGACAATGGCCGAACAGCTCGGCGGCAAGGTCGACAGCGGCCATCTGCGCGAATTCGGTTATGCCGAGGTGCGCGCGCGCAGCCACACGACTCTCCTTGAGGGCATTGAGGATTTCCGCACGGCGGAAGGCCACGGCATGCTGAAGGTGTGGATGAGCCACGGCGACAAGGTGCTGGAAATGCCGCCGGGTTTCAAGCTGATGGCATCGACCGAATCGTGCCCGGTGGCCGCGATGGCCGACGAAGCGCGTCATTTCTACGGCCTGCAATGGCACCCGGAAGTCACGCATACGGTGCAGGGTCGGGCGATGCTCGAGCGCTTCGTGCTCGGCATCTGCGGCGCGAAGCCGGACTGGGAAATGGGCCATTACGTCGACGAAGCCGTCGAAAAGATTCGCGAGCTGGTCGGCAACGAACACGTGATTCTGGGCCTGTCAGGCGGCGTGGATTCGTCGGTGGCTGCGGCTCTGCTGCATCGCGCGATCGGCGACCAGCTGACCTGCGTGTTCGTTGATCACGGTCTCTTGCGTCTCAATGAAGCGGAGCAGGTGATGGCGACGTTCGCTGATCACCTCGGCGTGAAGGTGATTCACGTCGACGCGAGCGAGGCGTTCCTGTCGAAGCTCGCCGGTGTGACCGATCCGGAAGCGAAGCGCAAGATCATCGGCGCGGAATTCGTCGAGGTGTTCCAGGCGGAAGCCGGCAAGCTCACCGACGCGAAATGGCTCGCGCAGGGCACGATCTATCCCGACGTGATCGAGTCGGCAGGCAAGGGCAAGAAAGCCGCGCACACGATCAAGAGCCACCATAACGTGGGTGGCCTGCCGGAAACACTGAACCTGAAGCTGCTTGAGCCGCTGCGCGAACTTTTTAAGGACGAAGTGCGCGAACTCGGCGTGAAACTCGGCCTGCCGCCCTCGATGGTGTATCGCCATCCATTCCCGGGTCCGGGCCTGGGCGTGCGGATTCTCGGCGAAGTGCGTCGTGATTTTGCGGACCTGTTGCGTCGCGCGGATGCGATTTTCATTGAAACGCTGCGCACGTTCATCGACAAGGAAACCGGCAAGTCATGGTACGACCTGACGAGCCAGGCGTTCGCAGTGTTCCTGCCGGTGAAAAGCGTCGGTGTGATGGGCGACGGGCGGACTTACGAATACGTCGTCGCGCTGCGCGCGGTGCAGACGCTCGATTTCATGACGGCGCACTGGGCGCATCTGCCGCATGAACTTCTGGGGCATGTGTCGAACCGGATCATCAACGAAGTGCGCGGTATCAACCGCGTCGTCTACGATATTTCCGGCAAGCCGCCTGCGACGATCGAGTGGGAATGATTTAGACTGCTCCCAAGTCGTTCCGGGAGGTCCGGTTTTCCATGTTTTTCCGTTTAAAAACATGAGGTTATTGTCCGGTGTGGTCTGCTGTGATCCGGACAATGCCTGGTGGAAATGTCGGTATCGGTGACGGTACCGACATTTCAGCTACGGCTTGATAGCGCTTTATTTCGCAAGCGTCCACTCGCAAATCAAGCGTCGGGTTCACCGGCGCGAAGAAACCATTTCGCATTTTAACGCTTGCGGCACCAGGAACAAGGTGGCGTCCCGACGCATCAAAAAGGGCCAAGCATGCGCTCAACGTGCCGAGGCTCGAGCGGCACGCCCATGAACCGTGCGATCTCGACAATTTGACCATACAGCATCCATTGCCCTTGATGCAGAAGGCAATCGCGCTCGCGCGCAGCCTTCAGCAAGTCCGTATCGCCGTCGCGGACCACCACCTCGCACACCAGCGTCCCCGGACTCAGCTGCTCCGTCGGCACCGGCATTGTATCGGCGTCGCGCAATCCGAGGGCGGTCGCATTGACGACGACATCGAATCCGGCGGGATCGCTGTCGCCGCTGCGAATCGACACGCTGGGGCAGGCCTTTTTCAATTGCGCGGCGAGTTCCGCTGCCTTGTCGGCCGACCGGTTGTGGATCACGAGTTCCGCCGGTTGCTCGCGCGCAATCGCGTAGGCCATCGACTTGCCCGCACCGCCCGCGCCGACTTGCAGGACGCGTTTGCCGGCGAGCACGTGACCGCGCTCGTGCAAGCCGGCGACAAAGCCATCGCCATCAAAATTCGCGCCAACCCAATGGCCTTTTTCCCGGTCAAAGCGCATCGCGTTGACGGAGCCCACCAGCCGGGCCGTTTCGCTCAACTCGCCACAAGCCTTGAGCACGGCTTCCTTGTGCGGGATCGTCACCACCAGTCCTCGCAGGTTGCGCGCCGCTTTGGCGCCCGCGAGAAACACGGATAGTTCGGCGGCATCCACGTGGAGCGGCACACAGATGGCGTTCAAGCCTTGCCGCGCCACGCAGGCGTTGAATAGCTGCGGGGTGCGCACGTGGGCGATCGGCGAGGCGATGATACCGACCAGCTGGGTGTTGCCGTCTATCTGCATAGCGGAGTGTCGAATAGTTCAGGGGTGGCGGTCAGAAAGGGCAATGCCATCAACCCGCGATGTACAGACCGCCGTTGACGTGCAGCACTTCGCCGGTCACGAAGCTGGCGGCATCGCTGCACAGGAAGCCGATCGCAGTGGCGATTTCACGCGGATGACCGAGGCGCTTCATCGGCGTCTGCTCAATCGAATCGGCACCGCGCTTCTGGATGAGCGCGGCGGTCATCGGAGTTTCGATGATGCCGGGCGATACCGCATTCACGCGGGTGCGCGGACTGAGTTCGCGCGCGAGCGAGCGGGTCAAGCTGAGCAGGCCGCCCTTCGAAGCGGAATAGTGTGCATTCGAGTAAGCGCCGCGGTGCGCTGCCACCGAGGTGAGGTTGACGACGGCGCTGTTCTCCCGCAACGCAGGCAGGGCTCGTCGCACCAGATAGAACACGCCATCCAGATTGAGGGCGAGCGTGTCTCGCCATTGCGTGTCGGTCATTCCCGCAGCAGGCTGGTCTTGATAGAGGCCGGCGCATGGCACGAGGAAATCGATGCCGCCGAAGCGTTCCTGCGCAAGCGCCACAGCGTGTGCGCAGTCGTCCGGGCTGGCCGCGTCCATGCCCAGTGTGACGATACGTGCGCCGTCCGGATCGAGTTCGGGGGCGAAGCCTGCGAGGCCCGTCGCGTCGCGGTCCGCGAGGACCAGATTTGCGCCATGTGCGAAGAAAAGCCTCGCCGTCTCGCGGCCGATGCCGCCATTCGCGCCTGTGAGAAGCAGCGTGCGTTGCTCGAAGTTATACATCGCTGGTTCCGTGAAGTCTGGTGCGGGTGCGCTGCGCTTGCTCAAATGTGCAGCGCGCGTCCATAGGCCGCAAGCACGGCTTCGTGCATCGCCTCGGAGATTGTGGGGTGCGGCAGGATGGCGGCCATCAGGTCGGCCTCGGTGGTCTCCAGCGTTCGCGCGATCGCATAGCCCTGAATCATCTCGGTGACCTCTTCGCCCACCATGTGCGCGCCGAGCAGCTCGCCGCTGCCCGCGTCGAACACGACCTTGACCAGCCCCGCCGTGGCGCCCATCGCGATCGCCTTGCCGTTGCCGACCAACGGAAACTTGCCGACCTTCACCTGATGCCGGCGCGTCCTCGCTTGCGCTTCGGTGAGTCCCACGCTCGCCACCTGCGGATGGCTGTAGGTGCACGCGGGGATGCGCGCTGGATCGAGCGCGTGCGGCCGCAAGCCGGCGATCTGCTCGACGCAGATCACGCCCTCGTGGCTCGCCTTGTGCGCGAGCCACGGCGGCCCGGCGACATCGCCGATCGCATATACGCCCGGTTCGCCGGTGCGGCCGAAGCTGTCGGTGACGATATGGGTGTTCTCGACCTTGACCGTGGTGTGCTTGAGACCCAGGTCCTCGACATTGCCAACGATGCCGGCCGCAACCAGCACGACGTCGGCCTCGAGCGTCGTGCTCGCGGACTGGTCGCCTTGCAGTTCGATCTCCCAGCCGGATGCCGTGTGCTGCGCGCGCCGGATACCGCTCGCAGTGTGCATGACGATGCCTTCGCCGCCGAGGCTCGTCGCGACTTGCGCGGAAATGTCGGCGTCTTCCGCGGGGAGGATGCGCTCGGCCATCTCGACCAGCGTCACGGCGACGCCGATCGCATGGTAGAAGCTCGCGAACTCGACGCCGATGGCACCCGCGCCGACAATCAGCATCCTTTTGGGCACCAGCGGCGGGGCAAGTGCTTCTCGGTAGGTCCAGACTGTCTCGCCGTCAACGGGGAACATCGACAAATGACGCGCCCGCGCGCCAGTCGCGAGCAGGATGTTGGCGCACGACAGGCGGGTCACCTCGCCGTTGGGCCCGGCGATGTTCAGCCTGCCATGGCCGGCGAGCCGGGCGTGCCCGTCGAACACGGTCACGCCGTTCTTTTTCATCAGGTGCGCGACGCCCTTGTTCAGTTGCGCGGCGACCGCGCGCGAACGGGCCACCATCGCGGGCAGGTCGGCGCTGGGTGCCGCCGTGCGCACGCCGAAGGCCGCCGCATGCTTGACCATCCTCAGTACGTCGGCCGAACGCAGCAGCGCCTTGGTTGGAATGCAGCCCCAGTTCAGGCAGACGCCGCCCAGCTGCGCTTTCTCGACCAGCGCGGTCTTCATGCCGAGCTGGGCGGCGCGGATCGCAGCGACGTAGCCGCCAGGGCCACCCCCGACGACGATCAGATCAAAAGAGGAGAGCGTCACGTCCTGGTCCCTAGATCAGCATGGTTAGCGGGTTTTCCACGAGGCGCGTGAAGGCGGCGAGCCACTGCGCGGCGAGCGCGCCGTCGATCGCACGGTGGTCGACCGACAGCGTGCAGCGCATGACCTGGCCCACGTGGATCGCCCCGTCCTGCGCCACCGGCATCGCCTGGACGGCGCCGACCGCGAGGATCGCGGCCTGCGGAGGGTTGATGATCGCGGAGAACTCTGCGACGCCGTACATGCCGAGATTGCTGACGCTGAAGCTGCCTCCCTGGTATTCGTCGGGGCGCAGGCGTGCGGCACGCGCACGCGCAGCGAGGTCGGCGATCTCGGCGCTGATCCCGGACAGCGGCTTCTGGTCGGCCGCCCGCACGATCGGGGTGATCAGGCCGGCCTCCGTGGAGACCGCCACCGCGATGTCGGCCTGCGTGTACTGGCGCATCGCCGCGTCCGTCCAGCCGACATTGGCTTTCGGTACTTCGCGCAAGGCGAGCGCCACGGCACGCACGATGAAGTCGTTGAGCGAAATCTTGTGCGTGGCGTGAGCGTTGATTTCCGCGCGCAACGCGAGCACGCGCTCCATGCGGCAGTTCGCCGTGAGGTAGAAATGGGGGATCGTGGCCTTGCTTTCGCTCAGGCGGCGAGCGATCGTGCGGCGCATCGCGCTGTGAGGGACTTCGACAAACACTCCGGTGGCTTGGGCTGGCTGCGTGGCCTCGTGGGCCGCGCTCGACGTGGCGGCGGTTGCTAAAACCGGCGAGGTTGCAGCTGCCTCGACGTCCCGCTTGACGATGCGGCCTTTGGGGCCGCTGCCAGCCAGACGCGCCAGTTCGACGCCGCGTTCGCCAGCGAGGCGTCGCGCGAGCGGGCTTGCGAAGAGGCGTTCCGGTTGCGTGCCGACGGCGCCCTCCGCTGTGACGTCGAGCGGGAGCGAAGGCGCGCTCGCCAGCGCCGTGGCGCTCGGCTCGGGCGGTTGCCGAGGGCCTTTCGCGCCGGCGACGAGCGCATCCACGTCGATGCTGGTGTCGCCGTTCACGAGCAGCACACCGATCGGCGCGCCGACCTCGACGGTCTGCCCGGCGGCGATCAGGCAGCGGCCCAGTACCCCTGCGCTCTCCGCGTTCAGTTCGACCACGGCTTTGTCGGTTTCGATTTCAGCGATACAGTCGCCTACGGCAATCGAGTCGCCCTCATTGCGAGTCCACGCTTGCAGCGTGGCTTCGGTCGCGCTGGCGGCCACTTCTGGCATGCGCAAGAGGATCGGCATGTCAGGCGCTCCTCGGCTGCTGAAGCTCGGGGCGATACGCCGCGATATCGGCGTACTGGACGATCTCGAGCACGTTGCCTTCAGGATCGAGGCAGAACGCGAGAAAGGTGCCGGGGCGGATCTCCACGCGCCCGGTGCCGGTGAGGAAGGTCACGCCGGCTCCGTGAAGCCTGTCGACTACCGCCTCGATGTCGTCGACGATGAAGGTCAGATAGGTGGCGTTCGCCTTGTCCAGGATATACGCCGGCGTGGCTTGCGGCGCTGGCGGCCGCAACGGGGCGAGCAGCTTGACGCGCTCGCCCCAGGCGGTCTGCAGGCGCACGACGGTGTAGCCGGTTTCATTCATGGCCGCTTGCTGGGCCCTGGCGGCGGGCACGGTGATTTCGCTGACGAATGCGAAGCCCAGTACCTGCTCGTAAAAGCGCCGCATGTGCGCGAGATCGCACACGGCGATGCCGACCTCCAGAGGAGCGGTCATGTTCAGCGTCATGAGGATTCCTTATTCAGCTCAATCGGTTGGATAGCGTTGGCCTCGGCTCTTCAAGCCGCGCCCTTGTCGCGCATTACGTGACGCAGGGCATCGGCCACTTCCTGGGTGCGCGCGGCGGCGGCGCGCTCCAGTACCTTCGAGATGCTGGGCGCGGCTTGCGCACCCGTGACCCGCTGCACTGGCTGATCGAGCCAGTCGAAATAGCGGCGCTGGATTTCATCGGCGAGCCAGCCTCCATACGACGTGCCCCGCGCGCCTTGCTCGACGATCAGCACATTGTTGGTTTTCTTCAGGCTCTGACCGATCGTCTCCCAATCGAGGCTTGCCCGATCGAGCCAGCGCAGGTCGATCACCTCCGCGTCGATCCCGGTCTGCTCCACGGCTTCGAGCGTGTGGCCGACCATCGACAGGTAGGTGAGCACCGTCAGCTCGCCGCCGCTGCGGCGCACCGCGGCCTTGCCCACTGGCAGGTAATAGTCGAAATCTTCGATGGGGGCCGTGCCCGACGCGTTGTACAGGTCCACATGCTCAATCACGAGCACGGGGTCCTTGCAGGCAAGCGCCGTGTTCATCAGGCCGACATAGTCGAACGGCGTGGAAGGCGCGACGATGCGCCAGCCGGGGCAGGTCGCGAAAATGCCAGCCGGGTCCATCGAGTGCTGGGAGCCGTAGCCCGTGCCCATCGCCACCTTGGTGCGCAGCACCAGCGGCACATCGCTCTCGCCGCCGAACATATGACGGACCTTGCCGATCTGGTTGAAGACCTGGTCCGCGGCCACCCACATGAAGTCCGGGTACATGAACTCCACGACGGGCTTGTAGCGACCATCGAGCGCGAGGCCGCCGCCGAGGCCGACGAACGCGTTCTCGCTGATCGGCGTACCGAGCACCCGCCCGGGGAAGGCGTCACGCAAACCGCGTGTCGCACCATTGGTGCCGCCCTTGAGGCGGTGCACGTCCTCGCCCATCACGACCACCGACGGGTCGGTCTCCATCCGCCGGTGCATGAGGTCGGCCACGACGTCGATGAACTTGCGCTCGGCCAGCTGGCCGGTGAAGCCAGCCTCTTCCTCGTGGCGCAGGCCGTCCAGTTCGCACAGCTCGCTGCGGATGCCGACGTCGCAGAAGTCAGGGCTCGGCCACAGTTCCGGACGGATGCGCCGCTTGCCGGGCCGGCCCGGATCGCTTTCGGTCAGCGACGCCATGGCTTCGCGCATCGCTTGCTTGACGCGCTCGCGCAGTGCGGCGACCTCGTCGGCGCCGATGAGCTTGCGGGCCTCCATGCGGCGCGCGATCAGGTCGATCGGATCACGGCTGCGCCAGTGCTGCTCTTCCTCCTTGCTGCGATAGCCGAAGGCGCTCCCGGGGAAAGGGCCGTTCTGATGGAAGAAACGATAGACGTCCGCCTCGATGATCGTCGGCCCGCCGCCCGCGCGCATATGCGCGAGCGCTTCCTGCGTGACCAGATAGACCGCGAGCGGGTCCATGCCGTCCACTTTCCAGCTCGGGATATTGAAGGCCATGCCGCGCGCCGACAGGCGCGCTTCGGCGGTCGATTCCTCCACCGTGGTGGAGACCGCGTAGCGGTTATTTTCGATGAAGAAGCACAGCGGCAGCTTCCATGTTGCAGCGAGGTTCATCGTCTCGAGGACCGAGCCGATGTTGACCGCGCCATCGCCGAAATAGGTGATGGCGACGGCGTCGGTGCCCGCGTGGCGATGCGCCCATGCGGCGCCGGCGGCCATCGGCACGCCGCCGCCCACGATTGCGTTGGTGCCGAGGGCGCCGGCTTCGGCCCATTGCAGGTGCATCGAACCGCCACGGCCTTTGCAAAAACCCTGTGCGAGGCCGAGGATCTCCGCCAGAGTACGCTGCAACAACGCCTGGATCGCCGGCGCGAGGGGCGCGCGCGGATCGATGCCCGCCGGCGCCAGATAACCTAGGGCCTTGGAGATGAACTGATGATGGCCGCGGTGCGAGCCGTTGACCTGGTCGGCGGCGGTGAGCGGCACGATCGAGCCGGCCGCTCCGCCCTCCTGGCCGATGCTCGAGTGCGCCGGCCCGTGCACCAGGCCCTCGGCGGCGAGTTCGAGGACCGCCTCCTCGAAGCCGCGGATCAGATGCATGTGGCTGAGCAGCGTGCCGAGCAGCGCGGGATCGGCGCGCGCCCAGTCGGCGTCGGTGGCATGCAGTTCCACCCATTCGGCGGTGGGACGCAGGGGTCTACGTTCAGACATGTGGAAATCCTTGACTGCGAGTCGTATTCGCGAGGCCGCGTGTTTAGAAACCGTCGGCGGTCCAGCCGCCGTCGGACACCAGTGCGTGGCCCGTGATGAACGCGGCGGAATCAGATGAGAGGAAGAGGGCCACTTCGGCCATTTCGTCCGGCGTGCCGAAGCGCCGCAGCGGCGTGCGCGCGAGCAGCGCTTCGCCGTCGATTGCGTTGCGGGCCAGCAGGGATTCCACCAATGCGGTGCTCGTGTAGCCAGGGCACACCGCGTTGACGCGGATGTTGTGTTCGGCCCATTCCGCTGCGAGCGAGCGGGTGAGCGACACGACGCCGGCCTTGGCGGCGCAGTAGGCGACGCGCCGGGCCGACGAGGCGAGGCCCCACATCGACGCGGTGCTCACGATGGCGCCGCCCCCCTGCCGTACCATGCGGCGGCCCGCTGCCTGCGCGCAGTAGAAGACGCCCGACAGGTCGATGTCGATCGCGCGGCGCCACTCGTCCGGTGTGAGTTCCAGCGACGGCTTGTTCATCGAGATCCCTGCGTTGTTGAGCAGGATGTCGATGCGACCGAAGCGGGCCTCGGTGTCGGCGCAGGCCTGTTCCACGGCGGCCGGGTCGGTGATCGATGCTGTGACGACTTCCACTTCGACGCTCGGGTAGGCGGCCTGCAGTTCCGCCTTGGTCGCGGCGAGCCCGGTTGCGTCGAGATCGAGCAGCATCAAACGCGCGCCGTGGCGGGCGAAGCCATGCGCCATCGCCCGGCCGATGCCGCTCGCGCCGCCCGTGTTGAGCACGGCCTTGCCGGCGATGCCGCTGTAGCGCGCGGGCGCGAAGGCTTGTGCGGCCTCAGATGCAATAGGAGAGGAGAGGTTCATGCAGTTAATCTCAATCAGGATGACTAACGCGTCGCCGAAGGCGAACGGAACATGGGGACTGTCTGGGCCATAAAACGGTGGTGCGATGAGCTCTAAAGTGGCACGACCAAAAATAAAAGCGGTCTGACAGGTTAACTATAATGTGAACGACTGGCGGCCGTCAACGCCGCGAATGAATCGCTCCGGGTTTTATGGGCGGTTTGCTGGGCGCGTGTGGGCAGTGCGCGCCCACGCAGCCGAAAGCGCGCTCAGGATGAGGCCAGACGCTGCTTCACGAAGTGCGCGACCAGTTGCGTGACGCGCGCTTCCTGCTCGTGGATCACCCAGTGACTGGCGTCGGCGATCCTTTCGATGTGCAGATCGGGAATGTACCGATGCAAGCCGTTCAGGCAGCCGGTCAGCAGAAAGCGGTCTTGCTCGCCCCAGATCACGAGCGTGGGTACCCGCACGGTCAGTGCGGCATCGTCGAACACCACGGCTTGCGCACCGGGGTCGTCGCCGCTCGCCGGGTGCAGCGGCGAGGCGCGATAGTACGCAAGCCCGGCGCGGATCGAACCCGGCCTCGACCATGCGCGCTGGTACTCCTGCTGGAGTGCCGCGTCGAACCATGAGGGCACGGCATCGGCGCGTTCGGCGAACATCGCGCGCAGGTAAGCATGGTCGTTGGCGCAGACCTGCGCTTCCGCTTCTTCGCTGATGAAAAAGTTCATGTAGACGCTGGCTGCCTGTTGCGCGGCGTTTTCGGCCAGCTCGCGCCGGTATGCGCCCGGATGCACGGCGTTGATCATGACGAGGCCATGGAGTCGCTGCGGATGCGCGACCGCAAACGCGCAGGCGATCGCACCGCCCCAGTCGTGGCCGATAAGGATGCACTTCTCCCGTTCCAGATGATCGAGCAGCGCAGCCAGGTCACTCACTATCTGTCCGGCGCGATACCCGCGCACCTCGTCCGGGCCGCTCGACTCGTTGATGCCGCGCGTGTCCAGTGCGACTGCATGGTAGTGCTCGCCGAACGACTGGAGCATGCCGTGCCACGCGAGCCAGTTTTCGGGAAACCCGTGCACGAAGAGCAGAAGCGGCTGGCCCGGGTCGCCGCAGCTTGCGTAGTGCGCGGTGTACCCGTTGAGCGTCACGTAGTGATGTTCGATATTCGATGACATGTTCGATCCTCGTATGTCGCGTGACGCCCTCAGCTTTGGCGCGCTGCCAGTGCCAGGACTTTCTCCAGCACCGATATCGCACCCGCGTCGCCGTTGACCTGAATGTCGCCGTTAGCCACCGCCTCGCTCAGGCTGATCTGGCGCAGCGTCAATTGCGACATGGCGCGCACGTTCAGAGTCAGTTCGAGCGACGCCTCGCGGGGCGCCTCGCTACGGTACTCGGCGACACCGGCGCGTAGCAGCAGTCCGCACTCGCCATGGCCGGGAAAGTGGAATCCGACGCTCATACGCACGCCTGCGGCCGCTTGCGGATCGACGCTCACTTCGAGCAGCTTGATCTGATCCTGCGGCGGCTTCTTCGACAGCGTTTCCACCGTCTGCGCGCCGAAGAACGACTTCGGTGAAATACGGCGCCAGTCGGTCTTGTCCTCGAGATGTAGCGCCTCGGTGAGCATGAAGTTGCGGGTCTGGATGCCGGTACGGGTGCCCTGGGCCATCGCGCGCAACGCGTCGGCCTTCATCTGACGCGCGTCCCGATTGCCGGGTTCGGTGGCCAGCAGCAGGCTCATCAGCTTCGCGGCCAGGTTGTACTTGCGTTCATGCATCGCCGTGCGTCCGCGTGCGAGGAACGCGGCTGCCCCGCCAAAGCCCTCGACTAGCACTTCTCCCAGTTCCGCTGGCGCCGGCGGATGGAGATCGGCGCCGTCCTCGCTATACCAGCCCACCACGCCGCGATAGACACCGCGAATCGCGTATTCCCAGTCGATATAGCCCGGGAACAGCAGGGGATTGCTCGCCAGATGCTCGGGAAGGTGGATGCTGGCGACCATCTCGTCGGGGGTCATCCCCTGATTGATCGCGCGCACGCTCTGGTTCCAGATGAACGCGTACGCGTCGCGATGCGCGGTGAGGGCGGCCTGGGCCGACGCCTTATCGGTGTAAGGGGCGCCGTGCACCGGGATGACATAGGTGTGGTCGAGGTTGCGCAAGAGATCGAGGGCGGCGACCAGTTCGTCCGGTGTTCGGAAGAAGTCACCGCGCAGCGTATAGAGCGGATAGGCCACCGGCCCGAGCGCCGAGTTCGCCACCACCGCGTCGAGATCGGGGAATTCGATGGCGAGCGAGTCGCGGGTGTCGCCGATGATGTGGTGAAAGCGGATCTTCACGCCATCCACGGTCACGACTTCCTTGTCGGCGACGGCGTGCGTCACCTTCAATGGCGCTGCGGCGTTCAGATGTGGCTCGACAAAGGATTTGTCGCCTTCACCGACGCGCGCATCGGAGCCTTCGTCCGGCAGGTAGGCGCCAAACTGGATGCCGATGCGGCGCAATTGCATCGGGCCGAGCAGATCGGCGGTCGTAGCGGCCAGTTGCTCCATTAGCGGATGGGCGAAGACCGCGAGGTCCTCGATTGTCTCGCCGTCGAGCAGGCCGGCCGCGCCTCCGATGTAGTGATGGTGCGAATAGATGACCGCTTTGACCGGATTGTCGCTGAAGCCTCGGATGAGCTGGCGCAGGTCGCGGCCATGGCCGAACCTGGTGCCGGTTTCGATCACGATCAAGCCGCTTGCGCCTTCCACGACGATACAGTTGACGCTGTGGTAGCCGAGGATCACGTGGATGCCCGGGCGCACGTTGATCACCTGGACGCCGCGCCGCGCCGCCGAAACGTGACGCATGAAGTCGGCGTTGACGATCGCGCCGTTCGGCGCGGTGGCTTTGTTATGGTCCTGACCGCCACGGTAGAACGGCAGCACGGGCTCGTCCGTCGACGAAGTGGAGGCGGAAGATGCGAGTCCCGATGAAGGGTGCACCGGCTGGCGTGCTTTCATACTCAATTTCCTCGTTCAGTATCAGGATCGGACCGGCAAACGAAGGCGATATCCGCTTTGCTCTCGTCCGTGGGCAATCGGGGCACCGTGGCCCGTCTACGTGTCTTGGCGCACGGCATCGGCCCCTTCACCGGGCCCGGCGCATCAGGCTGAAGCTTTGCGCGGTGGGTCCCACGAGGGGCCGCGTGGCCAGAAACATCGCGAGCGGCACTACATCTTCCGGGTCCTTGATCCACTCGCCCGTGGGGAACTGGGTTTCCCCGAAGCCTGTCATGGCGGTTTTGACCGGGCCCGGGATCAACTCGTTGACGCTGAAGTTGGCGTCCTGAAGCTCCATGGCCAACGTCTGGGTGAGCATCCACAAGGCGAGCTTCGAAGTCGAATAGGCGGACCCGCCGGGATGGGGACGAAAGCGCGAGCCGGAGCCGGTCATCACGATCTTGCCGCCGCCTCGCTTGCGCAAATGGGGGGGCGCGGCGCGTGGTATGAAAGGCACCGAAGAGGTTGACTTCCGCGGGCCGTTTCCATCGTTCCGGGTCGCAGCTTTCGATATCGATGCGCGCGAAGGCGACACCGGCGTTGGCGATGACGACATCGACGCTCGCGTCAAGGCCGCAACGGATCGAACAACGCCAGGAACGCGGACGCGCTTGCCTTGTCGCCGGTGAGCAAAGCCGCTCGCCGATCCACCAGTGCTTCCAGCGAGTCCAGTCCGAGAAAGAGCGCGGCGAAGGCCTGTCCATCGAGTTGGAGAACGAAGTCCGCCTGGCGGTAGTGGTGTGCCGGTTGCTCGACGAATTCGACCACCCCGCGACGCAAATGAAGCGCCACCGATTTCCTCGCGCCATCGGAGAAATCGAAGCGCATGACCCCATCGGTATCCTGCGCCTTGACGGGGTCGACACGCACACGTAACTGGTTGACGAACGTCACGGGGTCCGCGCCAACCTGCTGCGGTGTGGGTGGCACGACGCGTGGCAGCTTGACCTTGCCTTCCAGCGCAAGGGCCTGGCTCAACATGAAGCCGCGCGTAATGCTGGTCGTGCAAGCGTATGCGCTCTCACGCAGCAGATCGGCCTTGAGTTGACGGATTACGGTATCGGTGGGCGTGAGTCGGAACAGATAGTTGAGCAGTTCGAGCGCCCAGGCGAGCTCGCCGGTGCGTTGCGCTTCGCGCACAGCGGCGAGCACCTTGTCGCGCCCGCCGAGCAGCGGCACCATCCGCCCGGCGATCTCCTGCGGAGGCAGCTTGACGAGCGTCGCGGCGTCCCCGTCCCACCAGCCCACCGCGTGGTTCATGATGTACGGGGCATGCCAGTCCAGGCGACCGTACGATTCGAACAGCCACGGCTCCGCCGCCAGATGGCGGGGCAGTTGGATGAAGCTGCGCAACTCTTCCGGGCTCTTGCCTTGCAGGATGCCGCGCAAGGTCTGATCGAGTACGAGGTGGGTGAAGTCGAGGTAGTTGCGCAGCGTGCGCTCGATCGCTTCCTTCCCGCTCAGGGACCGGCCGTGCTGACTGATCAGGTGCTCTGGTTGCAGCGCCAGGATGTGCCGCAGCGCTTCGGACCAGATGCGCGGATCGCGGAACTTCGCGCCACGCGGGGTATAGAAGTTCGGTTGCCAGGGCCACAGGATATTGTTCAGCGCCACTTTGTGGTCGGGCAGCCAGACGGTGATGCAGTCGTCGGTATCGGAGCCGCCCTCGGTGAAGAACTGCAGGCGTACGCCCGCGACGGTCAACGCTTCGCCATGCCGCACCGGCTTATTCACCGGGACGAAGCCGCTCTCACCGAGTTCGACGCTGAAGCCGTGCCTCGCATCCTCCCCCTCTTCGGGCAGAAAAATCTGGGCGTGCTGGACGGCGCGCGCACGTTGCAGCGGTTCGACCTCGGGAAAGTAAGAGCCGAGCGCGGCCACCTGCATGTTCTCGTTGAGCTTCGGGTGGCCGATCACCATCACGTCCTCTTCGCCCTCGATGAGTGCAGTCGTGCCCAACGTATAGTGGGTATGGCTGTAGATGACGGCCTTGATCGGCTTGGAACTGATGCGGCGGACCAGTTCCCGGTAGCGCCTCCCATGCTCGACGTTCTCACCGGTCTCCCACACGATCAGTCCGTCGGGGCCTTCGATCACGGCGGCGTTCAATGAAGTGCCCGGCAAGACCCAGACGCCGTCGGTCAAAAGGTAGGGCGTGGCATCCTGATGCTTGACGAGCCTCGCGTTATCCAGCACCGCGCGGTTGACGACGGCACCGTTTTCGGCGTGCACCAGACGCACGGAAGCACCCATATACATCAATTCACGTTCTGGCATGGGGTACCTCGCCTCGCGTTCGAGCGGGCGGTCGGCCGGGGAGGAAGCTGGGTGATCGTTCATATCTGTTGCTCTTGGCAGGCTTCTTTCGATTAATGGATGCTTACGCGTGTACATAACGGCGGGCAGGTCATCGGCAATGGCGAGCCGTCACTGAAGATGTTCGAGCGGTCCCGAAAGCGGCGGGCGCGCCATAGCGAGGCGGGCACGCTCGGGATGCAGGTAGCGTGCGCTGGCGAGGGCGGCGGCGATCAGCAATGCTCCACCAATGACGAAGCCGGTCTCATACCCGTGCGCGCTGGAGTTGCCACTTGCCTGAACGAGCCGGCCCATCACGGCCGGCGCAATCGCTCCGGCCGAACTGGCGAGCGCCGTATAGATGGACATGATCGCACCACGCTGGCCGGCCGGCACCAGCTCGGCAAGGATCGCAGGGGCGAGCGCGAAACAGATCGAGGGGAGCGCATTGGCCAGAGCGAACAGCAACACCTTCGCCGTGGGCTGGAGATCGACGAGTGTCAGCGTGATCAATAGTGCGCCACCAGCGAGAAATGTCGCGTTGATGACCTGGACGCGTGCGAGCCGCGTCGATGCCCCGTGCGACTGCAGGCGCTGAGAAAACCAGCTGAGGGCGATCGTATAGGGCGTTGTGAACATCACGGTCATCGAAAACATCCGGCCGGCGGTCACGGCGTCGAACCCGAGGCCTTTCTGCAGATAGGCAGGCAGCCAGGTGAGAACGAGACCCGTCGTCCAGTACGTCGCGAATCCGAGCAGGAAGACGAGCAGAACCGCGGGAGAGCCGAGTATCGTGCGATACGGCAACCGTGCGGACTGATCCGCGCCGATCTTCAGGGCGGTTTGCAGACCGTCGCGCTGGACCGTGTGCGCCTCGGGACGGGACTCTTTGCCAAAAAGCAGCCAAAGCACGCTCCAGAGAGCGCCGATGACGCCCAGCAGCATGAAGTTCATGCGCCAGCCCAAGTGCTGCGTAACCGGGGGAATCAGCAGGCCCGAGAGCACGAGACCCAACGCCCCGCCCTGGTTCAAGATGGCCACCGGCAGGTTGCGCTTCTCGTCGGGGAACCACTTGAAGAGTTCGTGCATCGAGAGCGCGGAGGCCGGACCCTCTGCCGCGCCAAGCACGACGCGGCAAATAAGAATGGTGAACGTGACAGCGGCAAAGGCCAGCGGGAGTTGTAGAAGCGACCAGCTGAGCGCCATCGCGAGGAGGAGCCAGCGCGTGGGAACGCGGGTCGAAAGAAAACCGACAAGCACGCTCGACGTGGAGAACAACCAGAAAAAACTGCCGGCAATCACGCCGAATTCGGACGCAGACAGATTGAACTCGGCCATCAGTGGCACTGCCAGCATGCCCAGCACGATCTTGTCCAGGAAGTTGATGAGGGCGAGGCCCGTCAACAAGGCTGCGATCAACCAGGCGTCGCGCGGCTGGTAGTCAGGGGAGGGAGTCATGGTGTCTCTCGTTGTTCTGGCGCTCTTGCGGTTGCCTCGCTCGGGCACACTCGGGGGCGCTACTTCACGCCACGCAGATCCTGGGGCTCGTCACGCTGCGCAATTCGACAGCGCAGGTCGTCCGGCAGCGCGACGAGTTCGCCGGTCGAGTTGCGCATCCAGATGCAGATGGCGTGGCCCCGTCCGACGAGTTCACGGCTCCACGCGGCGAACTCCATGCGGAAGCTGGTGTTGCGCACCCATGCGACACGCGCGGTCACGACAACCTGGCTACTCTGATCCAGCGAACGCTCGTAGGTGAAGCCGACGTCTTTCAAAACCGGTCCGGCGGCATCGACGGAAAATGCCGGTTCGCCGAGCGACGCGAAGTAGGCATTGCGCGCTTCCTCACACCACGTGAAATAACTGCGATGGCTGACGTGCGCGAAGGCATCCAGTTCGCTCCAGCGCACGTCGAACGACAGGCCGAAGCGCCAGCCGGGTTCAATGCCGTGCAACTCGACCAGCTCGGCGTTCAGCATGTTCATGACTTTTCCACAGAGACGGATTCGATACTGGCGCGTCGGCATCGCGAGGCGCCTTCTTGCTTTGAAACTGGTATGTCAGAAAACATAACTGGTCTGACAGGTTTGGATACTAAGGGACGAGTTTCGAAGTGTCAATGCGACTTAACCCGGCGTGAGATGCGCGAAATATGCTAGATTCGCCTGTAAGGCCAATTCAGGAACCGGATCGACATGTCTGCGGAACCCACTACCAGGTACAAAGCGCTCCAGGCGCGAACCACTCCACGTGAGGTGCGCGGCAAAACGTCCGCCGGGGCGGCCAGCCCTGGCGGGCCGCAGCATTTGCCCGATGAGATTGCCGCGCACCTCGCACAGGCGATCCGCGCAAAGGAATTCACCGCGGGCGATCGTCTGCCGAGCGAGCGGCTCCTGGGCGAGCAGTTTTCCGTGAGTCGGGCTGTCGTGCGCGAAGCGCTCTCGAAACTGAAATCCGAAGGGCTCGTCACATCGAAGGCGGGCAGCGGCGTCTACGTGACCGATGGCAGCCAGCGCCAGGCATTCCGGATGCAGGAAGTCGAACTTGGCGAGAAGGATTCGCTCACGATGGTGATGGAGTTGCTGATTACCGTCGAGGTGGCGGCCACGCGTTTCGCGGCAATGCGGCGCACCGCAGACGATCTGAAGCGGATTCGCCGCGCGCTGATCGGCATGGAGTATGAAATCGCCAACGATCGCCTCGGCGACGAAGAGGATTTCGCCTTCCATCAGGCCATCGTCGACGCCACGCACAACCCGCATTTTCAGGCGCTGAGCGAACATCTCGAACATGGCGCGCGGCGTCTGATCCGGCAGGCGCGCAACAACACGAAGAGCCAGCATGCGCACCTCATCGAGGCAGTGCAGCAGGAGCATAAGCAGATCTTCGAGGCGATCAGCGCCAGCGATGCCGAACAAGCCGGTCTAGCCGCCGAGACGCATCTGCGCAACTCGGCAAAGCGGCTCAAGATATATCTGAAGGGATGATGGGCGGCGCGACGAGTCTGATCTCCTTTGCGGGGCACATCGGGGCACGCCGCGCGCATTGTGCCACCCGTCACGCGCTGCGTTGAATGACCAGTCGACAGCTGAATTGCGGTCAGGTTTCGGGATTGTTAAAAAGCATGGGGTTTTCGGCAGCTAGCATTGAACCTCGCCAGCGCCGGCTCTGGTGCAAATAGGTGGATTGGCCGAAAAGTTTCCTATAGTTACGGATGCCTTATCGATCAGATAGGACAGCATTCCAGACGGCAGGCACAACGGCATCTTTGGGCCCGGGAATGGAGAGGTTGAACTGCCCCTTGCGAATTCGGTGCATCAACTCGATGCCGGCAATCGTGGTCGCGGCGCTCCTGAACCGTTTGAAGCCGAGCATCACGTTCGTTCTGGACTTGATGTTTCGATGGTCCTGTTCGACCAAGTTGTTCAGGTACTTCGAGGACCGGACCTTCGTATCCTCAGGCAGCAGGCCATCGGCCTTCATCTCACGCACCGCCCGATGCGAGGCAGCATAACCATCGAGCGTGATCGTCTCTGGCGGCTGGCCCTGATATTTGATCGCCTTTCTGAAAAAGGCTTTGGCAGCGCTCACGTCGCGCTTTGCCCTGAGCATGAAGTCCACCGTCTGGCCGACTCGATCCACCGCCCGGTACAGATAAACCCATTTGCCACGAATCTTCAGTGGAGTAAGAAACAGGGCGTAGTCGAACTATTTCCCTGTTTCTCCTCCCCGAACCGGACGTGCACCTCTCAGCGCATCCGGCTCTCCATTGAGGTGTCGCTCATAGCAAAGGCAACATCAGCGTAGCGCGACTCGATGGTGCGGCGTGTCTCATCGCGCAATATGTACGGATTTTCCATGGGGGTTCGCCAGGTGAATCGC